>JBBSAP010000010.1:0-56817 GCA_038252165.1 Bacteroidales bacterium | reverse complement strand
TCCAACCACCCCCTCATTAAAAACAGAAGTACCTGTCATTCAGAGCGAAACGAAGTGAAGCGAAGAATCTCATACTCGTCTTATTAGTTTTCCCGGACAATAGTGAATTTATATAAAATACTTATTTTATGTAAAATAGCTGGTATAATCTATAAAATACTGAATGAAAAACTACATTCTAACTCCTGAAGACTTTCTGAGTAGGAAAGAACGTCAACAATTAATGAAAACCTGCCGGGAGCATTCAGAGCTAGACCTAATAAAGGGACGACAGACCTGGCCTGTTCGTTATTCATGGCCATCGACCAATTCCGGTGGATGTTTGTAAAGAAATAGTTCTTGCCAACAAGAATGTGATTAATCTTGATACTGGTTGTGTTTATTCAAATTTGACTGGATATGGAACTCTTACTGCAATTGAACTAAATACCAGGTCTTTATATTTTGCATGAGTAAATAATATTGGTATATTTGCAATTCGCGAATCGCGAATTAATAATATACGTTATGAAAAAGCATAATGGAATGCGTCCGCAGGATATTGTAGTGTTATTGAAAATACTCTCAATACAAAATCAGAACTGGCGCAATATTGATATTGCTAATGCTCTTAAATTAAGTCCATCCGAAGTATCTGAAGCATTAAACAGAAGTAAGATTGCCAAACTAATTGATGGTAAAAAGAGGAGTGTTAATACTAATTCATTTAAGGAGTTTTTAATATATGGGTTGAAATATGTATTCCCAGTTGAGCCAGGAGCAATTGTCCGAGGTATTCCAACTGCTCATTCTGCGCCACCAATAAGTGAAAACATTTCCCAGGGAGGAGATATATATGTTTGGCCATATGCCAAAGGAATCAAAAGAGGTCAGGCAATCGAGCCTCTTTACAAAACTATTCCAGAGGTTGCGCAAGAAGACAAATCTTTTTATGAGTTGCTTGCCATTACTGACACTCTAAGAGTTGGAAGAACAAGAGAAATTAAAATCTCAATAGAAGAATTAGAAAAGAAATTGGAATATGCCAAAGGATAATATTGAAATGCTACAAACTGTAGCAAATGGATTAGAAGAATTGAAAGACGAAATAGTATTTGTAGGAGGAGCTGTTGCAGAATTATATGCTGATGATCCCGCATAGCCTCAAAGTTTGAAGTACATCATGACCGTGGAGGATATGATTTGAGGCAAATGCAATTCACACAAGCCGAGACAAAATATAAAGCCAGCACATAATACGGACAGGTAAAGGAAAATTATAACAGTTTCATCATGGCAGAGAATGAAAAACCCGTTTTAGGAGACAAGAATGTATTCCCTTCGGATGAGTACCTTCAATCAATAATAGGGGATAAGATGATTATGTGGCAAAAGTTATTAAGTTATGTGAAAGATAATTATAAAGAGATTACAGAGGAATGGAGATATTATAACGACGGCAAGCAATGGCTGTTCAAGATGCAGCAGAAGAAAAAGACAATATTCTGGGCAAGCGTTCTTAAAGAGACGTTCAGGATCACTTTCTATTTCGGGGTCAAAGCTGAGCCGGCGATTCAGGGAAGCACGGTTCCGCAAAAAATAAAGGATGATTTCAGGGACGCCCGGAGATTTGGTACTTTACGACCAATTACCACAATTGTAAATGAAAATCAGGATCTTGATAATATTATTAAACTTATTGACGTTAAGGTTAAAATAAAATGATCCTTGCTGAATAAAAAACTTCTGTTATTTCTGTTATTTCTTTCTCCGGCTGCGGTTTTTTCGCAGAATATTGATATCAGGTTACTGAGGGCGATTAATTCAGAGCAAACCCTGACCTCTGATAAGTATTTCCGGTTTATCACTAATTCAGATGTTTTTGTCAATGTTGGGGCACCAGTTATTCTTGCAGGGGCCGGATTGATAAGAGACGATGATAAAATGCTTAGAAATGCCTTTGTTGTAGCGGCAGCTTCAATTGTAAATGCCGGAGTAACCATTGCCCTCAAATACTCAATTAACCGTGAACGTCCGTTTGAGACTTATCCGGATATATTCAAAAAAACAAAAGCAGGCAGTCCTTCGTTTCCTTCGGGGCATACTTCCAGCGCATTTGCAACCGCAACCTCTCTCAGCCTGTCTTATCCCGAATGGTATGTTATTGTGCCTTCTTTTGCTTATGCAGGAACAGTTGCGTATTCAAGGATGCACCTGGGAGTTCATTATCCGTCTGATGCTGCTGCCGGTGCGGTAATTGGAGCAGGTTGTGCTTATCTTACTTACAAAGTAAACAAAGCTTTGCTGAAGAAGAATAAGCATAGAATTAAGCCCTGTAGTTGTCCGGATTTATAAAATTCCTAAATATTGTTTTCCCTGAAACTGTCAAGTGCTTTTTTTACAGAACCATGAAGAAGCAGGAGTTTCTTTGAGGTTTCGTTATCGAGTCCTGTTTCATCAGAGATCATTTTCGTACCCCTTCTTATAAGTTTCTGGTTGGTAAGCTGCATGTTTACCATTTTGTTGCCTTTTACACGGCCCAGACTTATCATTGTTGATGTTGTGATCATATTCAGTACCAGTTTCTGGGCGGTTCCTGCCTTCATACGGGTACTGCCGGTAACGAACTCGGGACCTGTAATGACTTCAATAGCCACATCAGCATTTTCTGCCAGCGGAGTTCCGGAGTTACAAGTTATTGCCCCTGTAAATATCCCGTTTTTCCTGGCCCTTTTTAATGCACCGACAACATAAGGGGTAGTACCTGATGCTGCAATACCTATTATGATATCCCTTGGGGTTGGTTTGAACGACTGAATATCGTTCCATCCAAGTTCCTCATCGTCTTCAGCCATTTCAACTGCTTTGCGGATGGCCTTGTCACCTCCGGCTATAAGTCCTATAACATACCCGTGATCGAGTCCGAAAGTAGGAGGGATCTCAGATGCGTCAACAATTCCGAGTCTGCCGCTCGTCCCGGCACCAACATAAAACAGCCTTCCGCCTTTCTTCATCCTTGAAACAACTGCTTCAACAAGCAATTCGATTTCAGGGATTGATTTCTTAACAATATCGGGCACTTTCTGATCTTCAGTGTTAATCGATCCAAGAAGTTCCCTGACTGACATCTTTTCAAGATCGTGATAAAAGGATTCGGATTCTGTTATGCTGTGCATTTATTTATTTTAATTATTCATTTTATGATACCGGATAATCCCGTCAATCGGCCCCTGGCTTATCATTGAAATAGTGAAGTTATTTTCCTTTAAGACCTCCTCAAAAATGTCGCTGAAATGCCATGCGACTGATCCTGTGACTGCAATTTCAGTTTTTTTAGTTACTTTGTAGAGCCTGAGGTTTCTCTCAACAAATTCTCCGAATGATTTTTTTACAAGGTTCCTGCAATAAGTTTCAGAAATATGTTCTTTCAGGAACTTTACAAATCCTCCGATAAAGCGGCTTGGAAAGACGCCTCTGTAAACATTCCTGACGATATCATCCTTTTCAGCACCATAAATGGCTCTGAACTCATCGGAAAGGGATTGAGGCATGATCCCCCTCAGGAAATCAGCAAGCATTTTCTTGCCGAGAGCAGCACCGCTTCCCTCATCACCAAGAATAAATCCCAGTGGAGGTATGTTGGCTGTAATCTTCATGCCATCGTAATATCCTGAGTTTGAACCAGTGCCGATCATGCAGATATAGCCTTTCCCTGATCCGAGCAATCCCCGTGCCGCACCGGTCAGATCTGAAAACACATGAACATGGGCTGAGGGCAATACAGAACCAATTGCAGATGAGATCTTTTTTTCCATTGCCTTTCCTGCACACCCGGCACCGTAAAACCAGACTTCTTCAATGGGAGGGTTATGCATAGCCGGCAGTACTTCTGAGGAAAGTACATCTTTTATTGTTTCTTCCGAGACAAAATTTGGATTTAGTCCGATAGTTGAAATTATTTCAGTTTCTTCAGAATCGGTTACCGCGCACCATTGAGTTTTGGTTCCTCCGCTTTCAGCAATTAGTTTCATAAATCAAAAGTACAAAAATTAATTAACCCACCCCCCGCCCCTCCCAGGAGGGGAGCTTAAAATTACCTCGATGCCGTTACGCCTTAACGCCCATGGGCCTTAGACCCGTTCAGGTGGTATTTATACTAATGTAAAATAGGCTTTAAGCCTCTTATATGGCTGAATTGGAAACGATACCTTTGTGTTAATAAATTAACATAACCTGTTTTTATAATTAGCGTTTTTAATGGAAAACTACTTTGAATTGCTTAAGCAGGATATCAGGTTTGAAGAGGGGCTGAATGCCTGCATGAATTGTGGTATATGCACAGCCATTTGTCCTGCTGCTGAATTCTATGATTATGATCCCAGAAAAATTGTTGATGCTGTACAAACGGCTGATAATGATGATATAGAGAGACTCCTGAAATCTGAAACAATCTGGTACTGCGGTGAGTGCATGTCGTGCAAGACACGCTGCCCAAGAGGAAATACACCTGGCCTGGTAGTTATGGCACTAAGAACCCTCTCGCAAAAGCTAGGATTTTTTACGGAGTCGGAGAAGGGGAGACAACAGTTTGCAATCAAAAGGACAGTCGGGGAAAATATTTTCAAATACGGGTATTGTGTTGCGACATATGCAGTACAACCAGAGATGCATATGGAGCAGGGACCGATCTGGAAATATATCCTGAATAATACTCATGATGTTTTTGAGCGGCTTGGCGGCCAGATAAATGAGCTTGGGGCCGGGCCATTAAGAAAGATACCGGAGGATGCCAGGGAAGAACTTAAAAAGATATTTGATGTAACCGGCGGGACAGAATTCTTTAACACAATTGAAGAGCATTCAAAGAAGAAAGCAGCAGAAATGGGTCTTCAGTTTAGTAATGAAGGCATTGATAATGAATATTTTATTGACGTTTATACCGCAAATAGCGGAAAGCATACAACATGATGAAAAAGATTAACTATGGAAAATGAAGGAAAGAAAAAGATCTGGTCCGAATATCAGAAGGAGATTGCTGATGATCATTTCTTTTATGTAAGGTCTTGTATAAGACAGAGTTTTTACCCCGGATCGGAGCAATTCTTCTTTGACTTCCTGAGAAATGTGCTTGGAAAGGATGTTTTTGAAAATCCCTCACATACAACATGTACAGGAATAGGCTATCATGGAGATATAGTGCCGCTTTCAACTATTATGACCGTTATTGCCCGTCATTTTGCACTGATGAAAGAGTCGGGTTATAAGAATATTGCAATTTCATGTGTCACTTCATTCGGTATCTATACTGAGATCCTCGAGACCTGGAAGCACTTTCCTGAAGAACTTGAAAAAACCAGGGAGTATCTTTATAAAGCTACCGGAAGGCAATTCGATATACCGGAAAACATGGCTCATACAAGTGACATAATCTATAAATTCAGGAACGAGATTGCAGCCAAGGCTAAGAATCTTCTGATTAACAAAAAGACAGGAGAACCATTGAAGGTTGTGGAGCATATCGGATGCCATTATGCCAAGATGTTTCCAAAATTTGGTGTTGGCGGTGCAGAATTTCCGCAAGTCCTGAGCGGCATGGCTGAGGCCTGGGGCGGGGAGGTTGTTGATTATCCCGAAAGAAGGCATTGCTGCGGTTTCGGGTTCAGGCAATACCTCGTACAGGCAAACCGTGGCTATTCTCTTTCCAATACCGCAAAAAAATTCTCGTCGATGAAGCCATTCAGTCCGGATCTTGTTATTACCAATTGTCCCGGATGCAACATGTTCATGGATAAGTGGCAGTTCACTATCAAGGAGATGGAAGGTACGACATACGGAGAAGGAGGAGATTCGATACCTGTTCTGACTTATGAGGAGCTCGCCGGTTTGGTAATGGGTTATAACCCCTGGGATCTGGGGCTTCAGTACCACATGGTACAGTCAGAACCTTTGCTCAAAAAAATGGGGATTGAATATAATAGTGAAGATAAATTCAAAACCAAAGACGGCAGGCAGATGCCTGTTCCTGAAAACCTGATTAATGCCTGATATGACAGGAAGTGTTGTAGTTGTTGGAGGAGGCACCGCCGGGATGGAAGCAGCCGGACAGCTGGCAAAAGCAGGTTTGTCAGTTACCTTGATTGAAAAGGAAAAGGATCTGGGCGGCCATCTGAAAGAATGGTATCATCTTTTCCCCGACCGGCGTCCGGGTGATGAAGTGTTAAGCTATCTGAAAACTCAGATTACCCACGACAATATTAAACTGATAACCGGAAACGGCGTCGGAGGTTTCCAGAAAAAAGGCAGTGATTTCATTGTTAACATCAGCAATGGGGATGTTGTTAAAGCTGATGCTGTACTCCTTACAACAGGATTTGATCTTTTCAAAAGCGAAAGGAAAGAGGAATATGGCTATGGAATATATGATAATGTAATTACATCGTCTGATCTCGAAAAGATGTTCCGGAGCAGAGAAATTAAGCTTAAAAACGGCAAAAGGCCCGAAAAAATAGGTATAGTGCATTGTGTAGGTTCAAGGGATGAAAAGGTTGGTAACCTCTATTGTTCGAAGCTATGCTGTGTTACTGCAGTCAAACAGGCCATTGAGCTGAAAGAATATTTAAGCGGCTGCAAAGTGTTCTGCTTTTACATGGACATGCGGATGGGAGGAGCACTATATGAGGAGCTCTACAGGGAAGCCCAGGAGAAATATGGCATTGTATTTATCAGAGGCAAAGTTTCAGAGGTTGGGGTAACTTTCAGCAAAAAGCTGGTTGTCAAAGCTGAAGACACCCTGGCAGGGCGGCCGTTGAAAATGGAGCTCGATATGCTTGTGCTGATGGCAGGAATGGAAATGTCTGACGGAGGGTCAAAGCTTGCGGAAGCAGGGAAACTGGACATTGGTGAAAACAGGTTTTTTGCCGCTGCCGATAATCATTTCGGGAGCAACAGGAGCAATGTGAAAGGATTATTTTATGCAGGGACATGCACGGCACCTATGAATGTTACTGAAACAATATCTCATGCCCGCAGTGCTGCCTCGGAAATCATTAATTACCTGAACAGTGACAGGAAATAATATGGAGAAATTCGGTTTTACCCTTTCAAAGGCCAGGGTTATTGATTATGATGCGAACGATCGCAGAATTGTTGATTTTATTCTGGAGAGGGAGCCAAGCCTTAAGGCGTGTATCGAGTGCGGATGTTGTTCAGCTACATGTACGACCGGAAATTTCACCGCATTCAGTCTCAGGGAGATAAATGTACTTCTGAAACGCGGTGAAAATGATCAGGTCAGAAAAAAAATAAAAAAATGCATGCTCTGCGGAAAATGCTCACTTGTGTGTCCCAGAGGTGTAAATACAAGGAACGTAGTATTTCTGGCTAGACAGGCTTTTAAAATATTTGACAGTCATGCAGTTTGATCCTTTTGTGATACCTTTTAATCTCGGGCTTTATTTCATACTTATCTATGCAGTAACCAGGAGTATTATTTGGTTCAGGGAACTTTCACGGCCCGACAAGCTAAGACTGCAGAGGGGCTTTTTCGGAAAAGCATTCGGCCAGAGCCTGAAGGAAATATTTCTCGAAAGCCTGATCCACAGGAAAATACTGAAAACAAATTTACGACTGGGGTATATGCATATGAGCCTTGCTTTCGGCTGGTTTTTACTGATTTTATTCGGGACGATTGAGGCCGATATTTTCGGAAAGAGTCATTTGAATGCACCCTATAAGTCTATTTTCTTTAAATTCTTCAATCCCGATCATGGTAAAACACTTTTTGAAGCAGGTTACACTTTCCTGATGGATCTTATCCTTGCATTTATTCTTTCAGGACTTCTTCTGGCTGTCATTAAGAGATTCTCTTCAAAAGTGGTTGGCATGAAAAAGACAACGAAGCTCAAAATGTCTGATAAGATTGCACTCGCATCCCTTTGGCTTATTTTTCCAAGCCGGCTGATTGCCGAAAGTCTGACAAGCGGCGCTTACGGAACAGGAAGCTTCCTCACCGGAACACTGGGATCGTGGCTTGCTTCATTCCTGCCTGCAAGTCAATTGGCTTATCCTTTCTGGTGGCTCTATTCATTGTCGCTTGGAACTTTTTTTGTACTTATGCCTCTTACCAGATATCTTCATATTCCGACCGAGCTCTTCCTTATCTTCATGAGAAATTCAGGAATAAGAACAGGAGATAAGGCTGGATCATTTTCGGAGGTTGAGGTTCACTCGTGTTCATCTTGCGGCCTATGCATTGACACATGCCAGATGAATTTTTCCGCCGGAATTAACAATATGCAGGCTGCCTACCTTACGAAAGCAATAAGGAATAATGCTGAAACCTTTGATATTGCTCAAAACTGCCTTATGTGCGGGAGATGTGATCAGATCTGTCCGGTGGGAATTGAACTCTCTCCAATAAGGATGATCCAGCGAAGGGCGGGAGATTCTGAAATTAAATATACGAATACATGGAAAGGCTATTTCCGGAACAAACAGAATTTGCCGCTAAACAAGCCGGTAGCCAGGAACTCCTATGATTTTCTTCCTGAAAGCAACCCGGGGAAGGCTGATATACTTTACTTTGCCGGTTGCATGACGCATCTTACACCTTCTATTAAGAATGCCATGACAAGTATCCTGAATGCATCAGGATTAAGCTGGTCATTCATTGATGAAAAGGGCGGTGTGTGCTGCGGAAGGCCATTAATGCTTGCAGGCCAGGATAAGGAAGCAAGGGAGCTGATCAACTACAATTCCCAGATAATATGGAAATCTGCTGCTCATACACTTGTAACATCATGCCCCATCTGTTATAAAGTGTTTAAAGAAAGCTATTATCTCGATGTCGAGGTGCTTCATCATTCCCAGTTTATAAAGAAACTGATTGACGATGGATCGGTTAAAATGAATTTCCTTCATAAGAGAGTAACATACCATACCCCCTGTGACCTTGGAAGGAATTCAGGAGTTTTTGATGAGCCCAAAGAGGTACTCAGACATGTAGCAAATCTTGAAGCCACAGGTTATGATGATGAGAATTCACTCTGTTGCGGTGGTAGTCTGGGGAATATAATGCTCAGTCAGGAGAATAAACGCAAAATAGCGGCAGACACAGCTGCTGAACTCACAAGGAAGAATCCTGATTATCTTATAACGGCTTGTCCTCTCTGCAAAAAAACACTTGCCCCTGCTACCAGATCTAAAGTAATTGATCTTTCCGAGATTGTTGCTGAAGCTATCGTGACTCCTTCCATCTTAAAAAAAAATCCTGAACGGATTAAAAAGCCTGTAAGGGAATCAGCCGGAATAGCATAAAAAGGTGAAACAGCGCTTTTTTTCTATTTTCAGACAACAAAACAATTTGCATATTGTTAATAACTTGTATCGTCAGATACATAAGTTTGGCATTTTTTTTGTTCTTTCGCACACTTATTGAATACTGAAATTGTTAATTGTACGTTATAAAAAAAGTTGTTAGTTAAAATACCATTTATATGAGCAGAAAAATCTTTACTCTTTTTAGTCTTGTTTTACTTTTGGCGTGGTCGTGCGGGAAGAAATCCGGTTCAGCAAATGTATCAGGTAATTCTGTTTTGCAGAAAGCCGACGGATCCTTTTCACTTAAAGTGGAGAACGCAGCATGCTATAACGATGTGGAAAATCCATCCAGCAATACTGCCGAATGGAATGTAGTAGTATCAAAACCGGGGACATATAAAGTCTGGCTTTCAAGCGCAACCAGGGATACAACAAATCTCAGCTACATCAATTCTGTCAAGATAAGCCTCTTGGATAAGCTAATTGAGGTAAATCCTGAAATTGATAAAGTTGTACTGAATTCAGGTGATGTATCATACCCCTATTTCAGGGCAGATTCCTATGCAGGATCGTTTTACATTTCAGAGCCGGGAGAATACCGCATTCAGGTGATAAGTGAAAAAGTCCTTTCGAAGGAAGCCATGAACCGTATTTCATCCGGACCCAACGACACAAAGCTGATGTCGGTGATACTTACTCCAATGACCCGCTGACTTTTACCTCGATCCATTGCCTTGCATTCACAAAGGCTTTGATCCAGGGAGTCACTTCATCATTTCTTTTATCGGCAGGATAATATCCGCATTGCCATGGAAAGTAAGCTCTTTCCAGATGGGGCATCATAACAAGATGCCGGCCATCGTCTGAGCACAAGCCTGCAATGTCATAATCTGAACCATTCGGATTTGCCGGGTAAGTGCTGTTACTGTATCTGAGAACAACATGGTACCTGTCTTCAGGATAGGGAAGGCTGAACTGCCCTTCGCCATGTGCAACCCATATTCCAAGCTCCATTCCTGACATATTTTCAAGCATGACTGAATAATTTGATGGAATCTTAACCCCGATAAATCCTGATTCAAATTTCTTCGATTTATTATGCAACAGTTTCACCTTCTTTTTATGCAAGGGATAGATCAATTCCAGTTCGGCCATAAGCTGGCAGCCATTGCAGACTCCCAGTGAAAGAGTATCGGTGCGGAGATAGAAATTCTCCAGTGCCCTTCCGGCTTTTTGATTATACCTGAAAGCTCCGGCCCAGCCTTTTGCTGATCCAAGAACATCAGAATTTGAAAAACCGCCGACAAACACTATCATGTTAATATTTTCCAGATTTTCTCTCCCGCTTATCAGGTCGGTCATATGAACATCTTTAACGTCGAATCCGGCAAGCCATAATGCATATGCCATCTCCCTGTCACCGTTAACACCTTTTTCCCTTATGATAGCTGCCTTTGTACCCCATTTCTTCCGTCGGTCAGGCGATATCCCGAGCGATTTGAAAGTGCCCTGGAAATTTCCGGTTTCAATTTTCAGGTTGTGATTTTTGTAATTCAGATACCGTTCCCTGGCCAGATTAGGTCCGCTCTGCCTGCGGTCGAGGAGGTAAGATGTATGGAACCACAGGTCCCTGAGACGATCAATTTCAAAAGTAAAGGTTTCATTAAAATTTGTGACCTTTATTGTCCTTTCTGTTACAGGATGGCCGAATGCATAGTATGATATTCCGTGTTCGACCAGTATTTCAGCTATCTCATGCACATCTTTTACCTGAATAATAATTCCGGGATTCTGACTTAAAAGGATCCTGACAGTATCTCTTTCGTCAAACGCTGTAAGGTCGACAGTTGCACCTCCTTCAGTATTCGAAAAACACATCTCAAGAATGGTTGTGATCATTCCTCCTGCTGAAATGTCATGTCCTGAGAGTATTTTCCCGCTTTCGATCAGATACTGGACAGTGTTAAATACTTCAGCAAAATAAGCAGGATCAGTTACCGAAGGCACTTCATCGCCAAGTTTGTTAAGGATCTGGGCAAAAGCGCTTCCTCCGGTTTTGAACTTATCCCTGCTCATGTCAATATACAGAAGGCTTGTATATGGATTATTAACCATTACTGGTTCCACAATTTTCCTGATATTGCTTACTTCTCCGGCAGCTGTGATAATTACAGTTCCGGGAGAGATGACAACCTGATCGCTATATTTCTGTGTCATCGAGAGGCTGTCTTTTCCGGTAGGTATATTTATCCCAAGGTCAATTGCGAATTTACTGGCAGCCTTCACGGCAGAATAGAGTCTTGCATCTTCGCCAGGATTTTTGCAGGGCCACATCCAGTTGGCAGAAAGCGAAACGCTTTTCAGTTTATCGGTAAGCGGAGCCCAGATAATATTTGTCAGAGCTTCAGCAATTGAAAGCACCGAACCTGCTGAAGGTTCAATAAGTCCTGCCGCAGGAGCATGTCCGATTGAGGTTGCCATTCCGTATTTGCCCCTGTAATCAAGCGTGATGGCTCCAAGGTTGTTCAATGGCAGCTGAAGCGGGCCTGCACACTGCTGTTTTGCCAGCCTGCCGGTAACTGACCTGTCAACCTTGTTGGTCAGCCAGTCTTTGCAGGCTACCTCCTCAAGCTGAAGGACTTTTTCGACATATTCCTGTATCTTATCCTGGGTGTATTCAGGTTTGCTGTACAGGGAAGTTATTGAAGTGTCAACCATTACTGTCCTTGGAGGATTCCCAAAAAGAGATTCAAGGGAAATATCTATAGGTTTTTCGCCGGTTATGCTGTTCTCAAATGTAAACTTGTGATCACCGGTTATCTCTCCGATAACGTAGATAGGTGCTCTTTCCCTTCCGGCGATCTGCTCCAGTGATTCGATGTCACCGGGCTTAAGCACAAGCCCCATGCGCTCCTGCGATTCGTTGCCGATCAGCTCTTTCGCTGACAGGGTAGGGTCACCTACAGGTAATTTGCTCATGTCAATTCTGCCACCTGTTGCTTCAACAAGCTCCGAAAGACAATTAAGATGCCCGCCTGCTCCATGGTCATGTATTGAAACCACAGGGTTATTATCTGATTCGCTTAATGCTCTTATTGCATTATATACTCTTTTTTGCATTTCCGGGTTTGCCCTCTGGACTGCATTGAGCTCAATTGAACTGTCAAAGAGGCCTGTATCGACAGATGAAACAGCTCCTCCTCCCATTCCGATCCTGTAATTGTCACCACCCAGGAGAACAACCAGATCACCTTTTTCAGGTGTATCCTTTTCACTGTCTTTCTTTTTACCGATCCCGATTCCTCCTGCAAGCATTATCACTTTATCGTAGCCGAATTTCCTGAAGTTTTCGAAATGCTCAAATGTCAGAACGGAACCGCAGATAAGAGGTTGTCCGAATTTATTACCGAAATCGCTTGCCCCGTTCGATGCCTTAATGAGGATATCTCCCGGAGTGCGGTAAAGCCATGGCCTCTCCTCAGTTGCTTTTTCCCATGGCCTTGCACCGTTGGTCCTGGGATACGAGGTCATATAAACGGCAGTTCCTGCAATTGGGAAAGCTCCCTTACCGCCTGCGATCCTGTCGCGGATCTCTCCACCGGTACCTGTTGAAGCACCGTTGAAAGGTTCAACGGTTGTCGGGAAATTATGAGTTTCAGCTTTTATTGATAATACTGATTCAAAGTTCTTCACTGCAAAATAATCAGGCTTATTCTGAGATGCAGGCGCAAATTGCTCTGCAACCGGACCCTGGAGAAAAGCGCAATTATCCTTATATGCCGAGACTACTTTATTCCGGTTAAAATGAGTAGTGTTCTTTATAAGCTGGAAGAGGGTTGAATCTTTCTCCTCACCGTCGATAATGAAGATTCCGTTGAAGATCTTATGACGGCAATGCTCGGAATTTACCTGGGAAAATCCAAAAACTTCGCTGTCGGTCAGAGGGCGGTTTATTGAGAGTGCAAGATCCTCAAGATATTTTATTTCATCATCATTCAGAGCAAGCCCCTCTTTATCACTGTAATATCTTATGTCATTTATGGAAACAATTTTTTCAGGTATACGGTCAATTGTAAAGATCTTCTGGTCAGGATCATCGTAAAGAGATTGCAGCATAGGATCAAATTCCGGATCAGATGATTTTACCGGGAAATACTCTTCTATCCTTAAGATACCGCTGATCCCCATATTCTGAGTGATCTCAACTGCATTGGTGCTCCAGGGGGTTATCATCTCTTTCCTTGGTCCGATGAACCTGCCTTCGATTCTGTTTTCCTGAAGAAGAGAAGCCTCACCAAAGAGCCAGATCAGTTTTTCAATCTCATTTGCCAATAACTCCGATTTTGTTCCAACTGCTATGATATTCCCGGAACTGCATTCAAAGAATAGGATCATTTTAAAGTTTTAACAATTTGATTAATAATAATATATGCTTGTTTTTGTATTCATTCAATTATCGGACTAAAGATAATACTAGTTTTGGATTTGGGGTTGTTTAAGAAGTCGAAATCCATTAACCACAAAGGTCACAAAGTAAATGCACTAAGGTCGCAAAGATCTTATTGATAGTGTTTTATCATTGCGAGCTCTACGGTTAAAAGGGTTTTTCAACAACTCCGGAGAAAAGAGGTTCTTATTTAAGGCCGCTTCTTTCAAGAAAAGCATCCATCGACGGTTCCCTGCCTCTGAATTTTACATACAGGTTCATCGGTTTATCAGATTCTCCCTTTTCGAGGATATTCTTTCTGAACGATGCTGCCACCTCCGGATTAAAAATTCCTGATTCCCTGAAGAACCGGAAGGCGTCTGCCTCAAGGACCTCCGCCCATTTATATCCATAGTATCCTGCAGCATAGCCTCCTGC
Source organism: Bacteroidales bacterium (assembly GCA_038252165.1). Taxonomy (GTDB): domain Bacteria; phylum Bacteroidota; class Bacteroidia; order Bacteroidales; family VadinHA17; genus LD21. Next base: position 42,656 of record JBBSAP010000010.1, on the reverse strand, counting down.
AAAGAGGTGAGTAAATGAGCAGCTCATATTCAGCGATTCATTTAATGGAAAAAGCTCCGTTTTCAGCATCGCTCTTCCTTCAAAATCACTTATATCGCCCCCGAATGGCCTGGTGATCGTATGCCATGCCATATCGAGAAAAGAGAATCCAATCTGCCTGTTGCATGCATAACCTTCATTGAAGGTTGAAGCTTCCCTGATCTTTTTAATAATCTCATCGGGGATCTTTCCTCCGGTCCTGAAGTGAACAGCCCATATATCCAGCCAATCCTTCTCAAATGCCCAGTTCTCCATGAATTGAGAAGGCAGTTCAACAAAATCACATGCGACATTGGTGCCCGAAAGACTTTCATAAGTGCATTTTGAAAGGATACCATGAAGTGCATGCCCGAACTCATGAAGAAAAGTTGTCAATTCATTGAATGTAAGCAGAGAAGGATTTGTGGTTGTAGCTCTTGAGAAATTTGAGACTATTGATATTATCGGGATAATCCTTTTCCCATTCTCCATTCTCTGTTCCCTGAAGGAAGTCATCCATGCACCACCGTTTTTACCTTCGCGGGGATGAAAATCGAGGTACAGTATTGCAGCCGGTGAATCATCACTTTCAAAGACCTCGTATGCAATAACTTCATTATGATACACAGGGATGGAGTCATTCCTGCTGAACCTTAGACCATAAAGACGCGATGCAAGGCTGAAGATGGCTTCCTTCACTTTGTCAAGTGAAAAATATGGTTTAAGTATTTCATCATTAATATTATACCTGGCTTTCTTTATCTTTTCGGAATAATAAGCCCAATCCCATCTTTCAATGGCATCAGTATATCCCAGACCGGAAGCAAATACCTTTACGTTTTCAAAATCACGAATAGCTGCATCATGAGAGGCAGAATAAAGATCTTCGAGAAATGATTCCACTTTCTCCGGATTTTCTGCCATACGGTGGCTGAGAACCATAGCTGCGTAATTACGGAAGCCCAGCAGTTTTGCTGTTTCAAGCCTGAGATTCGCAATCCTTGAAACCAGTGACCTGTTGTCTTTTTCATTATTATGGAAAGCTCTGGAGCTGTAAGCCTTCAGCATTTTTTCCCGCAGTTCCCTCTTTTCAGAATATTGCATAAAGGGTACATAACTTGGGTAATTAAGCGTGAACACCCATCCTTTTTTATTTCGCTTTCCTGCCTCAATTGAGGCCATCTCAGCGATATCTTCAGGTAATCCCTGAAGGTCAGCCTGATCTGTAATATGCAATTCAAATGAATTGGTTTCAGCAAGGACATTCTCTTCGAACCTGAGAGTCAGTTTAGATAGCTCTTCCGAAATCTCCCGGAATCTCGATTTGGCTTTCTCATTCAGTCCTGCACCTCCAAGCATAAATCCCCTGTACTTTTTTTCCACAAGCATCTGCTGTTCTTTGTTTAGAACCAGGGCATCCATTTTATCAAATACTGACCTGATCCTTGAGAACAGCTTTTCATTCAGAGTTATATCATTTGAAAACCTGGCCAGGAGGGGGGAGATTTCCTGAGCGGCTGACTGAAGTTCCTTTGAAGTTTCGGCACTGTTAAGATTGAATAGAATTGCCGCAATCTTATCTAGCTTTTCCCCACAGCGGTCGAGTTCAGCAACACTGTTTTCAAATGAAGGCAATTCAGGATTTTCGGTAATTCTGTCTATCTCCAGGGAAGCCGATCTGATAGCCTCATCTATCGCCGGCCTGAAATGATCTGTATTAATAAGGTGAAACGGAGGAGCTCCGTAAGGAGTCTCCCACTTTTCAAGTAATGGATTTAACATAGAAAGGCAGTATTCGTCACCTGATCAGTCATCAAGATCTTCCCCGATCTCTTCTTTTCCGGCCGCTCCGGTGTATTTGGCAGGATATGGCGCATTCCCTTTCTCGGTAAACCACAATATCCTGTTAAGCAGATCATCATTGCCGGAGTCAACTCTGTCAAATTCAGGCAACATGCTTTTCTTAGCGTAATGCAGGGCTTTTCCCTTAAGTGAGATGATCTGGGGATTCATTTCATTAATAGGAATATTTGACTTCAGGGCTACATAATGAGTTAAATCAGGAACTGAAGTAAAACATTCTCTCATCGGATTTGCAATTGCATCCTGAATATTCATCGGAGGCAATCCAAGTATCTGTTCGATTGTCCTTATCATTGACGGCTGAGTATAATAAGCGCTGACGGTTTTCTTCAACCTGGAATACGGGCTTATGACAAGAGCAACTGTGCGGTATGCTGAAACATGATCCCATCCGCCCTGGGAGTCATCCTCAACAACAAATATTACAGTATTTTCCCAGAACCTGCTTTTACTGAATGCTTCAACGATCCTTCCAAGGGAAGCATCATTGTCTGCAACCATTGCCCTTGGAGTTGGATAGCCGGGCCTTACTCCGGCGGTGTGATCATTGGGCAATGCAATAATCATGAGTTCCGGCAGCTTGTCTCCCTGCATTGCTTCGAATTCACGCAATTCTTTTATCAGAGCATCTGCTCTCATGCTGTCGCTGAATTCATGGTTGCCATATGAAGGATAAGTCTGCGAAAGAATGGCTTTGACAGGTTCAATGGTTGTAGTATTAAAAAAGTCAACTTTTTCACCTTTTTTAAATTTTTCATAGATATCAGCCCATTTCAGTTTGCTATCAAGGACCGGTTCGGAGGCTTCTCCGTAGATCCTTACTGATTTCCCCTTGCTCAGGGCATTGTCCCAGAGAAAACCGGTAGGGGCATATGCCATAGCGTCATAAAGTACATGTGTATAACTTCTAAACCAGGCTCTCATGTTCTTTTCAATATAGTCTGTTACTATTGAGGCATCAGTCCACATATGTCCTTCAGCTGAACATTTACCTGACACGTGAAAATTATCCAGAAGCATGAATTCCTCACTAAGCTTATGTGTATTTGGGGTTACATTGGCACCATAAGTACATATAGATGGATCTCCGTTACCCTGCTTCATATCACCGAGGATCTGGTCGTAAGTTCTATTCTCCTTTATAATATATAATACGTGCTTAAAAACTGAGGGTTCCCCAATTCTGTCAGGAACATTTTTTGGTTTGATTCCTGGCCTGGGCGCTTCTCTGGCAAGCGTTGCCCTTGACAGGTCATTCACGGCAATTACAGTATCAGTATAAGCCTCTAGTTTCTTTAAATCAGGAAAAGGAATTGCCGATACGGAAGCGCTCATATTATGAGAATTGTAGATCAGATTCTTTGATGTGGAATAATTCAGGGCTAATCTTGCCCCGGAGGCTTCGAGATTTGTAACATAAAGTTTACCTGAAGGCAATTGGCATATTCCTGACGGGTAAGCACCAGTCGGAATAAAACCTGTTATTGTGCTCGTATTCCCTGTTCCCTTCAAGGCGGCTCTTTTTGATAATCTTATAACAGCCAGTGCATTATCCATTCCGTTTGCAACAAAAAGAGTTCTTTCATCATTAGACAGACATAAACCGTTCGGTGAGTCACCAAAAAAAGGATTGAACTCAGGTTGCAGCCTGACACTAATTGTTTCAGTTATCTCATCTATAAGAGTATTTATGACAGTTACATTGTCGCTGTTTGAATTTGTAACATAAACATACCTTCCCTGTTTTTCGCTTATTATTTCATTCGGATGCAGTCCGACAAGAAGTTCTTTTATCCTTGTTCCTGTTTTAGGATCAATTACAGTTACGCTGCCTTCGCGTGTTCCTCCGCCTGTTTTATTATTAACCCTTGCTTTGCCCCATGGAATGCCTGCAACCTCAGTATCAGCAGGTAAGGGGGCTCTTCCTGCCCAGTTCGTTACATAAAGCTTTCCGGCTGCCATAGTAATTCCGTAAGGTGCAACCCCCGGATCGGCTACCCAAATTGTATCTCCGGTTATCAGATCCTGTTTTATTACCTTATTATTCCCATTAAGGACCACGTAAAGATATTCGTGACCGGATTCAGTAGTGATCAGCAACTCGTTGGGCAGAGCCATGTCGGCAGGTGGAACCTTTTTGTATTCAAGTAAACGCCCGAATTCTGCCTTCATCCCGTCCCATTTAGCAGATGCAACAAATGATCTGTAATCCCTGCCGACAACGCTCCAGTAAACTTCGGGAATGCCTTTATTGAAATGCCATTTAATTCCTGAATAAGTGTTGCTTCCGCCTCTGAGATCCGGGTGAAAACTGTTTCTCAGTACGAATTTGACTGTATCTGCCAGAGTGCTGATAAAAACTATGCTGGTTCTCTCTTGCACCGCAAGCCATTTCCCGTCGGGAGAAAGGGCTGCATCAAGGGCATGATTTTCGAGCGATGCATCACCAAAAAGAATCTGATACCCTGCAGGCTGAATAAATCTGTTATAGGGCAATTGAACCCTTTGCAAATCATTATCAACAATAGTCTCTTTCGCTACCTGTGAACTTACCTGTTGAAATAAACCTAACATGAGAAGTGTCAGAATATATTTCATAATTATAAGTGTTTTAATGTTATTTGTCAATGAATCTAATTGTTACAAGAAAAAAAATATTCCGGTCAATCTCCTAAGATAGGTATAAAAATTAAAAAAAAAAGACTGAATTTAATTTCAGTCTCTTGATTCCTTCAGAATGGGAGGTCACTTAGTTCGTCGATCTCAGGCGGCACATCCTCCAGTTTGCTTTCCGGTTGATTATTCTGATTCCTGCCTGGCTCTGACGCTTTCTCAATTTTCCAGGCATCCAGATTTGTAAAATAGTTGATCTTGCCATCCCTTTCCCATTTATTGCCTTTCAGGTTGAACCAGATCTTAACTTCCTCGTTAAGAAATGATTCATTTATGAGATCACATTTATCCTGGACAAGCTGGAATTTAATATAATCGATAAAAACAGCTGAACCGCCGGTATCCTTCTTCTCAATAACAAATTCGCGTTTCCTGAATTTATCGCTTACCTGATTAACAGGAAGAACCTCAATTATTTTACCGGTGATTTCGAAAGCCATATTAATCTGTGTTAATTGTTATTTTTTCTATTTTATCGCCCTGCCGGATCTTTCCGATGATTTCAAGCCCTTCAATGACCTTTCCAAAACATGTATGCTGACCGTCAAGATGTTTAGTGTTCGTTCTGCTGTGGCAGATGAAAAACTGAGAACCTCCTGTATTCTTTCCGGCATGAGCCATCGATAAAACACCCTTATCATGATACTGATTTCCGCCGGTAAGCTCGCACTTGATTTTGTATCCCGGACCACCTGTTCCCAATCGCGGATCACTCATGTCCTTTGAAAACGGACAGCCTCCCTGGATTACAAAATCGGGGATTACCCTGTGAAATGCCAATCCGTCATAAAAACCTTCACTGGCAAGCTTCACGAAATTTTCCACGGTTCCGGGAGCATCTTCTTCATAGAAGCTTACCTTCATAATACCCTTGGGCGTATGAATCTCAGCAGTTCTCATATTATTGAATTATATCAAGCAGTTCAACCTCAAAAACAAGTGTTGAAAAAGGTTTGATAAGCTCACCTGCCTGGCTTGCTCCATATGCCAGGTTTTGGGGTATGTATAATTTAAATTTTGAACCAACCGGCATGAGCTGTAAAGCTTCAGTCCATCCGCTTATGACACCTGAAACAGGAAATTCAACAGGTTCGCCTTTCCTGACAGAAGAGTCAAATTCAGTTCCGTCGATAAGTGTGCCGACATAATGAACCTTAACTGTGCTGTTGGCAGTAGGTTTTTTGCCAGTTCCCATCTTAATAACTTCATACTGAAGACCGCTGGGAGTTACAGTTACACCGGCCTTTTCTTTGTTCGTGGCAAGAAATGTTTCGTTCTCAGCTACATAATCTTTATAAAGAAGCTTATCCTGTTCTGCCTGTTTTTCAGCCTGCAAAGCCTGACGTGCAGTGACAAATGACATAATAAAACCCCTGGCTATTTCATCTGACATTTCTGGTTTTCCGTTTTCACCATCAAGCATTGCCTTAGCAACAATTCTTGGATCCAGTTTTAGGCTGTCACTCTGAAGTGCGTTAAAGTTGACGATTCCGAATGCATAGGAAAGAGAGTCTTCCTTCGTTTTTATTTTCGCACTGGTAACAGAGGTCTTTGCGCAGGAGCCAAGCATTATGGCAACGACACTTGTCAGAACAATTAATCCCTTGATTTTCATTTGATATAATTTTAGATTTTAAATTTCCGCAAAGATAATACTTTGGCCTAAGTAAAAAAGAGTAGCAGGAAATAATTTTTTAAATTTTTACAGCCCTTATTATCTGATGTTTCCCTGGTGGACCTGTCAGCCGATATACTTTAAAGCCGTAATTCCTCAGCATTCTTTTAACGTCTCCTTTTACTGAATACGTCAACAGAATTCCGTTTGGTACAGTTATTCCGGCTATTTTCTTAAATACTTCCTCAGTCCACATCTCAGGTTGCTTATCCGGTCCGAAGGCATCAAAAAAGATAAGATCATAATCACCCCTGATCTCCTGTTTTGTAATATCTCCTTCGATCTTTTTAAGGGTGAAGTTATTTGAAATCTCCTCCGCAATATTCCATTTTCCTTTATGGATCCGGTCAAAAAGACAAGTTGCCTCTCCGGGGAAAAAACTCTTATAATTTAGTTCACTAATTAAGGATTCCGGAAGAGGATATTTCTCTAAAGACGTATAAAATATTTTCCTGTTTTTTGAAGCTGCATCAATGGCGGTCAGAAAAGCATTTAATCCGGTGCCGAATCCAACTTCAAAAATCCTTAAGGGATCAGCTTTGGAAAAATTAAGACCGCATTTTATGAAAATATATTCAGACTCCTGAATTGCTCCATGCAACGAATGGTAATGTTCATTCATTTCCGGAACAAACAAGGTATCGGAACCATCATGTGTTTTTACTATCTCAACCATCTATCCCATATTCAGCAAGCCATCTCTCCGGCATTCTTTTTGGCCGACAACAGATTGTAGGCTCCCCTGATCACTACTTTTGCTTTCCTGATATCAAAATTCTCAGGAGTAATTATCTCTGTATAACCTCCATCCGTCATTCCTTTGCGTACCTCAATAATCCTGTACTCGGTGAATTCATACCCGCTTTCCTCCTTGTTCCTGTCAAAGGCGAAAATATAATGTTTGTCATCAAAGCTTACCACAGCATCCGATGGCAGAGCAGGTACCAGTTTGCCGGAATTCTCAATTATTGCATTTACATACATACCCGGAATAAGGTTTTTACATCCCTTTGTTACAGCAGCATAAACCTTGTATGCTTTATCGGTATCAACTGACCTTCCTGTCTGAGTTATGACTGCAGTGTGTTCCTCCGTTTCATTGTTGATGAAAAAAATTATTTTCTGACCTGCAGCAACTTTTCCGGCATCCTTCTCAAAGAGGGTTAGCTCAAGAAAAAGGTTATCAGTATTGACAATCTCAAAAAGCACATCAGTGGCTGAAATAGATTTTCCGATATTAACATTTACAGTTTTGATATAGCCGGTTATCGGCGATATCAGGGGAATCGAACGACTGATATTTTCCTCGGTCAGGTCAGCCTGATTGATGCCGATCAGCTCCAGTTTCTGTTTAAGAGCCGAAACATGTGCCTTAAGACTTTTGTAATCGGCAGTTACCTGCTGGAGATTTTTCTCTGAATAGACATCTTCACGGTAAAGGTCCGAATGCCGTTTAAATTCAGCCTCCGCATATTCCATCCTGCTTTTAGCTTCGAGATAGGTTTCCTGGATATCTACAAACTCCTGGTTCTCAATGATTGCCAGGGTCGCCCCTTTTCTTACAGCATCGCCCGGCAGCAAATTCGTGCTTTTGATAAACCCGCCCAGAGGTGCACAGACAGTTGCAAAGCTTTTTGGCGCCACCGAAATTGTACCGTTTACCTTTACCGATCCAGCCAGCGATCGAAATTCAACAGAGGCAGTATCTATACCTGCCTCCTTGATCTGATCATACCGCATTTCAACAATATCTTCGGGAAGAAGTTCCTCTTCATTAACTGTTGCTGTTTTGTTTCCGCTGCACGAAACAAAAAGAGATATTATCAAAGCGTAATGCAGGTATGTGAATAATCTGTTTATGGACATATTTATTATGTTTAAAATGTTTGACCTTTTAAATATTCAATATTTATTAGTGTAAGATTTAAATTATTAAGAGCGTCGAGATAATTCTGCCTGATCTCTATTGCCCTGTTCAGGCTAAGTACGTAATCGAGGTAATCAAGTGCTCCTGCCTTGTAGCTTCTCGTTGACTGGTCAATTATTGTATTAGCTTCAGGTACAGCTTGGTTTTCGTAGAAGTCGACGCTGGCTGAATATTTCATGTATTCATCCTGCAATGATTTTTGCTTTGCCGCAAGGTATTTTGAAAAGTACTCAGCGTCAGATATTGCTATATTATTGTTTATTCTTGCAGCCTTTACTTTTGAAGCATACGGGAAAAACCATAACGGTAAGGTTATTCCAGCCTGAACGCCTGTAAACCGGTCACCTGATCCAAATGTCTTTGGAACACCGTTAACATCCTGGATTCCCATTATCGACTGGTTGAAGTATCCAATACTAAGGTCGGGCATCATGCGGCTCAGCTCCAGGTCTTTCTCTCTTTCCGACACTTCAACCTGCTGCTGAATATACCCAAGTGCAGGATTCAGAACAAAGTCGCTGCTATCATGTGCGGGAAGGGTGCCTGCTCTTTTTAATATAGTATCTGAAGGCATAAAGATCTTTTCTGAATTTAGCAGCGTCCGGAAATTACGCTCAGATATTCCGATATCAGTTGAGTTCTGAAGCATTTGATTCTTTACTTCAAAACTCTGGGAACGGGCTGTTATCATCTCAAGGCGATTTGTCTCACCTGATTTTGCTCTCAGTTCAGCGGCCCTTAGAAAGCGGGAATACAGACTGTCCTGATAAATCAGCAGTTTTTGCTTTGAATAAAGATATGCAAGGTTCCAGTAGACCTGTTTGACCTGGGTTGAAACATCCAGTTGTGTTCTCCTTAATTCCCATTCGCTGCTTCTGACTTTTGCACTTGCCAGTTTCTTCTGGTTGAGATAAACTGTCGGAAATGAAACTGATTGTGAAACTGAAACGCTGTTATCTTTCATAATGGAATTCATCTGCCCGTATTCGATATCCAGATTTGTTTTCCCGATATCCCATGAAGCTCCTTTTAATGCTTTACTTGCATCCACCGAAAGTGCCGATGATTTTATCTGAATGTTGTTATCAAGTGCTGTCCGGATAGCATCCTGCAGACTTATATAATCTCTCTGCTGACCGGATAATATGTTAGCAAATGATGATCCTGAAAAGATAAGAAGAGCAATTATTAGTGTCTTTGATGTCATCTTCCTGTATGATAATTTGATTTTGCCTGACGAAAAGGCAATATAGAAAATTGGCAATATTATAAGAGTAAGCAGTGTTGCTGTCATAAGACCGCCAATGACAACCGTCGCAAGAGGTTTCTGGACCTCGGCACCTGCTGATGTTGACAATGCCATTGGCAAAAAACCCAGGGACGCCACGGCAGCTGTCATGATAACAGGACGAAGACGGGTATGCAGTCCTTTAAGAACTCTCTCCTTAATATCTGTTATACCCTCTTTTTCAAGCCGGTTGAATTCAGCTATCAGAACTATTCCGTTCAATACCGCAACACCGAAAAGCGCAATGAATCCAACTCCGGCAGAAATAGAGAAATTCATGCCGCGTATCCACAGGGCAAAAACACCTCCGATTGCGGCCATGGGGACGGCTGAAAAAATAAGGAGTGATTGTTTCACAGAATTAAAAGTAAAATAGAGCAGGATAAAAATAAGAAGCAATGCAACAGGAACTGCTATTGACAGCCTTGCCCTGGCAGCTTCAAGATTCTGGAATTGTCCTCCGTAAACCACATAGTATCCTGTCGGGAGGTTGATCTCCTGATCAATTTTCAGGGATACTTCTGAAATAACACTCTGCACATCCCTGTTCCTGACATTGAAGCCAACAGTAATTCTTCTTTTGGTATTCTCACGGGAAACCTGTGCGGGCCCTGATTTTATCTCAATATCTGCGATATTGTCAAACGGGATCTGTCCGCCTGAAGGCAGAGCGACCAGCAGGTTCTTTACATCATCGAGGTCCTGACGGTAATCTTTATCCAGCCGTACCACCAGGCTGAACCTCTTCTCTTCATCAAAGACCACTCCGGCCTCGCTGCCGGCAAAGGCCGCCCTGAGAATGTTGTTTGCTTCTGCTACAGATAATCCGTACTGCGCCAGTCTGTCACGGTTAAATGTCACCTGTATCTGGGCAAGTCCGGTTACCTTTTCAACATTTAAATCCTGGACTCCTTCAATATTCTGAATCAATTTTTCGATTCTGCCGGCTTCTTCTGCAAGTGTATTCAGGTCATCTCCGAAAATTTTAACAGCCACATCCTGTTTTGTTCCTGTCATAAGTTCATTAAAACGCATCTGGATAGGCTGCTGGAATTCGAATTTTACACCCGCAAGAGGAATAAGTTTTTCCTCCATTTTTGCCACAAGCTCTTCTCTTGTCCCTGCTGAAGTCCATTCGCTTTTATCCTTCAGGGTAATAATATAGTCGCCGGTCTCCATCGGAGTAGGATCGGTAGGGATCTCACCAGCACCTATTTTGCATACCGCATGCTTTACTTCAGGAAAGTTGTCGAGCAAAATCTTATTGGCCTTTATTACTGTTTCTATAGTGTGAGAAAGTGAACCACCCTGCAATGTCATCACACCTGCCGCAAGGTCTCCCTCTTCGAGCTGCGGTATAAACTCCCCGCCCAGTCTGGTGAACATGAAGATACTGAAGATGAAGATTGCCACAGCAGACAATGAAACTGCAAGCTTGTGTTTAAGCGAATAATTAATCAAAGGGGAAAATCCCTTATGAATGGCATCCATCATCCGGTTTGAGAAGTTGCTCTTTTGCTCAGTCCTTTTGCTGAGAAAGAGGGAAGAAGCCATGGGCACCCATGTCAGAGAAAGGATTGCAGCCCCTGTCAGCGCAAATGTTACCACCAGAGCCATTGGTCTGAACATTTTACCTTCTATACCGACCAGTGCAATAATAGGAAGATAGACTATAAGGATAATTATCTGTCCGAAAGTGGCCGAGCTCATCATACGCTTTGAAGAGACAAGCACATTCTCATCCATTTGCTGCTGGTTGAGTCTCGTTATTCCTTTAAAATTTTGCTTACCATAATAAATCCGGTGGACCACGCTTTCAACTATAATCACTGCACCATCGACAATAAGTCCGAAATCAATTGCTCCAAGGCTCATAAGATTGCCCGACACTCCGAAAATATTCATAACGGAAATTGCGAAAAGCATCGCAAGCGGGATCACTGATGCGACAATAAGGCCTGCTCTTAGATTTCCGAGAAAAAGTACAAGGATAAAAACGACTATTAATGCTCCCTCAATCAGGTTTTTTGATACAGTCCCTATTGCCCTTCCAACAAGATCGGACCGATTAATATAAGGTTCGATTGTGACTCCTTCAGGAAGTGATTTTTGCACTGAAGCAATTCTGACCTGTACATTATCGATCACCTTGCGGGCATTTGCACCCTTAAGCATCATCACTACTCCTCCGACAGCTTCAGCAGTATCCACAACAAATGCTCCATAACGCGTTGCGTTTCCATATTGTGCTGTGGCTACGTCCCTGATGAGTATCGGAATGCCTGAAATATTGTTTTTAATGACGATTTTACCAATATCGTCAAGAGACCTGACAAGGCCGATCCCGCGGATAAAATATGCATTTGGATTTTTATCGATGTATGCACTTCCGGTGTTTTCATTGTTTTTTTCAAGAGCATCAAAGATATCAGTAAGGGTAAGGTTCATTGCCCTCAGCCTTTCAGGATTTACCGCAATTTCGTACTGTTTTACAAAACCTCCGTAGCTGTTGATGTCGGCGACACCTTGTGTTCCCAGCATTTCACGCCTGACTACCCAATCCTGAAGTGTCCTCAGTTCCATTGGATTGTATTTTGCCTCAAAACCTTTTTTTACGGCCAGCCTGTACTGAAAAATTTCACCCAGTCCTGTTGATACTGGTGCCAGCTCGATATTTGCCAATCCTTCAGGAATTGCTCCTTCAGCTTCTCTGAGCCTCTCGGTAAGCTGCTGACGAGCCCAGTAAATATCAACGTTATCCTTGAAAACCACTGTGATAACAGATAAGCCCAGCCTTGATATGGAACGCAGCTCTATAATATCCGGAATATTGGCAACAGCAACCTCGATAGGAGCAGTAATAGAACTTTCAACCTCCTGTACCGCCAGTGATGGCGAAAGCGATATCACCTGAACCTGGTTGTTTGTTATATCTGGTATTGCATCAATCGGCAGCTGAGTAAGAGAATAGGTTCCCCAGCTAATTAGTGCCAGGACAAACAGGCCTATTATGAACTTATTTTTTATTGAAAATTGTATAATGCGCTCAATCATGATGTGTTAAATAATTAACAGATAATCAGATGATTATCAAGTATGTCAAAAAGGTTGTTTGAAAGGAAGTGATCTATAGGGCAGGAGGTGCTCTCAGAAAGGAAATACCGTTAAGATGATTCGGATTATTGGAATGATCATTATCAATATAAATTCCGGCGCAAAGTAAATCAGGAATAAAATTAATATCCCGGCAGGAACAGGCCAGGAACACATCCGGATCTAAAGTGTGAAAAAGAAGATTTGAAAGATTGCAAACCTGTTCATCGGAATGCGCTTTGTCTGCTTTTGTTAAATTATTCGCAAGATGCCGGCATGTTTCGAGATTATCATAAACATGATTATGCGGAATGACATTATGGGCAAAGATTGTAACCCATGCCAGAAGGAAAACAGAAGCTTTGAATTTAAGCGCCCCTCTCAATTTTCATAAATTTTGGTAAAGATAACACTATTGTCCGGGAAAACTAATAAGACGAGCATGAGATTCTTCGCTTCACTTCGTTTCGCTCTGAATGACAGGTACTTCTGTTTTTCATGATACTTGTTCAGCTATCAGCTTATTGTCTTTTACTCCCGTCTTTACTACCAGTCTGAATCGTACCACGACCTGACATCAGTTACATTCATTCCGGCTTTCCTGGCCGCTTCCATCCCAAGTTCTCCATCTTCAAACACCTCAATGAACTGAGGTTCCACGTGCATTAATTCCGCGCACTTCAGGAAGGTTTCGGGATGCGGTTTGAATGAGTTCACATCGTTTGCTGTAACAATGATATCAAAGTATTTGCGCAAACCGGTGATTTCGAGAGTCCGCTCCACTGCTTCTCTGTGACCTCCTGTTCCGACGGCCAATGGCAGAACGCCGTAGTATTTCTTTACTATGTCAGCAACCGGTTCTATCGGTTTAACCAGATGCTGGACCTTGTAGAACTGACGCAGTTTTTCATTAACTATCTGATCAATAGTCACAGTTCCGTCAAGCCCGCAGTTTTTTATTATCTCATCTGCGATAATCCATCCGGGGCTTCCGGTATGTTTGCGAAGAAAGTTGTTGTCGATATGTGCTCCGTATTTTTTACAGGCTTTTTTCCATCCCTCAAAATGATAGGGCATTGTATCAGCAAGGGTTCCGTCAAGATCAAATATCAATCCTTTTACCCCTGTGCGTAAATCATAATTCATAAAAATAAAATAAGGGGCAAAGATATAAAAAAATTCACCTAGCGAACCCTTAGATTGGATTGGGTTTCGAACCATATGCAATCGGAACTCAGCTTTTTAATCAGGTTGTTGCGTTTGTCCATATAAAAGTAAAAACCATCAATATATCTTGTCATACTTTTTCTTGAACTTTCGGATATATAAGGGAAAGTATTTATGACCTTATAGAATTCATCCTTCTTCTCTTGAAACTCGGTAAGAGCGTTTGCGAATTCGGTTTCGCTCCTGCACACTGCCATGTAAAGGCGCTCCTGAACCGTTTTGATGGGAAGGCTCTCAAAGGGCACGGCATAGTCAGTACCAACTAAACCGGAATAATCAAAATCATAGGGGACTATAAGAATATCATTTGCTGGTGAATTCTTTGCTTCTGTCAACAGAAGAACATTATGCTTGATTGGAACAGACCAGTCGGTATTCCCTACCATAAAATTGAAAATTGCCGCCCTGTCGAGCATCTCCGACCTGATATTTCTCTGGGTAACATTGCTGTAACTCAACTCCTTTGTCCTGGTTCGTTTTTCAAAGAGGCTAACCGGCTCAATGGCGAACCCGAACTGGGTCAGCGGTTTCTTCTCTTTTACAGAGCTTAAATAAGTAATTTTGAAAAGTCTTACTCTTAAGCTATAGTCAGTAAGCACATTATAGAGCTTGTATATAAGGTATTCCTTTAAAACATATTGCTCATACCCTATTTTGCAATAAGGAACGATTTTGAGTTTATTTATTCCTGCAAACTCTTTTCCGGCCGGGTCTTTCATCTTAAAATTCAGCATAAGCGGCGGAAAATCACAGATCGCCGTACGGCGTATATTCCCGCGGGCTCTTACATTAATATTCTTCACTACAGAATCTTTGTCGTTGATGTAATAAGTAAGGACAGCATCGAGATACATGGTATCCGACCTGGCCCTTTTATAGCGGGTGATATCAAACTTCAAAGAGATATTAAACAATTCATCAGTGTCGAAGAGAGACACTTTTACATTCTGGGTGTCTTTGACAGCATAAGTTGCCCGAAGGGAATCGATCTGACAAAAAACAGGCTGAACAAAAAAGAGTGTAATGAAAAGCAGTACCGGGAATATCTTTTTCATTTAGATGGAGGTTAAATAAAATTGAGTATCAGGAAACAATAATAATAAGTTAAATCAGAATATTATAATTTTTTTTAGCGTTAATTACCAAATACTTACATTTTTTATCCAATAACCCCCTTTCCCGTTTCCCCCAGGGGGGAAATGCTTCAGTTGATGCTCCTTCCCACTTGGGGGAAGGCAGGGAAGGGGGTGAAGAAAATAAATACAAATAGAAATCTCAGACTAATTTACGAAAGAGTATTTAATCTAAGAAAAAAAAAGTGAGATTATGGGTAATGTCACCCTGACCACCCTTTAACCGTCAATTGGCGAATGAATTTTATTATTTATAACCGGCGAGATAATTCTTAACCTGATGGTAAACATTATCTGCATTGAACCCAAATTTTTCATCAAGCACCTTGTAGGGAGCCGAATAACCGAAACTGGTGACTCCCCAAACTTTACCCTTCGGCCCGACAAGTCCATGTAGGGTAACAGGAAGTCCTGCTGTAAGGCCGAATATGGGAATATTATCAGGTAGAACTGATTTTTGGTACTCCTCTGTCTGGCTTCTGAAAAGGCCTTCAGACGGGGCTGAAACTATCCTTATCCTCAGATTGTCTTTTTTCAGCAGATCTGCTCCTTCAATAAGAGTGGCAACTTCTGATCCGCTGGCTAATAGAATAATATCTGGCTTTCCGCTGCAATCGATAACTATATATGCACCTTTTTCTGATTTCAGCGCTTCGGAGTACCGGTTGTTATTTGATGATGGCAGATCCTTAATATTCTGTCTCGACAGGATGAGAGCTGTAGGTGTCTCTTTATTTTCTAAGGCCATCTTCCAGGCCACTGTTGTCTCATTTGAGTCAGCTGGCCGGAGGACGAGCATACTATTCTTCCCCTTATGATTCTTAAGCTGTTCCATCAGTCTTATCTGGGCTTCCTGTTCAACAGGCTGATGTGTAGGGCCATCCTCACCGACACGGAAAGCATCGTGTGTCCAGATATATTTCACAGGCAATCCCATAAGGCAGGCCAGCCTTACTGCCGGTTTCATGTAATCTGAAAAAACGAAAAAGGTTCCACAGGCTGGTATAATACCGCCATGCAGTGCCATCCCGTTCATAACAGCTGCCATGGTAAGCTCAGCAACACCTGCCTGGAGGAAGGCACCCGAAAAGTCACCTTTTATAAAAGCTTTTGTTTTCTTCAGGAAACCATCGGTCTTGTCAGAGTTTGAAAGGTCAGCAGATGCAACCACCATATTTTCGATCTTAGTCGCGAGAACACCAAGAACCGCAGAAGATGCAGCTCTTGAAGCTGAATTCTCTTTCTGGACAATTTCTTTGAAATCAATTTCAGGGATCGATCCTGAATAAAACAGATCCAGTTTTTTATTCAGAAGAGTGTTTTCCGATGTCCAGTCTCTTTTCTTTTCTTTCCAGGCGGCGACAGTTCTTCTCTTGCCTTCAAGCACTTCAGCATAGAACTGTTTTACATCATCAAAAATCTTAAAAGGATCGGCAATATCACCTCCAAGGTTTATAAGTGATTTCTCAAATGAACCACCAGCTTCACTTACTGGCATGCCATGAGTTGATGTTTTTCTTTCGAAGCTTTTCCCCTCATTGTCAAGGAGACCTTTTCCCATAATTGTTTTCCCGATAATGATAACTGGTTTTTCCTTCTCATTGAGAGCCTCAGTGAGAGCCTTCCTGATCTGATCATGATCGTTACCGTTAATATTAATTACCCTCCATCCCCAGGATTTATATTTCATTGCCGTATCCTCGGCGGTAACAGCTTTTGTTTCCGTTGAGAGCTGAATATCATTTGAGTCGTAGAACATTATCAGGTTATTAAGTCCCAGAAAACCGGCAAGCCGTCCAGCACCCTGGGAAATTTCTTCCTGAACACCACCGTCGGAAATAAATGTAAATGTCCTATGTGAAAAAAGCTCTCCAAAGCGTGCAACCAGGAATCTTTCAGCAATAGCGGCGCCGACAGCGATTGTATGACCTTGCCCAAGCGGACCTGAAGTGTTTTCAATCCCGCGCATCAATTCCAGTTCAGGATGACCGGGTGTCGGGCTTCCCCATTGACGGAAGGTTTTCAATTCTTCTGATTTAAAGCGTCCTGTTAGCGTAAGCACAGAATAGAGCATGGGTGACATATGTCCGGGATCGAGGAAAAACCTGTCGCGGTTGATCCACGAAGGATCATCGGGGTCAAAGCTCAGGAATTCAGAAAAAAGAATATGAATGTAATCTGCTCCTCCCATTGCTCCGCCCGGATGCCCTGATTTTGCCTTTTCAACCATCGACATTGCAAGAATCCTGATATTATCAGCTGCTCTTTTGTTCACTTCAATATTCATAATAATGATTATTTACCGTTTTGTATAATTAAGCGATAACAAAAATATAATTTATTGATGAAGGATCAAAACAGGCCGGAAAGGGCCGTCTGATAAATTAATTATAAATACTTCCTGTCTTCTTCAGGAACATCAAAATATTTATTATACTTAACAGAATCAGGTCCTATTTTTTCAATTTTGGATCCACTGATTTTATAAGTACATTTCTCACCCACTATATCAGAGAAGTAGATGTCGTACTCAGTGCCATTATCTTCAAGCATGATTATCCTGACAAGGTGATTATATTTAAGACTGTTCAGATGAGCGTGGCAGATAGGACACTTAATTAAGTACTCTTCCCCTTCTTCCATCTTAAATGACGAATGGGTTGTAACTGTGTAATTTCCAAGCTCCGGATTGAGCAGAAAGAGTCCTTTTTTTGAACTGTTTTCTTTTAATGCAGCAAGGATTATAGAAGTTTTTACATTCAGAACTCCCCTGCAGGCTTTACATAAATATTGGGTCGCCATAAAGTACCTCCTGTTTTTTAATATGAATTGATAATGTTAATAATTTTATCTGCTTCTTCCCTTACAAGATAGGACATTTTTTCACCAAAATCAATTTTTTCCGGCTGAATTCCAAGTAAATAAACTGGCATTTTGAAAAATTCTGATAACCTCTTCAATGAAATATTGTGCGTAGTGAAAGTCATGTCGTCCAGCTTGCTGACAGACATTAGTTTGGATGTCCCTGGAACTGAGCCCATTTCCACGCAATCAATAAGTACAAGAATATCCGGATCTGTTCTGTTTATCTTACCAATATAATTCTCGAGACTCACTTCGACAGTAAGAGCCTCAATCTTAGGTTTATTATTTATTCCTGAACTTATATAAACACCGACACCGTCATCCTTTTTAAGGAGATTCCCGATTCCGACAAAAAGAATTCTTTTGTCATTCTTCAGCAGGAGGTTTTTAAGTTCTTCAGGCACCCTTGAACAAGTATTTTACCAGAACCTGTCTCAGGCAGTTCGGACAGATTACATTGAACATATCCTTTCGTTTCAGATCATCCCTGATCTGAACATCAAGATCATGACCTTCGGCAAGCCCGAGTTTCTGGTTCAGCATGTTAAGGTTAAGGATAGATGAGAAGGCTTTCGGGCCAAGCTTTTTGTGCATGAAATGAATATGTTCTCTGGTTGTAATCACTGCACCGCAGTTTTCACAGATTAGAAGCTCTTTTTCCTGGTATTCAATGTTTTTGACAGGGTCAAAAACAGCAATATCGAAGATCTTATCGGAAAGGATCACACCCTTATGGGTTATACAGTGTTCCTGGCACAAGCCGCAGAAAATGCATTTCCCATAGTCTCTTTTAATTGTTCTGATTCCTCTTTCCTTATCATCAGAGAATGTTATTGCATGAGGGGGACAGACATTAGCGCATGTTTCGCATCCTACACAGTTATCATTATCAACAACAGGTTTGCCCCTGAAGTTTTCAAAGGGGATATGAGGTTCAGCCGGAAATTTTGAAGTGTAAGCCGGTGTGAAAAGCGAAATAACTGCCTCCTTCAATTCTCTGAGCTTTGGATATTTCATTTTACAGCCTCTTTATAGTCATCTTTCACCGTCCGCTTATCAAGTTTGGCACCGAAGTGATATGCGCCTCTTATAAGCGCATGAGCAGCTACCGTAGCGCTGAAAAACAGTACCGGGATTGCAATCAGCGCCTTAAACCCCCCATCACTGAACCCGAAATGGAAGAATGCACCGGCAAGTATGCTGCAGCATCCGAGCGTAACGCACTTTGTTGCTGACTGTAGCCTGTTGTAAACGTCAGGAAGACGGATTAGTCCGATACATCCGAAAATGTTGAATAAAACGCCTATACATATCAGGATAGTGGTGATCATATTATTCATTTAATTTTTTCCCGCTCAGGTATTTTGCTAAAGTTAATGTTCCGATAAAACTAAGGATGATCCAGGCAATCCCGATATCAAGTATAAAAGATTTTCCGGTCTGGATGGCAATAATGGCACAGATCCCTACAACCAGAATCCCAAAAATATCAATACCCACCATTCTGTCGGGAATTGTAGGCCCGCGGATGATTCTGTAGAGACAGACAGCACTCATTGCTATCTGAATATAAAGAAGTACAGTAAGTAAATCTGTCATTCAGCAAATTTTTTAATGTATTTCTCGAATAATCCGGTAATTAATCCTGTATAAACTGCCGGGTCGTCTGATCTGACATATATCCAATGAATGTAGAATTCATCATCGATCAGATCAACGGTAATCGTTCCAGGAGTCATTGTAATTGAATTTGCCAGCAGCATACGTGCAAAATCAGATTTCAGCGATGTCTTCACCCTTACTATTCCTGGTTTGATAGGCATTGAAGGATGGATCACCCTGTATGCGACATCAAAATTTGCCTTGATGCATTCCCATAGAAAAATGAAAAGATATACTACAAACCAGTAATACCTGTGAGGCTCAAGGAATTTATTGACACCGGTAAAATAGTAACGGGTAAATATTGCCGAGCATATAAGAGAAGCAACAGATCCGACAATCAGATTGGGGAGAGTCAGACTGAATGTAAGAAGCAGCCAGAAAATCAGGGATAATATGAAAACTGTTATATACCTCATTTTAGATTCCTATTATAAATGAAGAGTATTTCAAAGGATCTGTCAGGATATTAATTGCAGGCAAAAGCACTGCATCCCGGATACCGGGAAAAGCCAGCAGACTCAGTACAATGCACAGCAGGCTCATAATGACCATGCTGAAGATCATAGGGAAGGGGACCTCTTTAATTTTTCTGCTGTCGGAGCTCTCAGTTCTGTTATAGAATGCATACCTCTGGAACTTAAGGAACGATGCAAGAGTGATTATGCTTACAATAACTGCAAGAAGGGCGAGCAGGTAGAATTTTGCCATTACCGCTGCAATAATAATTAACAGCTTACTGAAGAACCCATTGAACGGCGGTATACCTGAAATTGACATTGATGCAATAAAGGAGGTCGCTGATGTCGCCGGCATTGATCTTGCCAATCCTCCCATTTCTTTCAGGTCACGTGTTCCGAGCGTATATTCAATAGCTCCTGCATTAAGGAAGAGCAGGCCTTTGAAAGCAGCATGGTTGACAAGATGGTAAAGCCCGCCCGCAATGGCAAGGACTGCAATTTCTGACCGCTCTCCACGCGAAATGAGTATCATACCCATTCCGGCCGACATCACAACATACCCCATCTGGCTGATACTGTGGTAAGCGAGAAGTCTTTTGATATCCCACTGACCTATTGCCAGGAATACACCGATAACCATCGATAAGGTACCCAGAGTGGTTATCAGGACTGACATGCTTTCAGTCAATTCAAACATGTTGAAGAACAGCCGTATAATAACATAAATTCCGACTGCCTTGATAAGCACTCCTGAAAGCATGGCAGAAATGGGAGAGGGAGCGGAAGAATGTGCGTCAGGAAGCCAGGCATGGAAAGGGATTATTGCAGCTTTTAAACCGAATCCGCACAGGATAAGTAATTCGACAAAAATGTAATATGGCCTGTCATACCCGGCTTTAAAAACTTCCCTGATATCGGCTATATTCAATGTTTTGGTTTTCCAATAAATAAATCCTATGCCATACAGAATAAGGAATGATGCTATTCCACCCAGTATCTGGTACTTAAATGAAGCTTCAAGCTCATTCTTCTCGACTCCGAATGCAACGAGGGCATATGATGAAATAACCGAGATCTCCAGGAATACAAAAATATTGAACATATCGCCACTGAGAACAACTCCGTTCATACCTCCTATCATGAGGCAGAATAATGAGTAATAGAGATTCTCTGATGTAAATCTTTTTATATAGGAGATTGAATAGAAAGCAGATAAAAAGCCGATTATATTGATAATACAAAGAACGATTACGGTAAATCCGTCCATAACCATGTAAATTCCGATAGGAACCTTGTTTACCGGTTCCCATCCGCCGACTTTGTACAATGACGGATTTTCTCCAGTGGTTGCAAGTGAATAAATGCTTATTATTGCAAGGAAGAGAAGTATCAGGGATGCAAAATATTTATTGAAATCCCTGATAAACCTGCCCAGGATCATGATCAGAAATGCTCCTGCTAATGGGATGATAACAAATAAAGGTATCAGCGGATTCATGTTTTATCCTCTTAAGCTTTTAATTTCCCTGATATCAAAAGTCCCGTACTTTCTGTAAAGCCTTATAATAATAGCCATCATCATTGCAGTTGTTGCAAGTCCGATGACAATTGCAGTAAGCACCAGTGCCTGGGGCAGCGGATCTACATAGACCTTTGCCGGATCGGCAGGATCAACAATTGGAGCAACGCCTCCGTCTACATAACCGACAAGGGCAAAGAACAGGAAAGTGCTGAGTTCCATGATCGACATAGAAATAGCTATTTTAACAAGGTTACGTCTTGTTATCAATCCATAGAGTCCGACCAGAAACAGTACAAAACACAAAAGATAGACTATCATTCCGATATTTCTTCTTTAAATATTACAAGAGCAAGAAAGATTGTAAGGATAGAAGATGCCACTTCAATCCCGATAAAAACATTGTAAAGCGGCAGCATCCCGGCGCTTAAAAGCTGACCCACCGTTCCTTTTGGAAGCCAGTTAAGGAAAAATACCCTGGCTCCTAAAAGCAATCCGGAAGCGGCGAGAAAGACCACAATAAGAGTTGCCATATTTTCATACATCGTCGTTCCGGATTCTTCTTTTGTAAGATGCATGAAATCGCTTCCAAAAGCGAGGATCAGCAATATGAATGAACCTGCCATAATCACGCCTCCGGCAAAACCACCGCCGGGGGTCAGATGACCATGTACTACGACATAAATGCCATAAAGAAAAACCATCCCGGCTATCAGCTGTGTGGTCTTCTTCACTATGACTGTCATTCCTTTCATTTATCTGTTTATTGTTTTTCGTTTATCGTTATTCCTGACGCCTAATGCCTGCCGCCTTTATTTCCTTCCCTTAATCCTCAAAATAGTCAGGACCCCCAATACTGCCGTAACAAGCACCGTCGCTTCTCCCATTGTATCATATCCCCTGAAGTCAAAAACAACACCTGTCACTAAATTGGCACTTCCGGTTCTATCAGTTGCTCCTTCTATATAAGGTGCAGCCATCCTCAGGGAGCCTGAACCAAAAACATCAAGGGTTTCCAATGAAATTTTAAAGAAGTAAAACAGTACAACAATCAGCAATAAGCTTGTTATTATTGATATATAACCCTGCCCGTCAGGCTTTGAGTATTTCTCCTCACGTGAACTGTCGAGTACAACCGCCACCATTATTATAAGCGTGATTGTCTCCACCACTATCTGTACAATTGCCAGATCGGGCGCTTTAAGCAGGAGGAAACATATAACCAGTCCGTAACCGACAATGCCGCAGGCTATTACAGCCGACAGGAGATCCTTCGCATGGATAGCATATAATGCCCCGATGATCATCAGTCCGGTTATTATGGATATTGCAATTTCCATGAAGGTTAATTTATTTATATCATAATCAGCAACATAATAATCAGTCCTGCACATACCCAGATAATGTATCCTGAAAGCACACCCGTATGAGCTTCACTCAACAGATGGCTCATCCAGAGGACAAACTGCTTTGAAAGATCATAAATGTCAAACCATTTCTTTTCGGCTTTTTTATACATCCACGAAAAGAAACCGAGCTCACTTATAGTCTTGTAGAATTCAGGGGTTGGATACCCGGTTTCATCCTGGATCTTTTCTCCCCCGATAAAACTATCCTCGGTTCTGAACTTTTTCAAACCTGTTACAAGGTAAATTATGATTCCCAGAACGATTGATATCAGAACCATAAGTGATACCAGTGATGAGTTCCAGAATCCGGTAAACTGGAATTCTCCTGATATCGGCATAAATAGTTTTGGTACAATAACGTTAGTTGCTAAAACTCCAAATACAACACAAAACAGTGAAAGGATTATTAATGGTAACCACATCAAAACCGGAACCTCCTTTATATTCTCAAAAGCCGGTTTGCGGCGACTCAGGAAAATTCCTCCTATAAACTTGACAAAGCTAGCAAGAGTCAGAGCTGATCCCAGTACAGCCAATGCAAGCCATATTACCCAGAGTTTATTTGGAAAATCCGATCCGATCCCGAAATCGATAATTCCCTGGTAGATCATCCATTTTGAGGCAAAGCCATTTAAAGGAGGGACACCCGATATCGACATGGCAAATATAAGTGAGGCAGCGAAAGTCACCGGCATTGCCTTTGAAAGTCCGCCAAGTTCATCGATTTTGTCTTTTCCGGTCCGGTACTCAATACATCCGGCTGACAGGAAGAGTCCGCTTTTGTACATCGCATGGTTTATCATGTGGAAGAGGCCTGCAGCAACACCTATAGCCGACCCCAGACCGAAACCGATTACCATGTATCCGACCTGCGACACTGCATGAAATCCCAGTAGTCTCTTATAATTGTGCTGGACGAGGGCCATCATCACTGCAATGATAATAGTAACTACACCAATAAGCAGGAGTGCAAAAGTCAGCCATTTGTTCAGTATAAACATACCGGAAGTCAGCCGTGCCAGGAAATATATTCCGAGCAATTTGTCGAGCGATGCAGGAAGGATTGCTGATGATGATGCGGGAGCTGTTTGAGTGTAATCAGGAACCCAGGTATGGAACGGAAATGCTCCTGCCTTCGTGAAACTGCCGGTCAAGAGAGCTAAAAATGCAGTTACGGCCAGGGGGTTGTCAGTGATCAATGAGGTTGTGCTTATGTTCAGGGATCCTGTCATCTTCCAGATAAGGGCAATGCCGATCAGCATTATGGAATCGGATGCCCCGATCAGTATAAGAGTCTTTTTTGCAGCTGCAGAACTTTCTTCAGTGTCACCCGGGATAAGTTTGTAAAGAGTTATTCCGAGTATCCCCCAGAAGATAATGAATAAAAGAAGATTGTCGGAGAGAACAGCTCCGGCGGAACAGCCTGCGGTTAACAGAAAATAGGGGTAATAGTTTCTTACTCTCCCATCTTTTATATATACAAGTGAGTAGAGAAGAATAAGAAAAGTGAACAGGCTGATAAATAAAACAATAAGACGGCTAAGATTGTCTGCATTGAATATTACATATCGTCCTGCATCTTTAAGGAGATCGATCCCAAACAAAGAAATACCTGATACCCTTTCCAGTTCACTTAGAGTGCCTGCTTCAATATTTTTTGAATAGATTGAAATTGCCAGGTAACCGGTGACAATACTGACTAACAGGGCAATCAAGCCCTTGAGAGTTCTTAGTTTGTCAGGAACAATGAACAGCAGCAGTCCCGCGGCGACTGGTAAGAGAATTATGCTGACAATTTCGTTCATTTGTTTTTCTTAAGTTCTTCCATTAAATCGTGTGTACTGGATATTGATCTGTCAATCAGTTCTCTGGCATTCATTATTTTCTCACCTGAATAAGCATCATAAACAACAGCCATTCGTTCAGTGCAGCAGTAGCAGGGATCAACCCCTGCAAGGGTTATTGTAGCATCAGCGATTGTCTGACCCACACATGATTTTTTGAAGGTTGCAATATTGGCATAGCTCGGAGCCCTTATCTTATGCCTGACAGGTGAATTTGACCCGTCTGATACAACAAAATGAAAAACTTCTCCTCTCGGGGCTTCCGCTCTGCCATGTCCGATCCCTTCAGGGATCTCATTTACCTTTACCATAATATCACCCTCTTTTTCCTTCTCCAGTCCCCGGAGACATTGTTCAATTATTGAGATTGACTCGTACATCTCAAGCAGGCGTACCTCTGCTTTTGCAAAAACATCTCCTGCCTGGGCAGTGATAACTTTCCAATCAACCAGCGGGTAAGCAGCATAAGGATCATCCTTCCTGACATCAATTGCCACTCCCGATGCTCTTGCTGTGGGGCCTACTGCGCCATAATCAATAATATCCTGCTTTGTCAGGATACCAACACCTTTCAGTCTTGCATGGATGACCGGATCGTCCATTACCGCACCGGTAAGAAGATCGGTCTTGGTTTTGACAACTGCCAGAATTTTCCTTATCGCGGCAATTTTATCACCTTCTATATCCCTTCGCACTCCACCGACCCTGAACATTGCATAGCTGTTCCTGTTTCCTGTTATCATCTCGAACAGATCGAGAACCGGTTCGCGGTATTTCCAGGCCCACATAAAGACCGTATTATATCCAAGGAAATGCCCTGCAAGTCCAACCCATAACAGGTGACTGTGTATGCGCTCAAGCTCCCCGATGATCGACCTTATATATTTTGCCCTGTCGGTCGGTTCGATTCCGGCAATCTCTTCAACAGCATTTGCAAAAGCAAAAGGGTGGGAGGTGGAGCAGATCCCGCATATACGCTCGACGAGAAAGAACACCTGCTCGTATGTCTTTGATTCACTGAGTTTTTCAATACTCCTGTGATTGTAACCCGTTACCCACTGGATATCCTTTACAATTTCACCGTCACAGTAAAGTTTGAACAGCTCAGGCTCTTCCTGAAGCGGATGATACGGGCCAATCGGTATGAGTGTCTTTCTGCTCATTCTTCCTCCTCTGAATTTGATTTAAATTCTTTACGGTAAGGGTAGACTCCTTCAGCCCAGTTCCCTTCAGATATTAATTTATCCTGGTTTGGATGATTAAGAAAATTAATACCAAAAAGCTCATGCATTTCCCTTTCGATCCAGTTTGAGGCATTGAACATATTGGAAAGAGATTCCACCTCAGGATTATTCCTGTCGAGTACTACATGAAGGTTAAGTATCAGTCCGGCAGAATCACTGCTGAAATGATAGTGGATCTCAAAGCCTCTTTTTGTATGAATTGCTGACGCAATAATGAATCTTAATCCGGCATCCTTATATAAATACTCTGCCATCTTCAGAAGTGAATCAGGATTGATGGTAACTATAATTCGCTTCTTATTCTTTTCAGTCACCTCAAGAATACCGGTTTTAAATTGGTCCTTCAGTTTTTCTATGATCGGATCGTTTCCCATTTAATTTGTTTTCTAACGTTTCCCGTCATTGCGACCACGCAAAGCGTGGGAAGCAATCTATGCCTTTTTACATCCCCCTGCCCCCCTTCAAAGGGGGACTTTCATTTTCCATCATACCTCGTACCCCGAAACTATTATTTATTTACAAGTTTCACAATCCCAGCAATAATAGCTTCAGGTTTTGGCGGACAACCTGGTATATATGCGTCTACCGGAATAACCTTATCGACAGGTCCCGCAAAAGTTATGCTTTCAGCAAATATCCCTCCCGTGCAGCCACACGCTCCGATTGCCACCACCAGTATTGGCTTTGGAGCCTGGTTATAAATTTCTATCAGCCTTTCCTTATCGTGTTTATTTATTGAACCGTTCACAAGCAATACATCTGCATGTCTTATACTGCCTACGAGCAGTATCCCGAAACGTTCGAGATCATGCCGCGGTGTAAGGCAATCGAGGATCTCAATATCACAATTATTGCATGAGGCTCCTCCGAAGTGAAAGACCCATAGTGACTTTTTGAAGCAATAACTTTTAAATCCCACGTTTTTAAGCTTTATTCTGTAAAATTAATACCCGAATGCTATCAAAACTATTGCAATAACCGCAATCAGGTTCATCCATATAAGGAAGAATCTGACAGCCTGTTTGATCTTTATCCTTGGATTTGTGTTCCTGATAAGAGTGAGCAGCAATACTATTCCAAGAACTTTAAGGATGCTCCATAAGATATTGATTCCGTCCAGTCTGAAACCGCCCAGTAAAATTGCAACAAGCAATGATGGCAGTATGAAAAGCATTATATATTTTGTCAGTCTAATAAATGCATAGGCGGCTCCGGAATATTCGATAAAAATTCCTTCAGTGATCTCAGCTTCGGCTTCAGGCATATCAAAAGGCACAAGGGCCAGCTTTGCCTGGATACAAAAGATCGCAACAATGAACAGCAGCACACCTGATACACTTCCAATAAAAGGCGCTGCCGCCTGTTGTGTCAATATGATGCTGCCGAGGTCGAACTGCTGGCCGCATTTCATTATAATTCCGACTATAACCAGCAGGAAAGTAAGCTCATAGCTCAAAATCAGCTTCATTTCCCTGGAGCCTCCAACTGCTGCAAGGGGATTCCCCGATGCGAGTGCTCCGATAATATATGAAAATGATGGTATTGTAAGAAGGTAGAAAATTACCAGAAGATCGCCCCTGAATCCTGTAGTGATGTTGAATAGTGGCAGGAGGATAAAAACCCCTGCCATTGTTGCTCCGAAAACAGAAAATAGAGGAGCCAGGAGGAAAGTAACCGGGGATCCGTGTTTTGGCAGAATAGTCTCTTTTACCAGAAGCAATTTGAAAAAGTCATAAAAAGGCTGAAGAACAGGCGGCCCTTTCCGGAATTGGACCCTGGCAGTCACTTTCCTGTCGAACCATGAAAGGAATCCGCCGGTTATGCCTGCAAAAAGCAAACCGGGGAAAACAAGAAAATAAAAGAGATCAGCTGCCATTGTCAATTATTTATGGTTTTCTGTAGTGTATAAATACTCTCTGACAAGCACCTTGTCGTTAAGCTTGTAAATGTTCTCAGCAGGTGATTCTTCACCTTCTGTCAGGGAAACCACTCCGGGAGGACAAGCTTTTATGAAAAGTTCAAGCTCCTTCCTGTCACCAAGGTCATAATAGATATCTTTGTTCCGGTGATGTTTGAAAAAGTCTGTCATCATTGTACCGAAGGGACAGACAGTAACACATGACTTACATGAGATGCAGAGGTTAGTATGCCTGTCGATGATGCCTTCTCCGTCCTTTTCAAGAGCTTCAGCAGGACAAACCTCAATGCATGGAGCATCCTCGCATCTCCTGCATGAAAACCTGAAGGTGGCGAGTTCCCTGACCGATTTGAATCCGTTCAGAGGATGTGATCCGCGAAAATAACACTCCGGCAGTTCAATGGCTGGGTTCTCAGCCATAACTGATCTGAGTTTGATCATATCCAGGAGTATTCTTTGAGTCATTTTCTGAGCTATAGCATCATTTGATTCATAAGCTGGAAACGTGTGTCGCTAAGCCGGTGGGAAATTGTTTGCGCAATTTTTGACATCGTTTTAAAGCCAAAATCACAATCTTTTTCAATTTCTTCATTAAGTTTTTTTGCATCTATTGCAATAACTTTTGCCGGAGCCGTAGCCATTACCCATGCTGTTGAAATATAAGGAGCAAAAACAGCTGACCAGGAAAAAAGCTGGCCCTCTTCAATAGAACCAAGATGAATCCTTTTTTCTTTTGCCAGACTTATTCCAAGCGAAAGTGAACCCCCTAGCAGAACAAAGACTTCTGAGAGTTCATCGTACTGTTCAAACAGGATATCTTTTACTTTGAATTCTTTGATAGAACTCATTTTAGATATCGTTTCAAGCTGTTTGTCGGTATAGTGGTCAAAAAACCTGATCTTTTTCAAATCACCTGTTGTCAGTTTCATGGCTGTTTTTTTCTACTTGTGGATTGTCAGATTTTTTAAATAATAACAACTAACATCATTTCCAGATATCCGGAGTATTTTTTAATTCCTTGTATGTAAATACAGGTCCGTCTTTACATACAAAAAATTCACCCATCATACAATGGCCGCATTTGCCGAGGCCGCATGACATGTTCTTTTCCATTGAAAGGTAAATCTGATCTTCCTTATATCCCATTTCAATAAGCCTGATTGTACCGAATTTCATCATAATGGGAGGTCCGCATACAACAGCTATGGAATTTTCAAGGTTGAACCTGATCTTATTTAAAAGAGTAGTTACCACGCCTACTGAACCATCCCATCCCTCTTCAGGTTTATCAACAGTGCGATAAGCTTCAAATTTCTCAATATTATTAAGCCTGTTAAAGAGAGGTTTATAAATACAGTCGGCAGGAGTTTTGGATCCGTAACAAAGAATTACCTTTTCAAGTTTATCTTTAATATGTTCAAGTGCGTACAGAAGTGACCTTATTGGCGCAAGTCCGCATCCACCACCAAGAATTACCACTTCTTTCCCAAAGAAGGTTTCAAGAGGGTAGCCTCTGCCATACGGACCTCTTATTCCCATTACAGAACCTGGTTTCAGACTATGCATAATTTCTGTCACGTATCCTGTCTTCATTACTGTAACTTCTATCTTATCTGTAACATGCGGAGATGAAGAAGGTGTGAAAGGAGCTTCCCCGATACCGTCAACAGATAATTCAATAAATTGCCCGGTTCCGAATGAAAACTCTTCCTCAGGGATCAGAACAAATGTCTTAATAAGAGGTGACTCATCTATAACCTCAGTCAGCCGGGCCTTTATAGGCTTATATATGTTCTTCACATCGGTCATTTCGAGCTATGTTGCCAACTCTCTGAATAATTCATTCTTATTTATCTTTCCAATGCATGCTTCAATACACCTTCCACAGCCTGTGCAGGCAACCGAGCTGAATTTTTGAGGTTTCCAGACATACTTGCACATATATCTGTTTCTGAAACGGCTGGGCAACTCACCAAGGGAATCTTCACCTCCGGCAACCCTTTGAAATCCGGGATACTGGCAGGCGTCAAGCTGTTTGATCTTTTCAAAGCCCGGTTTGTCTATCAGAAGAAAACATGAACAGGTTGGACATATAGTTGCGCACGCACCGCATGATACGCATCGGGCCGAATATTTCCTCCAGATCTCATCCCGGGCGTTTTTTACAATAATACCGGTAGCTTTGTAGTCAGGAAGACCAATATTTGACTCCCGAAGCAGGGATTCTGCCTTGCTATTCGTCTTGTCAATTTCAGAGATTATATTCTCATCCTTCAGAACCTGAACAAGCGACAACTGATTGACGAACTCCTTGCCCCTGGGAGTGTTAATCCTCAGTACTATCAGATCACTGTTCCTGATAACTGCCAGATCCGAATCAGCATCTGACCATGGCTTAATTCCATATGAAGTGCAATGGCAATGTTCCTGCTTAACGAAGCAATCTATAGAGATCAGTATAGTGTTATCACGTCTTTCTTTGTAGGCAGCATCATTGAAGTCCTTATCAAGATAGATCTCATCAAGAAGCTTCAATCCCTGAATATCACAATTCGGTGCACCAATAATTACTCTCTGTCTTTTGAGAGCGATTCCGGATGTCACATTTTCCTTAACCGGGAGAAAGAAAGTCTTAAGCGATGTTGCTGGTTTAGCTTTGTTGTATGATATCCTGAGAATATTATCAGGTCTGACCAATTCATAATCAATACCAAATTCATTGTCCAATGCGGCGAAAATGGTATAGGATAACAGCAATTGCTCAATGGCTTTATCCCATTCTTCTTTCTTGATGCTTAAATATTGCATTTATGTGAGAAGTTTCACATATAAAAATATATTCAATGGAACAAATAATCAATAAAAACTTAGTGATTTTTATAAAATATTAGCAATATTAATATTAATAAGCTCAATTACAATAATATATAAATATTTTTTTTTAAATTGAAAATTTATTTAAATTGCATTATAAATTGTTTAAATAAAAATTGATGTGAAACAAATCACAAAATATGTAATAAAAAACAGTCTGAAAAGAATTTTTCTTTACCGTGCGTGCCTGGCCAGACTGAAAATGATGGGGGTCGAAAAGGTCTTCTCATACACTCTTGCAAACGATACAGGTGTTACGTCCGACCAGGTTCGGAAGGACTTTTCAGAGTTCGGGATAAGAGGAAATAAAAGGGGCGGCTATGAGATAAGCGACCTTCTTGAAAAGATGGAGACCATATTTCACCGCAATAAGGACCATAACATTGTACTGATAGGGATGGGGAACCTTGGGCTTGCATTATCGAAGTACAGCAAGTTCGTTCAGCGTAATATGAATATTGTGGCCACATTCGATATTGATCCTTTCAAGCAGAAAATAAGATCTGACATTCCTGTGTATTCAATGAGCCGTCTTAAAGAGATAATTGACAGGTTCAGGGTAAAGGTCGCAATACTTGCCGTTCCTGAAATTTCTGCCCAGGAAGTCAGTGATGAGCTTGTGAGGGCAGGAATCAAGGGAATAGTTAATTTTGCTCCTGTGCTTCTCAAAGTTCCCCCTGAGGTAGTAATAAATAATGTAAATCTCTGCGATGAACTTGAAAGTGCCATTTACTATGTCCATAAACTCATGCAGGATGAGGGGCTTAAAAACTTAGAAATATTATACAAGGATATGAAATACTGATCAGGGGACTGGTTCAGGGTGTCGGATTCCGTCCTTTTATCTGCAGACTGGCCGTAAAGCATGGACTTTTCGGGGAGGTCGATAACAGAACAAACGGAGTTTTGGTTATAGTGCAGGGCGATATAAAAACCATTGACATGTTCACAAATGAGATCCTTTCAGAGGCTCCTCCTGCATCGCGGATAAAATCAATTGAGGTTTTTCCCAAATCCATCGAAGGGTATTATAAATTCAGTATTGCCGTGAGCAAGGCAACGGATAACCTGATCACTGAAATAAGTCCGGATATTGCTGTCTGCGACGAATGCCTGGCTGATATGTCGTCAGATCCCGGGAGGATCGATTATCCCTTTATAAACTGTACAAATTGCGGACCGCGGTTTACAATCATCTCAGGGCTGCCTTACGACCGCCCTGAGACGACAATGAAAGATTTTAAAATGTGTGGAAGATGCAGTTCGGAATACAGCGATATTCTTGACCGTAGGTTCCATGCACAGCCAATAGCATGCAATGAGTGCGGACCTGAATACCAATATAATGAGGCCGGGAAAACCATTTCAGGCACTGCTGAGATTCTTAAAAAAGTTTCATCGATGATATCAGCAGGGCTGACGGTGGCAATCAAGGGTATCGGAGGCTACTTTCTGATGTGCGATGCACTTAATAATGAGGCAGTTGTACGGTTGAGAAAAAGGAAGAAAAGGGAGGCAAAACCTCTGGCTGTGATGTTCAGGGACCTTTCTGAATTGAAAAAGTACTGTTTTATTGACAAAAACGAGGAACGTGAAATAAAATCATGGCGAAAGCCGATCCTTATACTTAAGCAGAAAAAACCACTGGCTGCCACTGTAAGTACCGGATTGAATACTATAGGGGCAATGCTTCCGTATATGCCAATCCATTATTTACTGTTCAGAATTATTAAAACCCCCGCTGTGGTTCTCACAAGCGGCAACTTGTCAGATGAGCCAATTATAGAAGATGATTCAGTTGCTGTAAAAAAACTTTTAACAGTTGCGGATTCCCTGGTCAGCTATAACAGGGTAATCAGAAACAAGACAGACGATTCTGTTATCAGGATCATAAACGGGAAAATCAATATAATAAGACGGTCCCGCGGCTGGGTTCCTCATCCTGTAGATCTGAACTTCAAAGTGGAAGGAATACTGGCTCTCGGGGCTGAACAGAAAAACAGTTTCTGTATAGGAAAGAATTCCCAGGCAATAATGAGTCAATACATTGGTGATCTTAAAGATAAACATACCTGCGAATTTTTCATAGAAACAATTGACCGCTTCAGAGACCTGTTCAGGTTTAAACCTGAATACATAGCCTGTGATATGCATCCTGATTACTTTTCAACAAGTTATGCCTCAGTACTCGGGAAAAAACACAATATTCCGGTTGTTAGTGTTCAGCATCATCATGCGCATATTGTATCAGCAATATCAGAACATGGACTAGACGAAAAGGTTATAGGTATCAGCATGGACGGAACCGGTTATGGAACTGATGGAAATATCTGGGGAGGGGAGTTCCTCGTGGCTGATGCTACTGATTTCACCAGATTCACTCATTTTGATTACATACCAATGCCAGGGGGCGACATAGTTGTTCAGGAACCATGGAGAATGGCATTTTCATATATCTACAAATATTTTGGAGATTCATTCGATTATCGTTCATTACCGGTTTTCGGACTGGTCGACAGGCAGAAGCTGACTCTGGTAAAGGAGATGATTCAGAATGATATAAACTGCCCGCTCTCATCAGGTGCAGGCCGGCTGTTCGATGCTGTTTCAGCCCTCCTTGGTATTTGCCGGGTCGCTTCTTTTGATTCAGAAGCACCCATGCGGCTTGAATCTGCAATTAATTCTGAAACCGAACAGCATTATCCATTTTCCATCGGAGGGAACGTGGTGTTTGCTGAAACATTCAAGGCAATCATCTCAGATATGCAACACTCTGATGTTTCATTAATTTCTGCGAAATTTCATAATACAGTTGCCCAGTCAATTCTTGAAGTATCAGACCTGATAAGGAAAGAGACTTCTCTTGAAAAAGTTGTACTTTCGGGAGGAGTATTTCAGAATAAATACCTGCTCGAAAAAACAATTCAGAAACTGACTCAAAACATGTTTAAAGTATTTACAAATCACCAGGTACCTGTCAATGACGGGGGCATTTCCCTTGGTCAGCTTGTTGTTGCATCAAAAAAAACCGGATTATGTGCTTAAGTGTTCCTGCAATGGTTGTTGCCATAGACGGCCAGATGGCTGATGTTTCGGTTGGCGGGGCCTTGTTTAAGGCAGGCCTGCACATGGTCGAAGATGTCAAAATTGGTGATTATATACTACTTCATGCCGGATTTGCACTTCAGAAGATATCGGAGGAGGAGGCAATTGAAACACTCAACCTGTTGAATGAATTGAAGAATTATGAGAATGAATGACATGGTATGAAATACATCGAGGAATACAGGGATAGGGGACTGATCCTGAAATTATCTGATCACATAAAAAAGTCAGTTACCCGCAATTATACCTTCATGGAAGTATGCGGAGGCCATACTTCAGCCATTCATCGTTTTGGCATTCCATCGCTTCTTCCGCCTGAGATATCCCTGATTTCTGGTCCGGGCTGTCCTGTATGCGTAACCGCCACTGATTTTATTGACAGGGCTATAGCATATTCTCACATGGAAAATGTAACAATTGTTACATTTGGTGACCTTATAAGGGTACCCGGATCCTCCTCTTCCCTTGAAAAGGAAAAATCCAGGGGTGCTGATGTCAGGATCGTTTTTTCAGGACTGGAAGCACTGAATATTGCAAGGTCGGAACCTGATAAAAGAATCATTTTTCTGGGGATTGGATTTGAAACCACCGCCCCCGGAACAGCTGTTACAGTAAGAAAAGCAAAAGAAGAGGGAATTAAGAACTTCCTGCTGCTGTCAGCGCACAAGGTCATGCCTCCTGTTATGGAGGCTATTGTCATGGATGGAATAAAGATAGATGGCTTTATATGCCCAGGACATGTGGCGGCAATAACAGGATCGGAAATATTCAGGTTCCTGCCGGTGAAATACAAGCTCGGATGCGTTATTGCAGGCTTTGAACCTACTGATATCCTTCAATCGGTAAGAATGCTTATCAGACAGGTAAACGCCAAATCTCCCGATATCGAAATACAGTATTCACGTGTGGTAACCCCGGTTGGAAATCTGATCGCCATGGATCAGTTGAACAAAGTATTTGAACCCTGTGATGACAACTGGAGAGGTTTCGGTAATGTTCCGGCAAGTGGTTTGCGGCTTAAAAAGGACTTTGAGGAACTGGATGCCGGGAAAAGAATTCCTGTAACTGTTAAGCAACACAGGGATAATCCATTATGCATTTGTGGAGATATTCTCAGAGGTCTGAAAAAACCGGAAAACTGTTCCCTGTTCAGGAAAACATGCATACCTGAAAACCCGGTTGGAGCATGTATGGTGTCGGCCGAAGGAGCATGCAATACTTATTTTAAATATCATTCACAATGAATGAAATAGTCACACTTAATCATGGAAGCGGGGGCAGGAAGGCTCATGAGTTAATATTGAATCTCTTTGCAAAAAAATTCGGGATGCAGGTGCCGCTTACCGATTCTGCTGTTTTAGAGGGGGAGGGATTTATCCTTGCATTTACAACTGACTCATATGTAGTTGATCCCCTCTTTTTTCCGGGTGGCAATATCGGAAAGCTTGCTTTGTGTGGTACTGTCAATGACCTGTCGGTTTCCGGGGCAGTTCCAAAATATATTTCAGCCTCCTTTATAATAGAAGAGGGGTTCCCCGTGAAAGAGCTTGAGATTATAGCAGGATCGATGGCTGAAGAGGCTGATCTTGCAGGTGTCAAAATCGTTACCGGGGATACAAAAGTTGTAGGCAAGGGAAAATGTGACAAGTTGTTCATCACCACAGCCGGAACGGGATTCATTAATCCGGAATTTAAGCATATAAGCTCTGGTAAAATGATCATTCCCGGCGACAAACTTATTGTGAGCGGCCCGCTGGGAGATCATGCGATCGCTGTTCTCGGAGCACGCAACAATCTGAGTTTCACTTCATCGGTAGTTTCAGACTGTGCATCTCTTAACCATATGATCCAATGCGTTCTGGCTGAATGTAAAAAGGTTCATTTTATGAGGGACCTGACAAGAGGAGGGCTTTCTTCAGTTCTGTATGAACTAGTGCAGCTTTCGGGTATGGGGATCACTGTTGATGAAACCTCGGTCCCCGTCGATGATCCGGTGAGGGGATTATGTGAAGTACTCGGGTTTGATCCTTTTAATCTTGCAAACGAGGGCAAGGTTCTTATCGTTGCAGGTAAGGAGGAGCATGAAAAGATCATTGATATTCTGCGCGCGCATCCTCTTGGAAGGAAGTCAGCTCTGATAGGGGAAATCACAGACGTAAACAGAGGGGAAGTTCTGTTAAACACATTCAGCGGAGGGAAACGGATTATTGAAATTCCTTCCGGTGTTCAGCTTCCAAGAATATGC
Organism: Bacteroidales bacterium; assembly: GCA_038252165.1. GTDB lineage: Bacteria > Bacteroidota > Bacteroidia > Bacteroidales > VadinHA17 > LD21. The sequence continues at coordinate 6,613 of JBBSAP010000010.1, read as the reverse complement.
TGAGAGATAGCTATTAAATAACTTCTGATTAACAGTAATGAGTCTCCTGAGGAATCCTCTGCTATCAGGAGACTTTTTTTCAGAACTTGAATCCGAATTTGATTTCAAGCCGGTTATAGTTGTTTTTATAAGTGTAAATTATATCGTTGTAATTACGCTGTTTATAGCTGGTCTGGGCATATCTGTATGCAAATGACAGATATGTTTCCAGGTCCTCTTTGGCCCATGAGATACCTGTACCCATTCCAAGGGAAATCCCGCCTTTATAATCCTTTGCATAATTGTATTGATTGTACGGATCATTTTCAATATCGCCTCCTGTATGGATGATCCCGCCACCCCTGAAGAATATGAATGGAGCTGTTTTCCTGTCATTGAAAAGCCGTTTATATTCAAAAAAGAGGGGTGAAAAAGTTGAGCCCATGAATTCAACACCCGATCCTATGCCAAAGATGTTCTTTGTCAAATTAGTGTAATTAACAATAATATTGAAGCTGAAGGGAGCACTGAAATCGCTGTTCTGAGATCCTATAAGCAATCCTGATTCAAGGGCGAAACCGGCACCGTTTACTTTTCTTCCGTCATAATGAGGCGACTCCTTCAGAAACCTGTCGACTTCATCGGATGAAAAATTGAACAGACTCCCGTCAGAAGTCTGAATTTTGTACTTGTTCTCTGATATTTCCAGCAGTTTTCCATAGATGACACTTCCGTTTTTCAGGTAAACAGCATCTTTTGTTCTTTGTGCTGACAACGGTAAAGCAATAATAGTCAGCACGATGAGTATTATCAGGTGTTTTTTCATTCTTAAAACAGGTTAAGGTTAATAGTTTTGCATGATTTTTGATTAAGCATATATAGCTAAATCTAACCCTCATGAAAACAAAAATCATTCCAATTATTGCAATATTTTCGTTTGCAGCAATTTTATTTTCCTCATGTGAAGATTCAACCTTCAGGGAATACAAAGGCAATGCGCCTGTTTATTTGAGCTATGATAACCTTCGCTCAGCAGTAAAAGTCCAGCAGAATGTAGATCTAAAAGATCCCGGGAAGATCTATTACAAAGATAACTATATTTTCATTGTTGAAGAACTTAAGGGAATTCATGTTTATGATAATAGTGATCCGGCTTCACCGGTAAAAAAAGTATTTGTTAATCTTCCGGGCGTCATTGATATTTCCATTTCAGGTTACATTTTATATGCCGACAGTTTTGTTGATCTTGTGATACTGGATGTACAAAATATAGATAATGTTCATGAGGTGGCAAGAGTAAAAGGTGTCCTTCCGTACACCGTACCTCCCGCTGATAACGATTATCCGAAGGCATACGTTGATGAAGATAAAGGTGTTGTTATAGAATGGGAATTGAAGACTATAAGGGAGAAAATTTATAATGAAGTCTATCCATGGCCTGTTTATTACAAAGGTGGTTTTGCTTTTCTTGATGCTGCCAATTCTTCAGGCGCTTCTTCCGGAGTGAGTGGCAGCGGAACCGGATTCGGAGGGTCGATGGCAAGGTTCGGGATTAAGGATAAGGTCCTTTATATTGTCGATCAGAATAACCTCAAGGTATTTGATATAACAAATAAAACAAGTCCGGCCAAGATGGGTGATTTTTATCCCGGCAGGAACATTGAAACGATGTTCCTTTCAGGTAACAATATGTTCCTTGGAACAACCACCGGAATGATGATCTATGATATTTCAAATCCATTGGTGCCGACGTCAAGGGGTTTCTTCAACCATGCCAGGAGCTGTGATCCGGTAATAGTGGATGACACCCTTGCCTATGTGACACTGAGGGCAGGGACCACTTGCGGGGGAACCATCAATTGTCTTGATGTTATTAATATAAAAAACATAATATCTCCATCAATGGTTGCTACTTTCTCAATGACAAACCCTCATGGCCTTGGAAAGAAGGGGGATCTGCTCTTTATATGTGACGGTAGTGCGGGTTTGAAAATATATGATGCTTCGGAGCCTAAATTACTTGGTAACAAGCTGTTATATTCATATCCGAATATCGATGCATATGATGTTATTCCAATCGGCAATCTGCTTGTAATGATCGGGGATAACGGTCTTTACCAGTATAGTTATTCTGATATTAAGAATATCACACTTCTAAGCAAGATAGAGGTTAAGAAATAATCTTCTTCATGACAAGATCATAGGAATGATCAATCCATGAGAAAATTTCTTTATCAGGCACTGAACCATTCACAATTATGGTGTTCCAGTGCTTTTTGTTCATATGATAACCGGCTGTGACTGCTGTGTATCTTTCCCTGAGTTCGATAGCCATGGCAGGATCGCATTTAAGGTTTATACTAAGATCTCCTTCAATGCTTACGAGGGCAAATATCTTGCCTGAAGCCTTAAAAACAAGAGTCTCCTCATCAAAGGGAAAACTTTCGGTCACAGTTTTTTTTGAGATACAATAATCTCTCAGTGATTCTATATTCATGGTAAATCTTTAATCTTTAAGCCTATAAATATAAATAATTTTCAACATGACAAAACCGATTTGCAAAAGTTGCAGGAATCCTTATCTTGAGGCGCGAAATTTTTTGTTAATCAAAATTAAATAAAAACATGTATCATTCAGAAAATCTGATCAGGGAATTGACCGATAAACATGGCCGGGAACGACAGAGCCTGCTCCCAATTCTGCAGGGTATTGTAGCCAGGTATAATTACCTTACTGATGAAGCGATGGTTGAAGTTGCCAAGGAGCTTAATATATCTGCGGCTGAAGTTTATGGAACGGCATCCTTTTACACTTTCCTGGATACACAGATCAGGGGGAGATATGTCATAAGGGTTTGTAAAACTATTACTTGCTCTATGAAAGGGAAGGGTGAAATAATACAAACCATTGAGGACATGCTAAAGATAAAGGTTGGAGAAACCACTGCTGACAAAATGTTCAGCCTGATCGAAACCAACTGCATCGGCTGGTGCCATAAGGCTCCCGCTATTCTTATCAATGAGATGCCTTATACAGAGCTTACTCCTGAAAAGGTTGTTGAAATAATCAAAGGTTACATGCAAAAATAAAAATCCGGTTAAATTATGAAAAACAAGGGATTAACTAAGGTAGATCTTATTTTTGAGAAGATCAATCCAAAAGAAGTTCTGACCAAGGCTTTCAAGATGAGCAGTGATGAGATCATTCAGCAGGTTCTTGCATCAGGACTTAAGGGAAGAGGAGGTGCCGGATTCCCAACAGGTTTGAAATGGAAATACACTGAGTCTGAGAAAAGCCCTGAAAAATATATCGTGTGCAATGCTGATGAAGGAGAACCAGGTACTTTCAAAGACCGTGAGATCCTCGACAGAGTATCTTATAAGGTTTATGGGGGGATGGCCATTGCAGCCAGAGCAATTAGTGCCAGGGAAGGTATTGTTTATCTCCGTGGTGAATACAAGTTTCTTTTACCACAACTAATGAAAGAACTGGAATCGTTTCACAAACTAATTAAGGAGATCGGATACGATTTCAGGATCAGGTATTGCATGGGCAGCGGAGCTTATATCTGTGGTGAGGAGAGCGCTCTTTTCGAATCGATACAGGGTGACAGGGGAGAACCTCGCAATAAACCTCCTTATCCTACCACATCCGGTGTTTTCTACAAGCCCACTTCAATAAATAATGTTGAGACACTGGTAACTGTAATGATGATTATTAAGCATGGAGCAGAAGCATTTACACAGTTAGGTACAAAAGATTCGAGAGGATCAAAGGTATTTTCCGTATCCGGTGATACTCCGACACCCGGTATCTTTGAGCTTGAACTTGGAATGAGCGTTCTGCAGTTTGTAAATGAGTTCGGTGACGGTGATACAAAGGCAGTTCAGGTTGGCGGCGCATCAGGGTTCTGTGTGCCTCGGAAGAAATTCGCCGATACAATAATAGGTTTTGAGGGTGTCCCAACCGGAGGATCAATGAAGCTTTTCAATAGCTCAAGGTCAATGTATAATGTCCTTCATAATTATCTCGATTTCTTTGCGGAGGAATCCTGCGGACAATGCACACCCTGCCGGGTAGGCTGCCAACAGCTTCTCAAGGGTGTTGAAAAAGTCAAAAAAGGGGAAGCAAAATCCATATATCTTAATGAGCTGGTAAAACTGGCCGATACAATGAAAGTCGCATCAAAATGCGGTCTGGGCCAGTCGGTTGGTAATGCATTCAGGACCATAGTGGAAAACTTCAAAGAAGAGATCATCTATTAATTATTTAAATGAAATTCAGAAAGTTATGATAAACCTAAATATAAACGACCAGTTTCTCTCTGTTCCTGCCGGAACAACAGTTCTTGCCGCAGCCCAGAAGCTGAAGATCAATATACCGACTTTGTGCAATCACCCTGACCTGTGCGTTGCAGGAAACTGCCGCGTATGCGTAGTAGAACAGGAAGGAGCAAGGACACTCATAGCTGCATGTGCGACACCGGTTTCGGAAGGGATGGATATCCACACAAATACGCTTAAAGTTAGAAATGCACGAAAGCATATTGTAGAGCTTCTTCTTACGGAGCACAGGTCCGACTGTACAAAATGCTATAAAAACACTAAATGTGAACTGCAAGCTCTGGCAAACGAATTTGCTTTCGGCGACACTGTCTTTCTCGACCTTGTTGAAGATCATCCTTATACTATTGACAGGTCTTCACCTTCATTCACGAAGGACGACAGCAAATGTATTCACTGTCAGCGATGTGTCAGGACATGTGCCGAGCTTCAGTATATCTCTGCAATTGCAGTTGCAAACAAGGGTTCTCATCAGAAGATATCATCATTTCACGACAAGCCGATGAGCCATGTTGTATGCACAAACTGCGGTCAATGTGTAAACCGTTGTCCAACCGGTGCTCTCGTTGAAAAAACCTATATTGATTCTGTATGGGATGCTATTTATGATCCTGATAAGCATGTTGTTGTGCAAACCGCACCGGCTGTCAGGGTAGCTCTCGGCGAAGACCTCGGGTATGATCCTGGAGAAAGGGTTACAGGTAAAATGGTAACCGCCCTCAGACAGCTAGGATTTGACTCGGTACTCGATACCGACTTCACCGCCGACCTTACCATAATGGAAGAGGGAACTGAATTGCTGACCAGGCTTAAGAAAATTCTGGTTGACGGCGATAAGAAAACAAAGATCCCAATGTTTACCTCATGCTCACCTGGTTGGGTAAAATTTATCGAGCATAAATATCCCGAGTTTCTGCCTAACCTTTCAACCTGCAAGTCACCGCAACAGATGTTCGGGGCATTGGCAAAGACTTACTTTGCAAAATCAAAGAAAATAGATCCTTCCAAGATTGTTTCGGTGTCAGTTATGCCTTGCACGGCGAAGAAATATGAGGCAGACAGACCTGAGATGAGAGCAAGCGGATACAAGGATATTGATTTTGTCCTTACAACCAGGGAGCTTGCAGTGATGATTAAGCAAGCCGGCATAGACTTCAGAATTCTAAAGCCATCGTCTTATGACTCGGTTATGGGAGAATCAACTGGTGCCGGCGTTATTTTCGGTGCAACCGGAGGTGTTATGGAAGCTGCCCTGCGAACAGTGTATGAAATTGTAACAGGAAGGGAGGTCCCGTTTAACAATCTTAATATTACTCCTGTTCGCGGACTGGAAGGAGTTAAGGAAGCTTCAATTAAAATTGAAGGGTGCACCGAAGAATGGAAATTCCTTGAAGGTGTAGAGCTTAAGGTAGCAATTGCTCACGGGCTTATTAATGCCAACAAAATCATGAATAAGGTGAAACAGGGGAAAGTTCCTTATCATTTTATTGAGATAATGGCCTGTCCTGGTGGATGCATCGGAGGCGGAGGACAACCTATCCCGACAAGCAGCGAGATACGGGAAAACCGTATCAAGGCTATATATTCGGAGGATGAACATATGGTTCACCGCAAATCACATGAAAATCCTGATGTAATAGCAATCTATAAAGATTTTCTTGATAAACCTAACAGCCACAAAGCTCATGAACTTCTGCATACACATTATGTGGAAAGAGAGAGTTATTAGAAAATTATTGATTAATGCAAGAGGATGTCAAAAGCCTCTTTTTAAGTGGTTACCCCTATCCCGATAGCTATCGGGACCCCCCCAAGGGGGCTTATTGATGCGCAGATGTTTATAAAGCCCCCCTCGGGAGGTTTGGGGGTGCTTTCAACACTTTGAGACAACCTCTTTTATACCCCTAAATGCTCCACTTAATATGAAAAACCTGGTTATCTCAACCGCTCAATTTGAGAACAAAAGCGGGGATAAGAAGTATAACCTTTCTGTAATTGAATCTCTTGCAGGAGAGGCAGCAGCGACCGGCTCCGATATAATCGCCTTTCATGAATGTTCAATCACCGGATATACATTCGCAGGGAAACTCACAAATAAGAAGTTGCTGAATGTTGCCGAACTTATTCCTGAAGGAGAAAGTACAGCCAGGCTTAAGGAAATTGCCGGCAGGCATGACATTGTAATTCTTGCAGGTCTTTTTGAAAAGGACAAGGACGGGAAAATATACAAGGCTTATATTTGCATTGGAAAAAACGGGCTTATAGCAAAGCACCGCAAATTGCACCCTTT
>JBBSAP010000009.1:0-59421 GCA_038252165.1 Bacteroidales bacterium | reverse complement strand
TCCTGCTCATGAATATAAATGATCCTTTCCACAAGCTCGCCTATATTCTCTTCAGAATAGTTAGCCAGGCTCCTTGAAGAAGCTTCAACAGCATCGGCCATCATCACAATTGCAGTCTCTTTTGAAAAAGGTTTAGGACCTGAATAAGCAAAGTTTTTCTCCATGTCAGTCCTCTGCGGATTCTTATCGAGGAACTTCTTGTAAAAGAAATAAGCTACACCAGTTCCATGGTGGGTTTGTATAAAATCTATTATCTGTGATGGAAGGTTGAATTTCCTTGCAAGATCTATACCTTTTTTTACATGTCCTGTTATTATTTCAGCACTTTTCAGGGGATCGAGATGATCGTGCGGACTGAATCCTTCTGCCTGATTTTCAACAAAATATTCAGCATTAAGAGTTTTACCTATATCATGATAGAGAGCCCCTGTCCTGGCAAGAAGATTATTTGCGCCTATTTCCCTTGCAGCCTCTTCGGCAAGATTTGCAACCTGGAGTGAATGCTGGAAAGACCCGGGAGCATCTTCTGCCAGTTTTCTCAGAAGCGGCTGATTGGTATCAGCAAGCTCAAACAATGTTGCGTCAGATAAAAATCCGAAAGTCTTTTCGAATATAAAAATAAGGGGATAACTCAGAAGAAGGAAAACACCGTTCCCTGCAAACCAGACATAATTTTTCCAGTTCATGGCAGCCAGACTTCCTTCCTGCATCAATCCTATACCAAGATAAACAACTGAATAAGCGAGAAAAACCATTAATGCCGCGGTAAACAGCTTTGCCCGTCTGTAAATGTTTGTAAGGGAAAATATAACTATCACGCCCGCGATGAAACTAAGGAAAACAAACTCGAAAGAATTCGGGACAATAAATCCCGCGAGCATTATCGCGGTCAGATAAACAAAAAGCGCAAGCCTGGAATCATAAAATGTTCTTACAATAATGGGTATCAGTGCAAAAGGAACCAGGTATACAACATTTCCCTGAAGATAGATCACCAGTCTTGTTATAATAATGAAAATAAGGATAACAAGAATTATGAAAAATGTCTTATGCGTTGAGCTAAGCACATCGAACCTGAAGTGATACATAAAAAGATAAAGTGCCAGATAACATGCAGCTACAAGAATGAACCTGCCTACCAGAATGAACCATTTGTCATTTTGTCCCAGTCTTTTTTCGTATTCACTCCTCATGGACTCAAGCATTATGAATTTGTCTTCGTCAACAATCTCACCTTGTGAAATAATAAGCTCGCCCTCCTGAACCAGCCCCTTGTTGATACTTATCTCACTTACCATCTGGCTCCTCACAGCTGTTGAAGTTGTTGCATCGTAGAAAAGATTAGGCTCAATAAAATCATAAAAGGCTACTTTTGACAGAAAATCGCTTAAAGATTTTCCCGAAACCATAGAATGATGTTTTTCAAGTTCTGTTTTTTTCTCCCCGGCAAACTGGTAAGCACTTTTCTGGACAAAAAGAGAGCTGACCTGTTTCTTTTCTGCTATCCTGCCGCTTACAACAGTAATTTCATCGGGCAACTTTTCAAAAGGCATCAGTTCATTGGTTTCCAGAACACCTTTTTTATAAATGTCTGAAAGGATTGCATTTAATTCCCTCTTGACTGAAACAAATCCCATCGGATTGAGCGGTTTTGTTTCTGCCTCATATTTATTCAGGAGATCATTGAGGTATTTATCCAATTCACCGATCTTGTTCTTTTCAACATTACTCTCCAGCTTGAAATAGGGAGAAAAGTTTTTAAGTATGCTGTCGCGTTCAGCGGCGACTACATTTTCAGGTTTTTGCACAGGGAAGTTCCACGGCGCTATCAATGAAGAACCAAGCCAGGGCTTGCCTTTCTGGAATTCATACCTGAATTTACCTTCGCGCGGCGAAATGGCAACGACGATTATAATACTTGCAGCGAAAAGGAGAAGGTGATAAAGATACTTCTTATTGGTTTTGATCTCCGGGGCTCTTCTGGATTCGGCCATTATCGTTAGGATTAAATATACCTGATAATCAAACTCAAAAATAGGGATAATTTTGATAAACCCATCCCAAACTCTTCTAATGTTTTGGCCTCTCCCCAACCCCTCCCCCCGGAGGGAGGGGCTTAATCATTGATTGAAAGCGATTTGCCCCCTTCTCTCCTGGGAGAAGGGGGTTGGGGGATGAGGTCGATTATCAAACAGAGTTAAACAGAGACAAATCAGTATAAATTCGTAATTTTGAAGAAAATTATTAAATGGAAACATTCATTTGCGAGAATGTCTTTGTTCCCCTGCGTGCAGGTCCCTCACACAAGTCGGAAATGCTCAGCCAGATATTGTTTGGCGAGAAATACAAGATCATCGATCACATCGGACACTGGCATAAGGTTGAAACGTTTTTTGACAACTACAAAGGGTGGATAGATGAAGACCATATACAAAACTCTCCGGGAAATGAAGATTCAAACGGCCAGGTTCTAAACAGGTCATTGCTATGCTATAAGAGTGACAAAACAAAACTGATTCTGGAAGCCGGATGTGAGATTTATGAACCGGATTTTGACAACCAGTTATTTTCGGCCGGTGAAAATAAATACTCAACCGGCTCTGAATTCAGCCCTGCTTGTTTGAAGGTCAGCGAGTCACTGGCTGATACAGCAATGAAATTCATCAATAGCCCTTACATCTGGGGAGGAAGAATTCCTTCGGGGATCGATTGTTCAGGGTTTGTTCAGCTTGTTTACAAAATTCAGGGGATATCTATTCCCCGAGACAGCTGGCAGCAGGCGGAATCAGGAGAAAGCATAAGCTTTATTGAAGAATCAGTACCTGGCGACCTTGTGCTCTTTGATGATGAAAGAGGAAGGATCACACATGTCGGTATGGTACTGGCTCAGGGGCTTGTGATTCATTCATCAGGCAGGGTAAGGATCGACAATTTAGATCACCAGGGTATTTACAAAAACGAAATCAAAGGTTATTCGCATAAACTTAGGACGATAAGGAGGATAATTAAGAAATAGTCGTGCAGGTCGTGCAGGTCATGCAGGTCGTGCAGGTCATGCAGGTCGTGCAAGTCGTGCAGGTCATGCAGGTCGTGCAGGTCGTGCAGGTCGTGCAGGTCGTGCAGGTTGTGTATTATTTTATTATTCCTTCCATTAATTCAAGGATAGATTCCTCTTCTTTTGCCGCATCATGTTCAATCTGCCTGCCTCTGGCAAGAATATCTTTGACAAATTCCTGATCGTCAAGTCCCGACACATTGATCCTCACATTTAGGAATGCTCCCCGGATACAGGATCGGATTGCAAGGGCACCAACTGCAGCATCAGAGACTGAATTCGGATTTCCCGTTTCGACCATTTGCCTTATCAGTCCAAATGCGGAAAATGCTGTTTCCATAACCTTAAAAGGCACAATGATTGCATTTCTGGTTGCTTCCTGAACAGCTGATCTCCTGAGCTTTATGTCACCTTCTGTTTTTTTGGGCAAGCTATTTGCGCTGAGGATTCTGTTAAAAGCATTTGTGTCCTCATCAACAAGCTGTAATAGTTTAATCTGAACCTCTTTCCCTTTCTCAGCCCAGCCGGAGAATTCCTTCCACCGGTCATCCCAACCGCGCTTATGGCTTGAAATGTTTGCCACCATTGTACCAAGAGATACTCCCAGGGCTCCCATATAAGCCGAGACTGATCCTCCGCCTGGGACAGGTAATTCTGAAGCCGTCTCATTCATAAATTCCTTCAGGTTCATAGCAATGAGTCTCCCGTCATTTATTTCTCCCATAACGTATTCAATTATTTTCTTTTCAGGAATGAATTTATGTATATCATTAAGACCCATCGACTTAATAGCAATTTTAATAAGTTCCTCATCCGATACTCCGGAAGATCGTTGCTGCTTTGCAAGGAAATAACGGCCAGCTTCGAGGATTGACTTCAGGGGAATCAGTCCAACGAGTTCTGACCCGGTTACTCTTATTCCTCTCGCTTCAGCTTTGCGGCATACCTCATCAAAAGCACTATGAACCGGTGTTATTGAAATATTTGTAAGGTTCATCGAAATCTGAGCGATTCCATACTCCTCAATATACCAGCCAATTGCCTTGACGCTTTTAAGTGTACCAGGTACATTTATTATTTCGCCCTTTTCATTTTTAATGATTCTTCCCTTTTCCCTGACATCGAATGCAATTGCATTTGCTCGTCTTGTAGAGGTGGTGTTAAGGTTCACATTGAATGCAACCAGGAAATCCCTTGCTCCTACTGCTGTCGCACCGGATCTTTCATTGAAAAAAGCTGGTCCGAAATCGGGTTTCCAATCAGGATCCGACAGTTTTTTTCTTAATCCTTCATATTCGCCTGCTCTGCAATTTGCAAGGTTTCTTCTTTTTTCCCAAAAGGCTGCATTTTCATAGCAATAAACAGGAATTCCAAGTTCCTCCCCGATCCTTTTTGCCAGCCTTCGGGCATATTCTACAGTCTCCTCCATTGTAATACCAGACACAGGGACGAAGGGACATACATCGGTTGCTCCCATTCTCGGATGCTCTCCATGATGTTTTGACATATCGATCAGCTCGGATGCTTTTCTGACGGCCAGGAAGGCTGCCTCTGAAATATCTTCAGGCTCTCCGACAAATGTTACAACAGTCCGGTTCGTATCTTTTCCGGGATCCACATCAAGCAGCTTAATTCCGTCAACTGATTCGATGGAATCGGTTATTTGCTTAATAATTCCCAAATCCCTGCCTTCGCTGAAATTCGGGACACATTCGATGATCTGTTTCTGCATATATTTTTAATAAGTTCTTCTGTGTTGTAGTATCACCCCCCAACCCCCCTGAAGATAAAACTGGAATTTTGATTTAGCCCCCCTTCAGGGGGGTTGGGGGGCATTTCCCTTTAAGTATTACTTTATCAATCAAACTGCTCCCATAAGCGTACGGGAAAAAACTGTATGATGGCATTTCCTTAGTAATAAACAGATTAGCCACTTTGCCTACAGCAATTGAACCATGTGTTTCAGAAATCCCCATTGCATAAGCCGAGTTTAAGGTAACTGCATTTATTGCCTCTTCAGGAGTCAAATTCAACTTAATGCATCCCAGCGACATCACCAGTTTCATATTTCCCGAAGGAGATGAGCCCGGATTATAATCAGAAGCCAGAGCAACCGGAAGCCCGGCTTCAATCATGCTCCTTGCAGGAGGATCGGGCAATCCGAGAAAAAGGGCTGACCCGGGGAGAAGAGTAGGCATTGTTTCAGAATTAAGGAGAACTCTGATTTCATCGGCTCCTGAACGTTCGAGATGATCGACCGACAGAGCATTGTACTTCACCCCAACCTGAATGCCGCCGGAATTGCCAATTTCATTTGCATGGAGCTTCGGGGTCAGACCGTACTTTATCCCGGCCATTAATATCTGTTCTGTTTCATAAACAGTGAAAAATCCCTTGTCACAGAACACATCTATATAATCCGCAAGCTCTTCTGAGGCAATGACCGGGATCATTTCATTAATTATCAATCCAATATATTTATCACGCTTATTTTTGAAAGGTTCAGGTACAGCATGTGCGCCAAGGAAGGTTGATTTTACTTCCAGCATTGTAGTTTCCTTTATGCGTCTTATGACCCTGAGCATCTTAATTTCATCCTCAGTATTGAGGCCGTATCCGCTTTTTATTTCAACAGCACCTGTTCCCTGCAGTATGATTTCGTTTATCCTGGTAACCGACTGATTGTACAATTCATCCTCCGATGTTTCATGAAGCTTCTTTGCAGAATTCAGAATGCCCCCTCCCCGTCTTGCGATCTCCTCATATGATAACCCCCTGATCCTGTCAGCAAACTCCTGTTCACGGCTTCCGGCATATACGATATGCGTGTGAGAATCACAAAAAGACGGAAACACAAATTTTCCGGAAGCGTCAATGACTTCAATATCCCAGGAATTCGTTCGAGTCAGGGCTTCAGGCATCTCTCTCATACTGCCAAAGCCGGAAATTTTCTCCTCTTCAATAAATATATAAGCATCCGGTACCTGGTTCAGGATTGTCATCTCACTGCCGCACTTTTTAAGCTTCGGTTCATCCTCAGTCCCGATCAATCCTTTTATGTTTTTAATAAGCAGAGGCATGGGTATTTAGTCGTAAAATTGCAGTCTAAGGTAGCAAATATTGGAAAAGCTGCTTATGATTTCAAGTTTTCTTTATCTTTATCACTGTCAACCAAAACTATAACCTATGAAAAAGACCTTTTCTGTACTTTTCACAGTATTAATTGTCCTCTCTGCATCGGGACAGGAAAAGAAAGTTAAAACGGGATGGAAGTTTGGGGGTGCCCTGCCTGCTATCTCGTTTGATTCTGATCTTGGATTTCAATACGGTGCGCTTGTTGAATTCTATAACTATGGTGACGGAAGCCGTTTTCCTGATTATTTTGACCATACATATACTGAAGTATCTCATTATACAAAAGGGAGTGGTATTTACAGGTTTATGTTCGAATCGAATCATCTGATTCCCGGAGTTCACATGACTACTGATGTCAGCTACCTTCCGGACCTGGCAAATCATTTTTATGGTTTTAATGGGTATGAGGCTATATTTAACAAGGAATGGATGGATGAGGAAGCATCTGATTACAGGACAAGGATGTTCTACCGTTTTGAAAGAAACCAGTTCAGAATTAAAAGCGATTTTCAGGGAAAACTTTCAGGGGAACATATAAAATGGAGTGCGGGATTTGCTTTCAATAATTTTACAAATTCTTCGGTCGATATTGATAAGCTGAATAAAGGAAAGAATGTTAAGCTGCCATCAGTAACAGAAGAGCCGGGTCTTTTTGAAAGATATAAAATAATGGGATTGATCTCACAAAATGAAGCCAACGGAGGATGGGTTAATACAGTTAAAGCCGGTGTGGCATGGGACAGCAGGGACAACAGGCCCAATCCCATGAAAGGTGTTTGGACAGAGCTGGGAGTTGAAGCAGCTCCTAAATTTATAGGTAATGACTGGGGATTTTCAAAATTCTATATCACACATCGTCAGTATTTCACATTAATAGAAAAGAATCTTGCCCTTGTATACCGATTAGGATATCAGACAACATTATCAGGAGAGGTACCGTTTTTTTATCAGTCACAGGTGATAACATCAATGCTTACCGGAGCCACAAGTGAAGGACTAGGAGGCGCATCAACATTACGGGGTGTATTGAGAAACAGGGTATTAGGTGATGCATTCGTCCTGGGTAACATTGAACTCAGATGGAAGCCGGTCTATTTTACATTGTTCAAACAGGATTGCTACATTGGTCTTAACATGTTTTACGATTTCGGAAGGGTTACAAAAGATATAAGCCTCCCGGGGTCTCTTCAGGCAACTTTCAATAACAGTTTCCCGGGTGAGAATTTTTCAGATTACTTCAATCCTGGTGCAGAAAAACTGCATCAGAGTGCAGGAATAAGCATTCTGCCCGTTATTAACCAGAATTTTGTAATTGCAGTTGATATCGGAAAAGCATTTAACAGCCAGGATGGTAATATCGGATTTTCTATTGGGTTGAACTACCTGTTTTAGCATATACTCGGCCCTTTATATTCCATTACATATCTTACACTCCCTCTTTGCGAAGAAGAGGGAATTGGAGATGACTTCATTTATCAGATTAAAATCCCTTCAGGAAGAAACCTAATCCCACACCCAGATAGTTACCTATTATCCAGCCGATCACACCTACTGTGATCCCGGTTACAATTACATCTTTATTCTTTAGCGCAGCGGCTATTACAGGCACAAATGGCGGGGAATAAATAAAGGCAGTTGTGGTTATCAGATAATCATCCGCATTAACCCTGAAAATCTTAGACAACAGAAGGTGAAGAAGAAGAGAACCGAAATATGCCCATATGACATATCCGAAAAGACCCAGATACCCTATATTGAACATTGTGCTGAGATCGGCCATCGATGCAAAGGCAAAAGAAAAAACCAGTATGAAGTACATCCCCAGCTGGAAGGTTTTCTCAATTCGGTTAATCCAGGGGAAGAGTGAGGCTATTATAGAAAAAGTAGTTATCAGAAGAATAGCAGCAGGCTGGAATGCGTTTTCGGGAAGCAGCATAGCCATACCTACCGAAAGCCCTACAATAAGCAGGGAAATTCCCAATGCCCTTAATAATGGAAGCAATCTTCCCTTTTTAAACATTCCTGAGAAATCCTCAAAGCTCTCTGCTTCAGCAACAGCCTGGTCAGTATCAACTGTTTCTCCTAAATGTTTGAATGGAGGCAGAATAGCTCTGAAAACCCTTGGTCCTGCTGTAATGAAAAAGAGAATAGTAAATGCACCTATGACTATATCATATGTGTTGGTCATTAAAAAAAGATTGGGATCGACATCCAGTGCATAACTCAGTGAGGCCATATTCGGGGTTCCTCCCGAATAAACGCCAACCAGCATGCCTGCAACTTTCCAGCTGTCAGGGACAATATCTCTGAAAATAAAGAATCCGGAGATAATAATTACCACAATCGAGATAAGGGCAAGGATCATACTAACAAAACCGGCTTTTGCATACTTTAACCATTTCCTGATATTCAGCGAGAAAAGCAGCAGAGGAAAAGCAAGTGGAATTGCAACGGTAATGAGTCCGTCCTGTACCTTTCTTATTAAGTTGACAAAAACATCATCCTGGCTGATAGTCCCCGAAGCAAGCAGGGATTCAACCTGTGCATCAGAAAGCCCGGTAGCTCCGCGCAGTTCCAGATAGTAATTTTCGCTTCCTGCCGGTAATATTCCCGAACTTCCTAAAAGCAGACCGAAGGCATATGCAATCACAATGGATCCAAGCTTTTTTAAGAAGGATCTTTTCTTACACACATAAATTATAACCAGGGGAAAAGTAAAATACAGCAGGATCAGGATTACGATCTTAATCATATTGTCAGGAATTAGGGCTAATCAAATTTATATAAAGCTATTAACCTGACAGCAAATCGATTGAAAAATAGGTATATATACTTAGTTTACTTCTCGTCACAATCGCACTCTTCAAAGCTTTTCTTATACTGCTCTATGGCCTTGAGACTCATTCCCATGCTCGAGAATCCGCCGTCGTGATAAAGGTTCTGCATCGTAACCTTGCGGGTAAGATCGGAGAAGAGAGCAACGCAATAATCGGCACACTCGTCAGCTGTGGCATTGCCTAAAGGGGACATCCTTTCGGAGAAATCGAGAAGCGATTCCATTCCATGTATACCACTGCCGGCAGTGGTCGGGGTAGGTGATTGGGATACTGTATTTATTCTTACTTTTCTGTCGCGCCCATAAATATAGCCAAATGAGCGTGCTATAGATTCAAGAAGTGCTTTGGCGTCACCCATGTCGTTATAACCGGTAAGAGTCCGCTGGGCAGCAACATATGAGAGTGCCACAACCGATCCCCATTCGTTTATAGCATCATATTTGTAACAGGTCTGCAAAATTCTGTGAAAACTAAGAGCTGAAATGTCGAAAGTCTTAAGCATGTTCTCATAGCTTGTATTCTCATAAGGGATATCTTTTCTTACATTGGGCGACATGCCTATTGAATGAAGTATAAAATCAAACCTTCCGCCAAATATTTGCAGGCTTTCGGACACCAGTTTGTCAATATCAACCATGCTTGTGGCATCTGCGACGATTACCTTCGATGAGGTAATCTGCGCAAGTTCGCTGATAGTGCCCATCCTGACGGCCACAGGAGAATTGGTAAGAACTATTTCTGCTCCTTGTTTCCATGCCTTAAGTGCAACCTGCCAGGCTATTGATTTGTCGTTAAGGGCACCGAAGATAATTCCCTTCTTCCCTTTTAATAGTCCGTCATTCATACATAATTAATTATCAATTTCACATTGTTAATTTTTCTCTATTGGAGGTACAACTGAGGGCTTAGCCCTGTTTGCTTCCAGCCTTAATCAGCTCTTTGGCGTTCTTTATCGCAGTTTCAGTCACTTCACTCCCGCTAAGTAACCTTGCAACTTCCCTGATCCGTTCACCATGAGATAACAATTTAATCCTTGTAATTGTTGAATCACCTGTGTCTTCTTTGTATACATGGAAATGCATTGTTCCCCTTGAAGCTACCTGGGGCAGGTGTGTAATATTGATAACCTGCATGTATTGTCCCATTCCCGACAGGATCTGCCCTACTTTATCGGCTACTTCGCCTGAGACTCCTGAATCAATTTCGTCAAAAATGATTGTCGGCAGATTCTTGCTTCTTGTCAGTAACGATTTAAGACTCAGCATCACCCGAGACAATTCACCGCCCGAAGCTATTCTGGCAATACTCTCAGGGTCAGTCTGCTTATTAGCAGAAAAAAGGAAGTCCGCAGTGTCAACTCCGGATGAAGTAAAATCCTTTGTACCTGATAATGAAATTCCGAATCTTGCATTCGGCATGCCAAGTTGTTTAAGAAGATCCGTGATTTTTAACTTAATATCAGGCAATGCAGATCTTCTCTTCTCCGATATCTCCCGTCCCGAAGATGTAAGAGAATCGGCTGAAGTTTTCAGTAGCGCTGAAAGCTCACTGAGTCTTTCATCCCCTGTCACAATTGACTTAATTATATTCTCAAAATCAGCCTTTTTAAGAATCAGCTCATCAAGGTTTTTAAGCCTGTGTTTCTGGATCAGCGAATAAAGATTATCCAGCCTGCTATTGATCTTTTCCAGTCGTACCGGATCGGCTTCCGTATCTCTCTCAAGCCTTTCTATTTCAATTGCAAGATCATCAAGTTCTATCAATACCGAGTTAATCCGCGAAGAAATATCAAGTTCAGCCGGCAGAAAAGGATCAATCCTCGCGATAATTGTCTTTGCCTCCCTGAGCATTGCCAGCAAGGAATTATTTTCGCCTGAAAATAGCTCAGAGACATTTATAAGAGCCTGTTTTATTTCCTCTGCATGTTCCAGAATCGCCTGCTCTTTTTCAAGCTCTTCCTGCTCCCCTTTCCTGAGCTTTGCCTCTTCAAGCTGGCTCAGGTGAAACTGATAATATTCAAGGTCTGCTTTGTTCCTGTCAGATTTATCTTTCAGGTCATTGTATTCCTTCTGAAGTTTCTTGAAATCGATAAATGTGCTCCTGTATCTGTTACGAAGCTGCCCGGTCCCTGCAAATGAATCTATTATGTTCAGTTGAAAAGTATTATCGTTCAGCATCAGAACCTGGTGCTGGGAGTGTATATCTATAAGTCTTTCTCCAAGCTCTTTCATCAGGTTTATAGTTACCGGAGTATCATTTATAAATGCTCTAGATTTACCGGCAGGATTGATTTCGCGTCTGAGGATTGCATTACTTTCGAAGTCGAGGTCATTTTTTATGAAGAAATCCTCAAGATCGTACTCCTTAATCTTAAATGTGCCTTCCACGACACATTTTTCACTCTTATCAAGAAGTACTGTGGAATCGGCTCTTGAGCCAAGTATAAGGGAAAGGGCACCAAGAAGTATTGATTTGCCGGCACCTGTCTCGCCTGTTATTATGGTTAATCCGTTCCCAAGAGAAAGATCCAGTTCTCTGATGAGTGCATAATTATGAACGGTAAGTTTTACAAGCATAGCCGGGGATTAATGTTATTTGGCAGCGGTTATCTTCTCATACTTTGTCTTGTTTCCCGGATCTATCTCAATCAGAATTTGTATAACGCGGCTTTTCTCTTCCGGAAATGCCTCTGAAAAAATATTTACAAGTTCATCAGTCTTCGATTCAAGAATAATCTGGATAAGGTACATAAATGGATCAGGTTTCGCCCTGTAAACCTCTAGTATCAGCTTCAGGCTCTCAGCAATACTGGTTCTTGCTTCGGTAGTTTTTGATTCCATTTTATCAAGGCCATTGATATTATAATCGTGAATGAACCTTCTGACTCCTTCATATTGCTTATCCAGTGTATTTTTTACGAGCCAGTATCTGTTCTTATTTCGCGATCCGTCGTAAGGTTTCCAGCCTGGTTCAGATGCATTCTGGGCATTTGTTACAATTCTTTCGGCAACCTGGAAGAACTCAGTGCCGCCCAGTGTGGAATAAGAATCATAGTCGAATCCAATTATCATATATGCATAATAAGCAAGAACTGACACAAGGCTCGACCGGTAGGAGTTCGGATCAAATTCAAGAGGCTGGAATTCGACATACCTGAACTGAAAATTGTTATCCATAAAATTCAGCATTGTTGAATTATAGGTTGTGTTGAATATCGGACGCTTCAGCTGAATCTGGACAGTTCCCCTGAACTCATCAGCCGAAAACTGGTCGGTAAGGTTGATAATAATATTGCAGTCTATTCTTTCGGCATAGCTAAAAACATGGTTGGTCCAGACAGTGTTGTTCATGAATTCATAAATATCGCGCTGCATCGATTCAAATACCTGGCGGTTGGAACCCTGTATTTTCTGGGCAGAAACCTGGACGTTACAGTTAAGCTCCTGTGAATAAATTACTTCAGTTCCTGATATCAGAATAATCAGAAATGAATATTTTAAAAATTTATTTAATCTCATTAGGGTCAGATTTAAAGCATGGATACTATTTTGTCCAATATATCTCTTGCCACTTCTTCCTTTGATTTCAACTCAAATTTATTAATAATATTGTTTCTGTCAATTATAGTTATCCTGTTGGTGTCATAACCAAAACCTGCGCCCATATCCTGCATTGAATTCATGATAATAAGGTCAAGTCTCTTTCGTACAAGCTTTGCTGTTGCATTAGCTGTTTCGTTGTGGGTCTCAAGGGCGAAACCTGCAAGTATCTGGGACTTCTTCTTCATTCTTCCCAGAGTTTCAGCAATATCTGGTGTTGGCTTCAGCCTCAGGATAATCTCATCACCTGTCCTTTTAATCTTTTTTTCCTCAACCTTTTCAGGAGAGTAGTCAGCCACTGCTGCCGCCAGAATGGCGATATCGCATACGGGAAACCGTACAACACATTCAGAAGCCATCGATTCAGCTGAAATGACATTGATAACTTTAACGGATCTGTTTTTCGGTATCCTGTTCACTGGTCCAAGCACCAGATCCACCTCGGCTCCATATTCTGCAGCAGTATCAGCGAGTGCGATACCCATTTTACCTGAAGAAAAATTGCTTATAAATCGAACAGGATCTATCTGTTCAATAGTAGGACCTGCATTTATAAGGATCCGCTTCCCCGTCAGAGGCTTATAATTTTTTTTTTTGAGAAGAAGGTTTTGATCTCCCTGACTATTTCATCGGGTTCCGACATTCTGCCTTTTCCTGTCAGCCCGCTGGCAAGTTCCCCTGAGGGGGCATCAAGAATGTGATTTCCAAATGATTTAAGTGTATCTATATTCGTCCTTACAGCCTTGTGGTCCAGCATATCCATATCCATGGAAGGAGCCACAAAAACAGGACAGCGTGCTGACAACCAGGTTGTAAGAAGAAGATTGTCAGCAATCCCGTTTGCCATTTTGGAGATAGTATTTGCTGTTGCTGGAGCAATAAGGAAAAGATCAGCCCATATTCCAAGGTCTACATGGCTGTTCCAGCTTCCGTTTTCAGGATTGTAGAACTCTGACAGAACAGGATTTCTGGACAATGTTGCAAGGGTAAGAGGTGTTATAAAATCTTTCGCACGTTGGGTCATGATAACTTTAACCTCGCATCCCTCAAGAACAAGCAGCCGGATAACGGTAGCAATTTTATATGCTGCAATACCACCGGTTACCCCGACAAGTATTTTCTTACCCTTCAGCATTAAATGCTATATTTTGCTTTTGCTGGCAGAACTATCAGGATTACGAAAAAATATCTTACCTTCCTCAAGTTCCTGAAGTGAAATAAGAGTAGGTTTGGGAAGCCTTTCATAGAATTTTGATATCTCAATCTGCTCACGGTTCTCAAATACTTCTTCAAGATTATCGGTAAATGAAGCAAACTCTTCAAGCTTTTTGTTGAGTTCCTGTTTCATTTCAACTGAAATCTGATTCGCTCTTCTTGAAACAATTATAACTGTCTCATAAACATTACCTGTATCTTTCGTCAACAGTTCCATATTACGGGTAACTGTAGTTGTTGGAGCCACTGATTTTCTGTAATCCATATTTATTTACTTGTGTTAACTAAATTAGCTGTGTTATCAATTTTAAGATATTTTGCAGTATCCTCGTATATTTTTGTTACCTCTTTCGAATATTTGCTTTTGGGAAACTCTTCCATAAACGAGAAATATTCATCAAGTGTTGCCTGGTATCTCTCCTTTTGCTTGTTGGCATAGCTTTTCTCAGCATACACGAAGAGTGAATTGAGCTTGAGAAACATCATCTCCTCACGGTATTTTGATTCAGAGTATTCCTTAAGGCTGTTGGACAATGCAGTAACTGCAGCCTTGTATTCTTTCATATTGTAATAAAGCTTTGCATTAAGGTAAGACTTCTCAACAAGCCTGTCCTGTAAGGTCCTGATATAACTCTTTGCTTCCTCAACCTTAGGGCTGTTTGGAAATCTGTTAACAAATACGTTGAATCCTTCAATAGCATTTCGCGAATTTTCCTGGTCAAGCTCTGCTCTCGGAGAGATGTTATAATCGCATTTTGCCCCCAGAAAAGTCGCTTCCTCTGCATACTTCCCGAACGGATATTGCTCTACAAGTGATTTGAAATAAGATCCGGCCATATCGTACTGCTTCATACCATAAAAGCTCTGGGCATTAAGCCAGTTAAGCTCTTCAGCTTCCTCTGTTGCCCTGAACCGTGGTATAATCTGACCGAACAGTTCAGAGGCTCTGACATACTGTTTTGCATCAAAATACTCTCTGGCCTTTGTTTTCTTGAGATCATAGTCAGTACTCTTCAGAAGTTTCTCATATTCCCCGCAGGAGCTGACCAGTATTGAGATTAAAAGTATTATATAAAGCCTGACTTTCATATTAAAAAATGTTGCGCAAAATTACAGTTTTTTTTTTAACTAAGGCATGTATACCAAATATTTAACTCTTGCAAGAACAAATTAGGTATAAAAAGGTATAAACGGGTGTTCCTAAATGCTTAGATTTGTGCAAATTTTTTAAAGCATCTCAATATGGATATTTTCGACAAAATCAAATCAAACAAAGGGGCATTAGGCCAGTATTCCGATATGGCTCATGGATACTTTACTTTCCCAAAGCTGGAGGGAGAAATAGCTCCAAGGATGATATTCAGGGGTAAAGAGGTACTTACATGGAGCCTTAACAATTATCTCGGCCTGGCAAATAATCCTGAAGTAAGGAAAGCCGACGCCGAATACACCGAAAAATATGGGCTGGCTTATCCGATGGGTGCCAGGATGATGTCGGGACAATCCACCAATCACGAGAGGTTTGAAAAAATGGCTGCTGAATTCGAAGGTAAGGAAGATGCTTTTCTCCTGAATTTCGGTTACCAGGGAATGCTATCAATCATCGATGCCCTTGTCGACAGACATGATGTAATTGTTTATGATTCGGAATCGCATGCCTGCATTATGGATGGATTGAGACTCCACATCGGCAAGAGGTTTGCTTTTCAGCATAATAATATTGAAAGTTGCGAGAAGCAGATTCAGCATGCTGTAAGGCTTACCGAAGAAACCGGAGGGGGTATACTTGTTATCACTGAAGGAGTCTTTGGCATGGCCGGGGACCTTGGCATGCTTGACAAGATTACAGCACTGAAAGATAAATACAGTTTTCGTTTTCTTATTGACGATGCTCACGGGTTTGGAACAATGGGCGCCAATGGAAGGGGAACAGGCGAGCATTTCGGAGTTCAGGACAAGATTGATATTTATTTTGCAACCTTTGCCAAATCAATGGCCGGAATAGGCGGCTTCGTCGCAAGCAAGAAAGAAGTTATTAACTATCTTCGTTACAATCTCCGCTCCCAGATCTATGCAAAATCGCTTCCGATGGCGATGACACTCGGTGCAATTAAAAGGCTTGAGCTCATACAGTCGCACCCGGAATACAGGGATAAGCTATGGACCATTGTAAGAGCTCTTCAAAAAGGTTTAAAAGATTCAGGGCTGGATCTCGGAAAAACTGAATCGCCTGTAACCCCTGTCTATATGAAAGGTGGCATAACACAGGTTACTCAGATGATTTATGATCTCAGGGAGAATTATAATATTTTCTGTTCAGTGGTTATTTACCCGGTTGTGCCAAAGGATGTAGTTATGCTGCGTCTCATACCAACAGCTGTTCACTCGCTCGAAGATGTTGATTACACAGTAAAAGCTTTCGGAGAGATTAAAAGAAAAATTGATAACGACGAATATCCCCATGAAATGGCGGATTTTACTAAATAAATCAGATCCCATTCATATAAAAGCTGCACTTCCCGGTGCGGCTTTTTTTTTACTACCGGGCGTGAACCTGGATATAGTTTGAACAATTTTTATTCCCATCGGTTATACTTCTTTCAATTCTACTTACTTGAATAACCTAAACAAATTTTTAAATATCTTTTAATAAGGAATGGATATCAGTTTAGATAAGAACCGGAATAATCTGTTGAAAGGGTACAACATGCTACTTTATTTTGCAGGCAGTATGATAATGTATGAACCAGTTGAAGAATGTGTGGTCGATTTCTGGTCGAAAGGCATTTTAAAAGCCCTTCCTGTAAGGAGCAGTAATCCGCGGTTTAATACTGCTGCTTCACAGCTACGGGAATCGTGCAAGGACAAGACTTTGTGCAGAAGCATTCTCCAGGAAGATTTCAACAGATTGTTCCCGCCATCCGGACAACATCTTGCCGCGCCGTTTAAATCAAATTATACCGATAATTCGCTTGAGGAGGATCATGGCAAAGAAAAAGTAAGTGATTTCTATAACGCTTACGGATGGAATAAAAGAACACGCTACACTGTACCTGACGATAACCTTGGATTAGAACTTCTCTTCCTTACTCTTCTGAATGACAAGTACGTTTCTATCGATGACGTGGCATGCTCTAATGAAATGAGAAATGAGATAAGAAGGTTTATCAACCAGCATATCCTGTCGTGGGTCCCCGCCTGGAACGATAGGATGCAGGAACATGCCATGACCCTCAGCTATAAAGGAATAGCAACCCTGATCTATGCATGTTGTGAGGATATTTATGATCTTATGGGAGATCCTAGACCCGAAATGAATTTCACGGTTGAGTTCAGAAATTAGGATTGAAAAAGTTGATTATTGCACCAATATAAAATTCTCTCCAACCTTCAGAAATCTGAGCAAACTCATCATCCGGTATATTGGTATGCTCAACCGTAACCTGGGAGTTCTCACCATCGGCATTAATAATGATCGTGACTATTGATTTCTCTGACTGATCACCGAAGTACCATTCCTGAACAACTTTTCTGTCCTGAACGAATTCCAGGTTTTTTCCGGTGATATCGCCCTCCCAAAGGGAAAATTCCGAACCCGGTTCAGTTGACATTTCAGAATGGTAGCCTGACCACAGTTCAATTGTATAAGGGTTTGTCAATGCAGAATAAATATCAGATGGCTCAGCATTGATCTTAAAAGTCTTTTTAAATGTCTTCATCTCATTTAAATTTCTCTATGTGACTCTGACAAATAACGTTCAGCATCAATTGCAGCCATACATCCTGATCCAGCCGCTGTTACTGCCTGTCTGTAAACCGGATCCTGGATATCTCCTGCCGCGAATACCCCGGGGATCGTGGTTTTTGACGAGCCGGGAATTGTATAGATGTAACCTGTTTTATCTGTTTCAAGAAATTCTCTGAAGACATCCGAATTAGGAGTATGTCCTATTGCGAGAAAAAATCCATCGATCTTTATTTTAACGGTCTCCTCCTGAGGTGTGCCTTTCTTTTTAACAAGCAATGCTCCCTCAACGCCATTTTCCCCAAAAAGATCAATTGCCTGATGTTCCCATAGGATCTCGATGTTGGGAGTACTAATTACCCTATCCTGCATGGCTTTCGATGCTCTCAGTTCATTCCTTCTAACAATCAGATAAACTTTGCGGCATAAACCGGCAAGGTATGTTGCCTCCTCTGCTGCTGTGTCCCCTCCTCCTACAACCGCCACATCTTTACCTTTGTAAAAGAAACCGTCGCATGTGGCGCATGCAGAAACTCCCATGCCTGCATAACGCGACTCAGCTTCCAGTCCAAGATACTTTGCAGTGGCCCCGGTTGCAATAATTAACGTTTCTGTCTCAATAATTTTGTTTTCATCTATTATCACCTTATGAGTCGGGCCTGAAAAATCGACTTTGGTGGCAATACCGAATCGGATCGCTGCACCAAAGCGTTCAGCCTGCTTCTTAAATTCTTCCATCATATCTGGTCCTGTAATTCCATTCGGATAACCCGGGAAATTATCGACCTCTGTTGTTGTTGTCAATTGTCCGCCCATCTGGAGGCCTGTATAAAGAACAGGCTTAAGGTTAGCCCTGGCTGCATAGATTGCAGCTGTATACCCGGCAGGACCTGAACCTAATATCAGGCAGCGCACCTTTTCAATACTTTCAGTATCGGGCTTAGGAGTATCTTTTGAAAGATCAAGGGGTTTAAAAATTTCCATAAATTTTAAATATCTCGTTTTTGCAAAATTAGTCGGGCAATTCAATTAACAATTGATTGTCAGCGATCTTTTTTACTCCATTGACATTATCTATTGTCTCACCAGTCCATTTATTGAGTTCAAGAAACTTCTTATAAGATACTTCATTGCTGAATTTAACTGAGATAATCACCTTTTCACCTTTTACAATGACTGCAGTATAATTTTCGACTTCTTTAAAATAATCATCAAGATCGGGGGAACCGTTAATAATTCCCGGTTTTCCCTTTGCAAGAATGTATTTTGTCTTTATTATCTCCTTGTGAATCCCGGGCAGATATGAGGACAGATCTATCTCATCATCCTTTATCTTACCAGTTATTATCTTACCTATAATTACTGATGCAATGCTGTCGGTTTTGGTTCCTGTACTGTTTATAATACTGAGTAAAGATAATTAAATAATCATTGGCAAGAGGGACAAGGTGCGGCTTGCGACAGCCGAGGTGTACGGGGCAGCTTATTTGTTCCCTGCTTGTTCGTCATGACTTTTCCTGAAATCCTTTTCGTTATCTAATTCAGGTGACTCTTTCAGTGATTCCCACCTGAATTCCTTATCATATGGATCAAGAGCTTTTTGCGGATCGAAAATCCTGTCATCAACCATTTCCGCTGAATAAGGTGTAAAATCGGGCTTGTCTGTGAAAAAATCCTGCAGAAGGGTTGCTGTTGCATCGAACTGGTTTAAAGGCGGAATATCGCAGATATTATAAATGGTTTTAAGGATAGCTCCGAAATTTGCATGTGCATGAGATATGTATCCCCTTTTAATCCATGGACTTATCATCATAAGCAATGAACGGTGGGCATCTATATGATCTCTCCCGTCCTGGGCGTCATCCTCAGTCACGATTATAAGCATTTCAGGCCACCATTTTGAATGGCTGAGCTTTTGAATAACCCTGCCTAGTGCCAGGTCATTATCCGCCATATAAGACTC
Source organism: Bacteroidales bacterium (assembly GCA_038252165.1). Taxonomy (GTDB): domain Bacteria; phylum Bacteroidota; class Bacteroidia; order Bacteroidales; family VadinHA17; genus LD21. The sequence goes on along the minus strand of JBBSAP010000009.1, from coordinate 39,872 downwards.
TCTGAATGGATATCCGTCTTCGATACGCTCTGAAGAACCATGATCATTTGGTATGATCATGGTAACAACAGATGGGAATTCTTCCTTCCCCGACAGCCACTTTTCTTCAAGTTCCTCTTCGAACATATCAATGCGGAACTGATCAGGAACACTCGTATTATACGTTGCGTACTTTCGGGAGGTCCTGTCAAAAAGGGGTTTCGGCATCGGGAACATAACGCCCATCTTTATTCCGGTGAACTTATGCCACTGCTGTTCCTCGGCTCCGGAAAATTCAAATCCCAGACCAAAATTAAAAAATCCGATACCGTTTCTGGAAAGGTGCTCCCACATTCCGCCTGCTTCATTATAATCCTCCGGATAAACTGCACCTGATGAACCTGCGACATACTTTCTTCCCGGAGCCGTACTCAGCAGATTCCTTGTAATATCCATTGAACTGTTTATCTCGACCCATTCATTTGGATAAGTTCCTACCATCCATCTGTGTCCATGGACAGAAGCATCCGAATCGCAATAGAAATTATCGCTTATAGCGAATTCACGGGCCAGCTTCTGGTGGTTAGGCATCACATTTACATTAGCAACAAGTCGTGTTTTATCCCTGCTGGCCACATTTACATTCATACCGAACCTGGCCAGTGATGGGTCAGCCTCAGCATTCTGAAGTTCCCCGAAGACTTCATCAAATGTTCTGTTTTCCTTTGTTATATATACAATATGCTTTACCGGGCTTTTCCTTATCCCAGCAACAGGCGGAAGCGGATTTCTTCCATCATCCTTAATCTGCACTTCTTTAAATGTATTATTTATTACTTGTCTTGTTGTAAGCTGAAGATCAGCCAGTTCAAGATTTATTATCTCAAATGTTCCAAGCATAATATCACCCACATATGTTCCTGCTTTTGAAAGCACAAAACCACTGCCGCCGTTAGGTCCGGATCCCAGGCCACGTGCAGTGACAACATACAGGGTTTTATCATCGGGAGAGATCTGAAGTTTTGTCGGGAACCAGCCTGTGGGTATATAACCCAGGACTGCGAGAGTTCCCGCATCAATCACGGCTACGGCATTTAACCCGCTGAGAGCTGCATATAATCTTGATCCATCATGACTAAGCTCGATCCCGAACGGGATTAAACCCCTGAAGCTGTCAATTCTTTTATCGATATTCAGTTTAATCATCCCGGTTGTTTTCCCGGTAAGCGGATCCAGCAAGGAAATGTTATCATTTGTGGCATTGGTGACGAAGACCTGGTTTTGCCCGGCAGCAATTGAATTCGGGCTTGAGCCTCCGACAATTTCAAGTCCTTCAACCATTTCGCCCATCCTATACCCGGTCTTCTCCTTTGAGATGACCTTGTTGCTGTCAAGACTGACCGTCCACACTGAAACTGATTCAGGAACACCCGGATTACCAAGTCCGGGGATAGCCCTGTCATTTATGATTACGCCTTCTTCAGCTTCCATGGATGGCAAACCATACGGAGGAAAGTCAAGTCCTGCCTCTTCAATATTTTTTTCTGTCAGTCCTGGTGCAACGGGATAATCAAAAATGCCGGTATTAGCGATATAAGCAAATTTCCCGTCAGGCGAGATATCAATTCCAAGAGGAAACCTTCCAACAGGAATGCTATGCAAAATCCTGTTGGCTTCAATATCCATGATAACCAGCCTGAAGTTGAACTGATCGAGAATAAAAAGTCTCTTTTCATCATCCGATAACCTTATATCACCCACAAAACTATCAGTGAAATTAAGATTGTCGCAGGGACCATTAATGGTTATCCGTTTTGTATCCCCGAGCGTCAGCAAATCCATAACGATAATGTCACCGCTGTCGCCCCCGCTTAAGTAGGCGGTCTTGTTATCTTTCTTTATTGCGGCCCCCATATAAGAGCCTTTGTCATGAAATGAGGTAATTCCCTCCTTGCTGCTTCTGGTTTTTGTGTTTATCAGAGTCAGAAGGTTATTGTGAACGGAAAGTGCCAGTGTACCATCGGGAGACAAAGCCAAACCAAAAGGATCTGGTGCGATACGGACAAATTCTCCGTAAGGTTTAACAAGTCGTCCGCTTGGGATTATGCTTTCGCCGTTTATGTTTATTTCACAAAAGCGATTCATACCAGGTACCTGGAGAGTTGAGACCATTTGTTTATTATCACAGGATAAAAGGAGGATCATTGATATGACTGACATAATTCTTTTCATAGCTATTTTAGTTGTAGCAATTGGAGTAATTATTCAAAGTTAAGCTGTTTTCCATTAAGGTTATCAGCATAAAATTTTTCTGTTCGGAATTCTTAATTAAATTTGCAGAGGTTTTTCGGGGTGTGGTCACGCAAAACGTGATAAACTCCGTTGGCTAGCGCATCACGCAGGGCGTGAGGGCCGTCCGTTCGAGACGAAAATAGCCAGGATTTTTTCGGGGTGTGGCGCAGTTGGCTAGCGCACTTGCATGGGGTGCAAGGGGTCGTCCGTTCAAGTCGGATCACCCCGACGCTTGAAAATGAAAGAGTTAGATACAGTCTAACTCTTTTTTATTTTAGCCATTTTCACACTATTTGCACACATCCCTATCACATCCGATACTCTGAATATGAAAATGGAGGTTGCGGTTGAAAGAGTATTAATCTATTGAAGAGCCCCCAAAGTGCTTCTTAGAAAAATAACTGGCTACTACCTTAATTCAACACTAAATTTTAATCTCCCTATCTGCTTGTCAATTTAATCTGCAATCTATGGGAATTATAATTACTTGATAATATGCATGTTAGAACATATACCAAGTAAATAATCCAAATTGATTATGAGAATTTTTTGTCAAAATGTAGTTATAACATAATTGCCTAATATCCAACATATTACATCTCTACAGATTGATTTAAGTTTTATTATCATCAAACAACCATTATAGCGCTGATATTCAGCATAGTAATGAGATTTTAACCTTGTCAGAATTAATCAGAATACAAGGCTATTGGGCCTTTTGTCCACCAAAAATTAAATATTCAATTCTCAGGGAGTTGAGCTTTAAATAGATTGGTTGAAATGCCCCCTTGAGTAGAATAAAGACTCTAAAGACAAATATTGTTATTATTCAGAAACTACAATGTAGCTTTTCCGAGGGTTATGCATTGATTTTATCAAAGTTACACCTTCTGGCGCAAAAGAGTCGCCCTTGCTACAATGGATGGAAGTGCTATCCCATTCCGTGCTAAATATCTTAGATCCAAAAATAAAATCCTCCGGGGCCAAGAACAAAGCTTTTTCTTATTGAAATTACTATTCTTTAAGTTATCAGGAGGTTAATTCAGAATCATCATTAGTCGTACATCATAGTAATTCCTCCTTCTTCAATCCGAACTGATCGACATTTAGGACACCGAATAAAGGCATTGAATGCAAAGTTACCACCACATTTACATTTTCCGGCAAAAGCTTCGACTTCCTTACGATATTTATCTTCGGAGATAGGTTCTACCCGTGCATACTGCTGGATATGCTTGTCATATTCCATACTTGGAATACTGGTAGGACCCGATAATCCTTTCAGGTATTGTAAACGGAGTTCCCCAAGTTTCTCAAAACCAATGGATTTTGTTTCCCCGCATAATTGACATCGGAGCAGATGAAAAAAGAATCCATCACCTTTGGAAATATTAAATTTGTTACCACAATCAAGGCACTTTGCATTTACGTTGCAGCCCATAAATTAAATAATATATTATTTACGAATATACTTAAAAACAGGGAGTAATCCAGGTCATACGACTTCGCACCGAATCTATCTGCTGCATCTATCGCTCCCACTATAACCAGATGTTTTAAAAAGAGATTTTCTTATTTAATAACCTCAGTCGATCAAATATCAAAAAGAGGTGTAGTTGGTCTATATACCCCCGTGATTGTCAACCATTTCTTGGTCATCAGACTGCATAATCTGGTCTATAATTCCTATGATTTGTCTTCGTTTTTCACTGTCTGATAAAATTCCAGCTAAGGTCTTAATTTCTTCTTTTGATAAATAAAATGGGAATCCATCAGTATTCATAAGGTCGCTTTCAATCTTTGCCTCAATTATGTCCAAATTCATTAAGCCATCTTCATATGTTAGAGTCCTTCCATGTGTAAAATTAACTAAAGTATTAAAATTCGCTCTCATCTTTTATTATATAACAAAATCAGGTTTTTAATTTGTCATTGCGTCAGCATAACTACATGATTATTATAAGATTGAAAGATTAATTCATTTTTAATTTTTAATCCGGTTTTGTCTGCCAGATAATAAATGCCACCATTAGCTATATAGCTTTTATAGTTTCTATAATGTTCTGTACCTGCAATAAATTCAATAACTTTACTTGAATAGCTTCCAAATCCGTTTGGTTTAGTAACCAGATAGTCACCTATTATAATCTTATCTGCAATCCGGGCTATTTCATTCAGGAGTATAATCCTTTCACCTTCATCAACTTCATGAATAACATAGGATAAGACTGCATAATCAAAATGTGTTATCTCTTCCCTGATTATTTCAGAAAGATTACAATGTTGAAAGAAAATTTTATTATCAGGCCGCTGAAGTAATGTTAGCTGTGCCCTGTCGATGTTGCGTTTAGATAAGTCTATTCCCAAGACAGATTTGCATTTATCGGCAACCGTAAAAGCTAATCGTCCGGTGCCACATCCAACATCAATTACACTAGAATCGGTTTCAATGAGACTTTTAATTTGCCCAAACAATCTGCCCTGGTTTGGTGCAATAAGTTTATCATAGAACCATCCATCGTACCAGTGATTTTTATTGATTGTCATGGCTTATATCTTATTGTATGCGGTAACCTTTTTCAATTTAATCTACCGAACTTTTTGAATCTGATCTAACAGAAATTCTTTTGATTTTACCCCAACAAAACGGTTTACCTCTTTTCCATCTTTTAATAAAATCATTGTTGGAATTCCTCGGACCGCATATTTTGATGCCAGCGATTGATATTCTTCTACATTCACTTTACAAACCTGCACTCCCACACCAACCTCTTCTGCAAGTTCATTTAGAACCGGTGACATCATTTTACATGGAACGCACCATGAAGCCCAGAAATCTATAAGAGAAATGGTGTTCTTTACCTGGTGCTGAAAATTCTTATCGGTAAGATCTTTTATTTTATCACTTTTAGGTACATCGGGCACATTCTTCATTCTTCTAATAGCGAAAAATATATAACCAGCAATAAGTGTAATAATAACACTTACTATAATTAATGAAGTCGCCATTTATACAGAAATTAAATGGTTTTGTTTCTTCTTCAATTCATGAAGGTAATTCGAAGCAGCAAGTGCGGCCACTGTTCCGTCTCCGACAGCTGTGGTAACCTGTCGGAACTTCTTGACAATACTGTCTCCTGCGGCATAAATCCCTTTCACACTGGTCGACATATCGGAGTTTGTTATTATCTCGCCCCACTTATTCAATTCAAGCTTGCCTACCAGGAACTCGGTGTTAGGGACATAACCGATAAAAATAAAAACACCATCAGTTTTGAAAGTGGTTTTATAGCCGGTATTCATATTCTTGATATCGACACTTTCTATATTTTCGCTACCGCCAAAGGCTGTTATTGCTGATTCCATAATGAAGCTTATCTTAGGGTTGTTCTGAGCTTCATCGATTGCATGCTGAAACGCCTGGAAATGGTCGAACTGGTGAACTATAGTTACTTTTGAAGCATATTTTGTAAGTGAAACTGCCTCTTCAAGGGCTGAATTTCCTCCTCCTATAACAACTATCTCCCTGCCGGTAAAAAAATCACCGTCGCATGTGGCGCAATATGAGATTCCTCTTCCTTTGAAAATATCCTCACCCTTCACACCAAGTGTTCTGGATCTTCCGCCAGGCGTAAGTATTATACTGTCAGAAGTATAGGTGATGCCATCGGACAGGACAATACTTTTAATTTCACTACCGAGATCGAGAGATGTTACTAAAATATTAGATTTAATATCGCAGCCAAACGATTTTGCCTGTTTCTTCATAATATTTGCAAGCTGGTACCCGCTGATGTTCTCAACTCCCGGATAATTGGCAATTTCGTGGGTTAGAATCATCTGACCGCCAACAGTCCCTTCACTCACAATGAGTGTTTTCAGCCGGGCTCTTGACAGGTATATACCCGCCGTAAGGCCGGAGGGACCTGCGCCAATTACAATTGCATCGTAATGATTGTCCAGATTCATAGGATTATGCATTTACGGTTACTGCAAATTCTTTGTCGAGTATTGTTTTAACCTGATCTCTCGACTGGATGCTTGAAGTTGCTTTGACAACCTTCCCGTTTCTGTAATAAATTGTGAAAGGAATACCCATAAAACCCCTTACTTCAGGAAGGTTTTTTATTACATGTGAATGCGGGTTGTCAAATTCCATATCAAAGAATTTAACATGTTTGTATTCATCTTCAAGCTCTTCTGCAATTCCATATACCGGAATACACATCGGGCCCATACGGCCGCAGATAACCATTACATTTTCATTTTCGCTGATTGCCTTATTGTGATCATCAGCTGTTTCGAGGTGTTTTAAATTTGTGTATAACATGATTTTATTTTTTAAAATATTTATGGTGCAAAAATAGGCTTCATTCATCCATTAATAAAGGGAATGAAGGCCGGGTGCAACAACTTGCCGGTTGAATCAGCACAACTTTTTTATTGATTTAAATTAACTTTACAGCGGATTGATGAAAATTTGTGCATGAGAACCATACTCGAGACCGACAGCGATTTTATATGCGATATTCAGGCGCCATGCTTTCAGAATCTTCTTTCAGAGGAGGCTGAATTGGTCAGGGCAAGTAAGACACAAGTACTTTTTCGTAAAGGTGATAGTCTTACCAAACAGGGAGCATTTGCCTCATATGTTTTGTTTGTTATAAGCGGACTGGTTAAACAATACCTTGAAGGTGACGGCACAAAAAATTACAACCTTCGTATTATCAAACCGGGTGAATTTGTGGGATTATCTTCTGTATTTTCGGGAAATACCTTTAATTATTCATCAGTTGCATTGACCGACTGTCAGGTATATCTCATAGAAAAAGAGGCAATTGCCAAAGTTGTCAGGCAGAATGGAAATTTCGGATTCAATATAATTAAAAGATATTGTGAACAGAACACGAACCTTTTCAGTACTGTGCGAAATATTTTGTATAAACAGATGAACGGCCGTATGGCAGAGACCTTATTATATATAGACAGTTTAAAGACTGAAAAGGCAGAAATATTTCAGCTTCTCTCCCGGAAAGATATTGCCGACTTTGCCGGAATAGCAATGGAAAGCGCTGTTAAACTGCTCAAAGCATTTGAAAAAGATGGATTGATCCAGCTGCATGAAAAGGATATCAGACTATTAAAACCCGATTCATTGGCTGAAATAAGCAAGGTGGGGTAGTTTTTAAGATGCTTTCGATTAACAGAATAAAATGACTGACTGCGAAATAATCAGACGGATCCCGCAAGGCGAATAAGCGGATTTCTTATTCCCTATCAGAAAAAGAGAAAAACATTTGTATTATGAACATAAGTTCATTATCTTTGTAGTGAACTATTGCTCATATTTTATGTCTCCACGGCCATTCAGATTAAGAAAAATCAGCAATCCTCCTGTGATTTCAGGGTTTAAACCTTATGGCAATAAAAAGAATGGAGGTAAAGCTGAAAGTGTTTTCCTGCACCTGGAAGAATATGAAGCCTTGCGCTTATGCGATTATGAGATGCTGAATCATCATCAGTCATCTATTATAATGGCGGTATCAAGACCAACGCTCACCCGGATTTATTCAAAGGCAAGAAAAAAAATTGCGGAGGCGCTTGTCCTTGGCAAACAAATAATTATTGAAGGAGGTAAGATATATTTTGACAGCGAATGGTATTCCTGCAAATCTTGTGGTTGCTATTTTAATAACCCCGAAAAACAGGCAGAGATAGAAGAGTGTCCCTTATGCCACAGTAGTTGTTTTCAGAGTTATCAACCGGACCATGAGGAAGGTGAAGAAACCATGACAAGATGCATGGACATTTGCATCTGTACGTCATGCGGCTTTAAAACGCCACACCGCTTTGGCTATTCCTGTAAGGATGAAATATGCCCTGAATGCGGAAAACCCATGTCCCGAAAGGGTGCACCTTATAAAAACAATTCTTAACATTTGAATGATATGAAAGTAGCCATAACAAGTACCGGGAACAGTCTGGAAAGCAAATTGGATCAACGCTTTGGCCGTTGCTCATTCTTTGCAATTCATGATACTGAAACAAAAGGCATAGAATTCCTGCCAAATCCCAATAAAGAAGCACAGGAAGGCGCCGGACCCGCATCCGTACAACTTGTTGCATCGAGAAATGTTCAAAAGATAATTTCAGGAGAATTCGGAATTAAGATCAAGTCGTTGCTTGACAGTCTGAAGATCCAGATGATTGTTCTGAAACAACCTGAAAAAAGCATTAAAGAAATAATTGAAATGTTAAACAACTAAGATTTAATATTATGCCACAAATGAATGGTACAGGCCCTGAAGGGAAAGGGTCAAAAACAGGACGAAAACTGGGGAGGTGCAAAAAAACTTCCCCCGAAGAACTATTATCCAAACTTGGAAAAGGTCTTGGAAAACACCGCAAATCTGATGGTGGAACAGGTAAAGGAAAACGCTTAAAAAGCGGATTAAAATAATATTAATATTAAAAACGGAGGTTATTATGCCAGGATTTAATCAAACAGGGCCAAAGGGACAAGGTCCGATGACAGGCCGCAGAATGGGTAGGTGCACCAATAATGATGCAAATTTGAAAAAAACTGAACCCGCTTCTTACGATAATCAAAACGAAAATCAACCTGAGAATTTTTCAGGCAGAGGGTTTGGTTGGATAAGAGGTGGAAGAAGCAAAGGAGGTAGGGGTATGGGACGTCAAAATCGTTTCCAAGGAGGCTTTTAATTTAAAGCGGAAGGCAAAAAGCCTTTCCCCTTTTCTATTAATTTTTTTAATAAAATTATGAGTACGATACGGGATTTATTAAAAGTGTCCGGATATTCGGACAAGGCAATAAAATATTATGAAAATCATTTAAATGTCGGCAATATCGAAAATCCGGATGCCCAATGTATGTTCACAGGCCCTTGTGGCGATACAATGGAGATATTTCTGAAGATTAAATCCGGAGTTATTACGGAAGCAAAATTCCAGGCTATCGGATGTGCGGGCTCTTTCTCGTCAGGTTCGGCTCTTACTGAAATGATAATTGGTAAAACACTTCATGAAAGTGAGAGCATTGACGAGAAAGATATACTAGCCCATCTGGGAGCAATGCCTGAAGAGAAAGTACATTGTGCGCGCTTAACTGTTTTAACTTTAAAAAAGGCGATTGAACAATACAAAAACAAAGTACCTAAGGAGATAAATAAAATGAAAAAAATTATTGCAATTCCGTTGGAAAACGGGATACTCTGTTCGCATTTCGGTCACTGTCAGCAATTTGCAATAATTGAAACTGACAGCACCTCTGTAACAGGGGAAACACTTATAATACCACCTCCGCATGAGCCGGGTTTACTGCCAGGCTGGCTGGCTGAAAAAGGAGTTACGGATGTAATAGCAGGAGGCATGGGGCAGAGAGCTATAAATCTGTTCAATCAGCAGAATATCAATGTTTTTGTTGGAGCAACAATAAAAAAACCCGCAGACCTTGCAAAAGATCTTCTGAACGATACTCTTGTTGCGGGAGCAAATTATTGTGACCACTAATTTTAAAAAGGGACATGGCTTCTGACTATCGTTGTTTTTACTGCCTGGCACGATCTTTTGAGAAACTACTCGACAAGGAGTCAATTTCAACCCAGGCAAAGAACAGCTTTACTCTCGATATGATAGATCTTTACAAAACTCATCAGGATAAAATAAGCACTCCCGAATTTGCCCGCGATATTCACTGGATCCTAAAAGGGTATTCCAATAACCACGATCCATATAAGCAGGAAAAGAGGCAGAACAACATTCAGGCTCTTGAGATGATGCCCGAAATGCAGAATATTATAAAACAATCTCCTGATCAGTTTATTACTGCGATGCGGCTGGCAATTGCCGGGAATGTAATTGATTTTGCTGTCAGCCAGACCTTCAATCTGAAAAACACAATAAGCAGAGCTCTCAATTCGGGTTTTGCGATTGATCATTCAGAACAGTTAAGGAGAGCTGTCAATAATGCAGATTCTGTTCTTTATCTGGGTGACAATGCAGGTGAGATAGTATTCGACAAACTGTTCATTCAGGCCATGAATCATAAGAAAATGACCTTTGCAGTCAGAGGGATGCCTGTTATCAATGATGCCACAATTGAGGATGCTGAATATATCGGGATGAAAGAGGTAGCCAAAGTTATCTCCAATGGTTATGATGCACCCTCAACCATAGTTGATAAATCCAGCGATGAGTTCAGGAGTCATTTTTATAGCGCCGGCCTGATCATTGCCAAGGGACAGGGGAACCTTGAAGGGCTTCTACATTTAAACGATAAAAGGATCTTTTTCCTTCTAATGGTCAAATGCAATGTAATGGCAGAATTTCTTAAAGTAGAGAAAGACAGCTTTGTTGTTTTTAATGCTTCATTTTGAATAGTGTAACAAATTAATGTATAATACTATATAATGATAAGCTTCGGCCCTGTACCATCGAGAAGATTAGGTAAAAGCCTTGGTATTAACAATATAATTTCCCCAAAAACATGCTCCTATGGTTGTATTTACTGCCAGGTAGGAAAAACAATAAAAAAAAGTTGCATAAGAGAAAGCTTTTATAAACCTCAGGTTCTTTATGAAAAGGTTATAAAGCATTTAAGTCAACTCAGCAGTGATAATTACCCTGATTATCTGACTTTCGTTTCGAACGGTGAACCAACCCTCGATCAAAACCTGGGGAAAGCAATAAAATTATTAAAAAAAACAGGCATTCCTGTAGCCGTAATTTCCAACGCTTCTTTACTCTTTTACGAATCAGTAAGGGAGGATCTTTATTTGGCAGACTGGGTATCATTGAAAATGGATGCAGGCGACATTATTACCTGGTACTTAATCAACAAACCGGTTGCTGGTCTGGACTTTGAAAATACTTTAACCAATATAAAGCTTTTCAGGAATGAGTACAAAGGGAAATTATGCACAGAAACTATGATTGTCAACGGAATAAATGATTCAACTGAAAATATTTCAGCACTGGCGGAAATAATAAAAGGAATTAATCCGGAGAAAGCATATCTGGCTGTTCCAATACGTCCTCCTGTAGAGAAATTTGTAAAAATACCCGATGCCGAAAAATTAAATCTGGCCTGGCAGACTTTTAATAAAATGCAAATTAAGACAGAATTTCTGACAGGTTTTGAAGGTACAGATGCTGGTTACACAGGGAACTTTTATGAGGATATTCTGAACATTACAGCAGTTCATCCATTAAGGGAAGACACTCTGGTTAAATTGCTTAAGAATGATGCTGCCGGTTATTCTGTGGTTGACTCTTTGATCCGGCAACGCTTAATTAAAACAATCATTTATGAAGGCAATAAGTATTTCATACGCGATTTTCATACAGCTAACTGACTAATGGAAGTGCCAATTATATTGTACGGATCATCTTCACTCAGAAAACACTGCAAAGAGGTTATTGATACAGATGACGTACACCAGATAAGCAGAATGCTGTTCGAAACACTAAAGAAGGCTAAAGGAATAGGATTGGCTGCGCCACAGATTAATCTTATCAAAAGGGCATTTGTAATTGATACTTCACCGCTTAATGAGGATGACTTAACCATAGAAAAATTTGAGGGGATATTCATAAACCCCGAAATAATTGACAGCGACAGCGAAAATATAAAATACCATGAAGGATGCCTGAGTTTTCCGGGAATTTTCGAAGAAGTCTCCCGACCTGAGAAAATATTGGTGAGATTTCAGGATGTGCAGTTCACAACGCATGAAGAAGAACTGGATGGAATAAAAGCAAGGATTTTCCAGCATGAACTTGATCACCTTGATGGAATACTTTTTATTGATAAAATCAATCTTATTAAAAGAAAATTGCTGACAGGTAAATTGAACAAAATCAAGAAATTATCAATATCTCAAAAAACCCATAAATATGCCGACCTTATATGAGCAACTGGAAAAGGATGTCCGCTACAGGGAGGGTTTAAAAGCCTGCTTCAACTGCGGTGTCTGTACTGCCATTTGTCCTGCCGCAGAGGTAAGTGATTACGATCCCCGGATGGTTATGAATATTGTCCAGGAAAGAGATGAAGCGGAGCTTGAAAAACTTCTTAAAAGCGATACAATCTGGAGATGCGGTGAGTGCCTGTCGTGTAAAACCAGATGTCCCCGCGGGAATGTTCCCTGTTATGTAATACAATCATTACGGGCATTATCGATAGAAACAGGTTTTTTTACAGAGAGTGAACAGGGCAGAAAACAATTGGCGGTTAAGCGAACTGTAGGAGACCATATTCTGAAATATGGTTATTGCGTATATATCGACGAAGTTGATCTTGAAATGTATCCTGAACAGGGACCCGTATGGGAGTGGCTGAGGGAAAACAGGGAAAAAATGCTGCATCGGCTTGGTACAAGTTATAAAAAAGACCAGGCTGGAACACTCCGCAAAACATCTGAGGATTCGCTCAACGACCTGAAAAAAATATTTGATGAGACAGGGGGAACAAGGCGATTTGAAAAGATAGAAAAATACTCCTCTGAAAAAGCAAAGGAACTTAATATAAATTTTGAGGAAGGGAAGGATGATTACTTTAAGTATTTGTATAATAAATAACTATCTGATTTAATACCCGAAAAGATTTTTCTATGAAGACGAGGAAAAATGAGATCTGGTCTGCATACCAGAAAGAGATAGCAGATAACCATTATTATTTTGCACGAAGCTGCATCAGGCAGAACATCTTTCCTGCTGCAGAAAACCTTTATTTAAATATCCTGAGGGATGTACTTGGTAAAGACATATTTGACGATGCAAGGCAAACTACCTGCACAGGGATTGCCTATCATTCAGGGTTAATCCCAATGCAGACTATAATGACAGTAGTTGCCCGGCAGTTTGCCCTGATGAACGAAGCCGGATACGAAAATTTTGTTGTCTCCTGTGTCACATCATTCGGCATTTATGTGGAAATGATGGAGACATGGAAACATTTTCCTGAAACAGAACAAAAGACCCGCGAGGCTCTGAAAAGGGCAACGGGTATGACTTTCAGTATACCAAAAAATCTTGTTCATGCAAGTGATGTTATTTATAAATACAGAGAAGAGATAGCTGCAAAAGCAAAATACCGCCTGGTAAATGCAGAAACCCGTGAACCACTTAAAGTTGTTGATCACATCGGATGCCATTATGCAAAGATTTTCCCTGCACATGGAATAGGTGGAGCTGAATACCCGTATGTGCTTGCAGGAAAGGTTGATGAATGGGGTGGTCAGCAGGTTGATTACCCGGAAAGGCGTCACTGTTGCGGATTTGGATTCAGACAATATCTGCTCAAATCAAACAGGGGATATTCTGTATCAAATTCAAAAAAGAAATTTGATTCAATGCTCCCTTTCAAACCTGACCTCATTATAGCAAACTGCCCGGGATGTACTTTTTTTCTCGACCGATGGCAATACGTGATCGCTGAGCAGGAAGGGACAACCTATGGTGAAAATGGTTATGGAATTCCTGTTCTGACATACGAGGAGATTGCAGGGCTTCTTTTGGGGTACGATCCATGGGATATCGGATTGCAAACTCACCAGGTGGCTGTAGAACCTTTACTCGATAAACTGGGAATTGTTTACAACCCAGATAAAAAATATAAGGGTCGGAATGGAGAAGATATTGGAATACCAGAAAATCCTCAAGTACTTAAATGTTATTGACTATCAGGTAATAAATGAGCCAGGAGAGATCATTAATGAAACACAAATTACTGTTGCCTGCGTTAAAAAGAGCACAGGCAAGGCTTGTATCCCACCTAAAAGGATAGTAGATACCATGAAAGAATTAATGAATAAATAATTTGATTATGGAAAAAATAAAAATAGGGATTATCATTTGCAACAGATATAATACATGTTCAGGCGGAAAATGCTTCAGATCTGCAGCTAATCGGGAAGGAGCATTTTCGATATATAAAGATCAGGAACTTGAAGTTGCAGCATTCACAACCTGTGGAGGATGCCCCGGGGGTAATATTGAGTGTGCTCCTGAAGAGATGGCTAAGAACGGAGTAACTCATATCCATTTTGCAACCGGATTCTTTGTTGGGTATCCGCCGTGTCCTTATATGGAACATTTTAAAGAGTTCATTAACGAAAAGTACGGCATGAAAGTAATCTTTGGCACTCACCCGATTCCTCAGAAATACTATCTGACACATAGCAGACTTAATACATGGAACAATAAATTTCTCGCCGAAGCTATTAATCCCACAATTACTGATGAGCTAACACGTCTCAGTTATGATTAAGATTGCAGTTGCCAGCGGAAAAGGGGGAACAGGTAAAACTTTTATTGCAACAAACATTTTCCATACCCTGGTGAAGAATCAAATTGATGCAGTTCTCGTTGATTGTGATGCAGAAGCACCAAATGCTATTGCCTTCTTTGAAACAAAGCAGATCAATACAATTGAAGTAACCCAGCTGGTACCGGTTATAAATACCAATACCTGTACTTTTTGCGGAAAATGTCATGAGTACTGTAATTATAATGCAATTTTCATCCTGCCTCCGGTAAGGATAATTAAGGTCATCGAAGATCTATGTCATGGTTGTGGAGCATGCAGTGTTGCATGCAGGTATCACGCCATCACTGAGAAACCGGTTTCATTGGGCATGGTTAATATATATTCAAACAATGGCAAACTTTCACTTATCGAAGCACGAATGAATATCGGGGTGATGTCGCCGGTTACCGTTATTAAAGCCGCTATTAAACAAATTAACAACCAGGCCGAGGTTGCTATTCTTGATTCTCCCCCCGGCACATCATGTCCGTTTATTCAAACAGTATCAGCTTCTGATTATGTAATTCTTGTAACAGAGCCTACTCCGTTTGGGCTCAGCGATCTTAAACAGAGTGTTGAAACTTTGAGAAAAATAGATAAACCATATGGGATAATAATTAACAGGGCAGGAATGGGAGATAACAAAGTGGAGAAGTATCTGAGCAATGAAGATATTTCTCTTTTGCTTGAAATTCCATTTAAAAAGGAGATTGCAGAATTATATTCCAATGGGAAAATAGTATCGGAAACCGATTCATTTTTTGCAAAACAATTGATTGCAATATTTGAAGAGATCACTTTAAACCATGGAGATAGCAATAATAAGCGGTAAGGGCGGTACGGGCAAATCTAGCATAAGCGCTGCTTTTGCCACCTTAAATGGGGAAGTTGTAGTTGCCGACTGCGATGTTGATGCTGCGAACCTTTATTTGCTGTTTAATCCAACGACTGAAGAAGAAATAGTATATATCTCAGGTCATAAAGCAGTTATAGATTATGATTTATGCAGCAGTTGCGGAATCTGCGAAAAATATTGCCGGTTTGATGCTATATCAGTCATAAACAGCAAGGTACTAATTTCAGAAATAGCCTGCGATGGCTGTTTCCTGTGTTCACATGTATGCCCTGAAAACGCAATAAACATGGTTCAGAGTGATAAAAGCAGAATGTATTCAGGATCATTCCGTAATGGTAAAATGGTTTATGGACGTCTTGCTCCGGGTGAAGAAAACAGTGGGAAACTGGTAAATATGGTACGTGAAAAGGCTAAACTAACAGCTGCTGAAAATGACCTGGAAACCATCATACTTGACGGTCCCCCGGGGATCGGTTGTCCGGTAATTTCTACGATTACTGGTGTAGATATAGTTGTAATCGTTACTGAACCAAGCATTTCCGGTCTTCACGATATGCAAAGAACAGTTGAAATAGTTCAAAAATTTAATCTGCCTGCATTTGTTATCATAAACAAATTTGATCTTAATTTTTCGATGAGCCTACAAATTGAAGAGTGGAGCAGACAAAATGGGATTGTCATCGCAGGACAGTTGCCATTTGATAAGAATATGGTAGAGGCAATGGTTGAAGGAAAAAGCATAACAGAATTTAATCCGGATCTTAATATCAGTAAAAAAATAAATATAATATGGAAAAAAATCCTAAATCAAAAGAAATGAGTGATCTGTTTGAAAAAATCCCGATGGAAGGGGTTAAAAACATTATTGTTGTTGCATCAGGCAAAGGCGGCGTTGGAAAATCAACTGTGGCATCTAATCTGGCTATTGCATTTGCCAGAAATGGACTTAGTACTGCACTCGTCGATGCGGATATTTTCGGGCCTTCTATTCCGAAAATGTTCGGAATAGAAGATGAGAAACCCGATGTTACGGCTTTCGGAGATAAAGAGATGATCTTCCCGATAGTGAAATACGGTGTTAAAATCATTTCGATAGGTTTTTTTATTGATCGTAGTCAATCACTTATCTGGAGGGGACCAATGGCTGGCAAAGCCGTTACCCAGCTTTTTGAAGACACTCAGTGGGGAGATATTGACTACATGATCATTGATTTTCCGCCGGGAACAAGCGATATACAGCTCACAACTGTTCAAAAACTTAAATTGACAGGCGCAATAATAGTGACCACACCACAGGAAATATCCCTGAATGATGCCAGAAAGGCAACATCAATGTTCAAAAATCCTGATCTTAATGTCCCTGTACTAGGAATTATCGAAAATATGTCGTGGTTTACTCCCGAAAAACACCCTGATGAAATATATTATCTTTTCGGTAAGGGTGGTGGCCTTAAACTGGCAAAAGAATTCGATACAGTTCTGCTTGGACAGATACCACTTGTATTAGAGGTAGGTGAGGCTGCCGAAAAGGGACTTAGCGTATTCAGCCAGGAAAATAAATCTGTGGTTACAGCTTTTGAAAATATTGCTGATCTTATTGTTTCGAGAATAGAATAAATATTACTTTTACACAAAATCGTATTACGATGAGTGTAGTCCGTTTCAGCATAAGCCTTGAAGAAGAACTTCTTAAAGAGCTTGACCTTTATATAATCGATAACAATTTTGCCAATCGATCACAGGGATTAAGACACCTTATCGAAAAAAATATTGTTGAGAAAAAATGGCATTGTAACAATATTGTTGCCGGAGCAATTGTCATGATCTATGACCATCATAAAAAGGATATCCTCACCAGGTCAAATGAAATTCAGCATAATTACTTTGATGTGATATTATCATCGCAACACTATCATCTAAGCCATGATATGTGCCTTGAAATAATTGCAGTAAAAGGCAAGGCAAAAATCCTGACAGAATTATCAGACAAACTGGTCAGTATTAAGGGAATAAAACATGGGAAACTTATAATGAGTAAAACCGATTAAATTTTTTTATATTGTAAGTAATACAAATTGCCTGATTCGTAATATTATAATAAACAGGGTTATGAAGAAACTAGTTTTGTCAATTTCATCATTTGTTATTATAGTCTCACAGGGGGGTTCGCAGGAAAAAATCAGTTCAATTCTTCAGGATACCATTAACCTCGATGAAGTTGTTGTAACAGGTACGACCGTAAAAGTAAGCAGGCATAATGTTCCTATGGCTGTTTCGGTTGTGAATAATCTTCAGATACAGGAAAGCAATGAGACTTCCCTCCTGCCAATATTAAACGGAAGGGTTCCTGGTCTTTTCGTAACTGAGCGGGGAGTTTTGGGTTTTGGCGTCGCAACAAATGCAGCCGGACAGATCTCGATAAGAGGTATAGGCGGTAGTCCTACAACAGGCGTTTTAATACTGATTGACGGGCATCCCCAGTTTATGGGCATTTTCGGTCATCCCCTTCCCGACTCTTATGTTGCATCCGATGTCGAAAGAGTTGAAGTCATTCGCGGCCCTGCCTCAATTCTTTACGGGTCAAATGCAATGGGCGGAGTTATAAATATAATTACGAAAAAACAGACTAAAGAAGGCTTCAGCGGAAATGCCAATATTCTGTATGGTTCATTTAACACGCAGAAATACATGGCCTCGGCAGGCTACAAGAAAGACAAATTCAGCATTTTTACATCCTTTAACCACGACCAGACTGACGGTCATCGTTCGAACTCGGATTTTAACATAACCAACGGATACCTTAAAATGTCACACCAGGCAGGTAATCACATAAATGTAAACAGTGATTTCAGCCTGGCACATTTTAAAACCACCGACCCCGGTCCGGATACTATAAATGCTGTTCCCGGAAGTTCGCTTGAAATAACAAGAGGTTACTGGTCATTTGCTGTTGACAACAACTTTGAAAAACTTTCAGGCACAGCGAAACTCTTTTATAATTTCGGCGAACATAAGATCTCCGACGGGTTTCACTCAAAAGATGCAAATTATGGCTTGAATATTTATGAATCAATAAGGCTGTTCAAAGGTAATAACCTGACAATTGGCGCTGATTATCTTGATTACGGAGGCATTGCCGAAAATGAAAAGGCCATGGGCGGCCAGGGAATGATATTCAGGGATACAACAGTATACGATGCCGGTATTTATAGTTTTATGCAGCAGACTTTATTCGGCAGGCTGACTCTTAATGCCGGTTTACGGCTTCAGGATCACCAGGTTTACGGGACAAAGTGGATACCTGCCGGCGGCCTGGCATATAAAATTACCGGGCATACAACTTTGAAAGTGTCAGTAGCTGAGGGATTCAGAAGCCCTACGATCCAGGAACTTTATATATGGAATCATAATGTGAACCTGAAACCCGTAACAATAATGAGCTATGAAACAGGTTTGCTTCAATCGTTCTTTAATCAGAAGTTGAAACTCGAATTGACAGGTTATATTGTTAAAGGCAATAACATGATAATAACAGTACCCATGCAGGGATTACAAAATGCAGGTAAAGTTAATAACAAAGGGATTGAGTTCGCGGCTAATGCAAATCCCGTCAAAGACCTTGGCCTTAACCTGACTTATTCTTATATAAATATGGAAAGTCCGGTTTATGCAACGCCGAAACATAATCTTTTTATGAGTTGTGATTATCGTCTTAAAAAGTGGTTTTTAACGGCAAGTGTACAGTATGTAAATCAGCTCGACACGGATCCCTCAATAAAAATAAGTTTTCAGAATTACACACTGTTGAATTCCAAAATTTCATACCAGGTCTTGAAATTTGCCGAACTCTTTATCAGTGCCGAGAATATCTTAAATCAGAAATATGAAAATAACCGCTATTACCCGATGCCCGGCATAACTGTTTTCGGAGGGATCAAAATGAAACTTTAATATTGAACAAAAAACTAAAAATCTTTTACACGATTTAAATGCCGACACTGTCCCTGTTGCATTCTGATCAGGAATATCGTCCAATATATTTTTGCCTGAAGTACTTCAGGTAGTAATCAGAGAAGAAGTAAAAATTACTCCTTCTCTTTCTCCAGTTCCCCCAGTCGATTCTCAATATCTTTTTGTGAGCGGCTGAGTACATCTGCCTGAGATTTAAGCAGTTTTATTTCATCATTTTTACTCATCGGATGCATCCCCGGGTAGCCCGGCACAAGTCCGGGATTAAAAGCACTAAAACCAATGCCGTGGCTGAAGCCTCTACCCCTGCCCATACCTCTTCCGAATCCGATTCCTCTTCTCATCCCTCCACCTGCACTCTTCATATAACCCGGTGAATCAAATCCATAACAATAACCAAATGTTCTTCCGGTTCCGGGACCTTGTCCCAGTGGTCCGGTACTATCTCCTTGTGGCATAATACTTAATTTTTATAATTTAACATGTAATTTGCTTAATATTAGGCTTTTAACTAGATTAATGTGCCTGATCCCACAATATTATATAACACAAAGATACAAATTACAATGAACATATGTTCATTTTAATCAACTTCTTTTCGATTTTGTTTTAATTTCAACAGATGTATCTGAGTCGGAAGACCGAAGACAGAAGTCAGAAGCTTAGAATATCGCCGGTTTTTATCTGCCTTATCCCGAAATTTTCATAGAAAGCCGACAATGCCGGAAGTTCAGTGCAGTGAGAAGGAAGTATATGCTTAACATTGTTTTCTTTAAGATATTTGATAGTCTCTTTTGTCTGAAGATCTATCTCTTTCAGATGAAAACCGCCAATCACGCCATAAATACTTTTCTGGCCCGTAATTTTCTTAGCATGTTCCAGCGTATTCACTATTCCTGAATGTCCGCACCCTGTAACAACAAACAAGCCTTCAGGCAATAACATGACGATCCCGCTGTCATCCTTAACATAGTCAGGGCTCCAGTCTTCAAAAACAAATGAGGTGGTTCGTGATTCAAACCCGGTCACCCGTGGAATTTCCCCCAGGAAAAATATCTTTTCAGAAATTTTATATGGTTCTGCCGAAGTAATTAAGTTAAACAACAACGATAACTCTTCTTTTGAATGTTTCAGTCCTATATAAGTATGGTCACTTTTCCGGTACCGCTTAACGAAACATCCCGGGTGGCAAATCATGCTGCTGCCTGACAAATAACCAAGTCCGTTACCATGATCAAAATGGCCATGACTTAATATAACCATATCAATATTTATCATACCGATCTTCATTGCCTCTGCATTCCTCAAAAACATATCGCTTTGCCCCGTATCAAAAAGTAATCGTTTCCTATCGTATTCAATAAGATAAGACAAACCATGTTCAGCTGGCGTATGACTGCCGGGATGATTATCCGTAAGTATTGAAATTATCATAATAGTTTTTATTCAAATTTAGTCTAAATAATTTTTAAATGAACTATTGTTCATATAAATTTACTGCCTGGAGAATGGCCAGCAGATTAAGTTTAAAATTTAAATAAATTCAAATGAAAAACTGGAATAAAATAAAGCCGAAATTAAATCTGGTGATTGATTTCATCATGCTGATAGTGATGATGGCAGTAGCAGGATTGGGATTACTGATGAAATATGTGCTGCTGCCCGGATATAAGATCAACGAAGTATATGGCAGCAATGTTGAATTATATTTTTGGGGACTTGACCGCCACCAATGGGGGACTATTCATTTATGGCTGGCACTCTTTCTTATATTCCTGCTGATCTTACATATAATCTTTCACTGGGATATGATAGTATGTATCTTCCGGCAAATGGTTCAGTCTAAAACTACGCGTTTGGCTTTTTTTATAATTATCGGGTTTCTGAGTGTTTTCCTTGCGCTGTCTCCCTTTTTCATAAAACCTGAAATTGCACAGCTTGAAAGAAAACATAATCGCAATCGCATTCCCGAAAGTATTCAACTGGATCCCGGAACTCCGTACATGCCCTCAGAAGCCGGAAAGGAGGTTGATAATGATACTGCTGATATCCAACGTCATCATAATAACGAGGCAGATATCAACGGAACCATGACTTTAAATGAAATTTCCGAACGATTCAATATAAGTGTTGAGGAACTGGCAAAAGCCATAAATATTCCAGCGGATAATTCAAATGAAAGGCTGGGGAGGCTGAGAAAAAGATATGGATTTGAAATGGATGATTTGAGAGTTTTCGTTTTAAGTAAATCACAGAATAATGATAAATAAGCTTAAAAAATGCTTTGGACCCAAGTGTACATCTTTGTATGTAAACAGCGATTTTACAGGGTTTATCAACATTCCTTTGAAACAAATGAAATTTTGCGAGGCAGTAGATCAGTCTTTCAAGGTTCCTTTGAGACTTAATGCCGGTAACCTGGGCTGTCCCGAATCAAGGGAATCGGGGGGAATAGGGGAAAATGAAATAGTTGTGGGGTTGCCATTCAGTATTGCCGAATACTTGTTGCATTATTACGGAGATTAAATAAATAATTAAATATCAGTAATTTAACGACTACCTTATTACTTAATCTACCAATAAATAAAACGATGTACATTTATAAAAATTCATACCCGTTTTTATCCCGTGTTGGTATTATCCTGATTTCCATTAATATATATTTTTTATTTACAGGCTGGCAATCAGCAGTAAATTTTATTATACCGGCAGTCTCAGTTATCTTTTTTGTTCTCATCAGTTTGTTTTTCAGGGTTCCTGCAAGAAAGTGCATTAAAGACGAAAACTTTATTTATGCTCCTGCCGATGGTACTGTTGTAGCTGTTGAGGAACTGTTTGAAGAAGAATATCTGAAAAATTCATGCCTGAAAATATCCATCTTCATGTCGATTTTCAATATTCATCAAAATATAATTCCTGTAAGCGGACAGATCATATATTATAAACATCACCCGGGTAAATATCTTGTAGCATATCATCCTAAAGCAAGTTCAAAGAACGAACACACATCTATGGTAATTGAAACCGATGACGGATTAAAGCTTATGGTACGCCAGATTGCGGGTTTCGTGGCAAGACGTATCATCTGCAATGTAAAAGAAAATGATAATGTTGAACAGGGTGATGAGTTGGGTTTTATTTTATTTGGTTCGCGGGTAGATATTTTTCTTCCGGCCAACACCGCGTTAAAAGTTAAAACAGGAGATAAGGTCAAAGCAAATATTAATCCGGTTGCTGAGATCGCTCATCCAGACCTTAAATAAGAGGGCACATTGTTATTTGGTGAAAGATGTTCTTGAAAAACAAACCTGATGGTTTTTTAATTAATGAAACAAAACAATATAAAAAGATTCATATTATGGGAAAGTATTTAGTTGCATCATCACGTAGCAATTCAGCAGGATGGTAAACCGGCATTGCCAGACGTTCCTGCCATAGTATCCAATTGCCTCTTTCATGAGTGATTTTTCTATCCTGTCCTATCATGTATTTTAATGCCGTGGCCCCAAGCAATATTAATATTTTTGGATTTATAAGTTCAATCTGCTTTAACAGCCAGGGCATAAAAACAGCAGCTTCCTGCGGTGTCGGCACCCGGTTGTCAGGAGGTCTGCATTTTACGATGTTACTGATAAACACATGTTCGTTTCGGGTAAATCCGCAGGCAGCCAGTATTTTGTCGAGCAACTGCCCCGATTTACCAACAAAGGGCCTTCCCTGGATATCTTCATCCCTGCCGGGGGCCTCACCAATAATAAGTATCCCTCCATTTATATTTCCCTCTCCAAAAATAACATGCTGACGTGACTGTGACAATCCACATTTCGTACACTTAAGGACCTCTTCCTTTAATATTCCTATTTCTGAATTCATTACAATATAATTAAAATCTATTTGACTTTACCTTGATTTTTTACTGAATTCATAGCTTGATTTATGACTTCTTCATCACCGAGATATTTTTTAGACTTAACCTTTAAATTTTCGTCCAAATCATAAACCAAAGGGATACCTGTTGGAATGTTTATTTTCAATATTTCTTCATCCGGCAAATTGTCTAAATACTTAACTAAAGCCCTTAAGCTATTCCCATGTGCCACAATTAAAACTTTTTGCTGGTCGAGTATGGCCGGTTTAATAGTTTCGTGCCAATAGGGTAAAAATCGTTCAACAGTATCTTTTAAACATTCTGTTGAAGGCAATAATCCTTTATTTAATTTATTGTACTTCAATTCGCTGGATGGGTGTCTTTCATCTTTAATATCCAATTCCGGAGGTCTGACATCATAACTTCTGCGCCAGAGTAATACTTGATCCTCACCATATTTTTGTGCAGTTTCAGCTTTATTTAAACCTTGCAGGGCGCCATAGCTTTTTTCGTTTAGTCTCCATGAACGATAAACAGGAAGCCATGCGAGATCCATTTCATCCAACACATTCCAAAGGGTATGAATTGCCCTTTTCAATACCGAAGTGTAAACTACGTCGAAGGTAAAACCTTCTGCTTTAAGAAGCTTGCCTGCACTTTTAGCTTCTTCTATTCCTTTCTCTGTTAAGTCAATATCTGTCCAGCCAGTAAACCGGTTTTCTTTGTTCCATTTACTTTCACCATGGCGTAACAATACTAATTTCATTTTCTATCTATATTTAACTTAAAATTTTAGTAATAAGCTTACTGCACCTACGATAAAGGCAAAAATCATATTAACGACCTTTACAGCCACAAACCCTTTTTTTGATCCAGCAAGCATCGGCCACATGCCATGGCAGTCAATTTTAATATTCAGTCTTTCCAGGCCTCGGTTTCCAGCTGAAGAAACCGGTTTCTTTCTTCTCCGGACATGATTCTGACATTACTTCTGCCTCAGACATAACAAATATTGTAATGTTTTTATATCCTATCTTGAAAGTAATTTCAATGTATAATGTTGTAATACCCTGTCTTTCACAACTAAAGGAGTTACAGGTGCTTTTGATTTTGAATTAAAGATCATGTCATGTCCCAGGCAAAGTCCCATCATTATATTCAGTTCTGTCTTCTTTTCTTCGAGGTATTTAGCCTGGCCGGCCGGGTTACATGACACCCCTTTATATCCGGGGACCAGATCATTAAAAAGAACTTTACCATACTTACAATTGACTTTTTCAACGGTAAAACCAGCTTCTGAAAGAATTTCTTCCAGACGTTCTGCTTCTTTATTGAAAATTGTACAGTTGGCTATCCCGATTCTCTTTATTCCTGCTTCCCCGGCATATTCAATTATCTCCTGAACCCTGTCCAGTAAAGGATTTAATGAGTCTTCAGCAATTTTCAGAACCTGCTTATCATTTTCGTTATATAAACCTGTAAAATCGTTATTTTCCATATCACGAATTATGATTCCTTAACAACTATCTCGGAAGTCATTGCCATTGTTTTCTTATAAACAACGCTGACACCACAATATCTATCTTCCGATAATTCCACTGCCTTTTTCAGTTTGTCCATTGGAAGATCTTTCCCGGTAAATTCGTAGATTACATGCATTTTATAGAAGTGCTTTGGAAATTCTTCAGTCATATCCCCTTCAACTTTCACATTAAAGCTTTCCACTTTCACCCTCATTTTCGTAAGGATTGATATTACATCCATCGCAGTGCACCCGCCCAAAGCAGCAAGCATAAAAGGTTTGGGACGAGGACCACGGTTTTCGCCCCCAACCTGTGGTTCAGCATCAATGACTATTTTGTGTCCGTTGACATCTGCTTCAAAAGCCATATTATTGAGCCATTTTGTGGTCACTATTTCCTTATTTGGCATAATTGATAATAATTAAATGAGATTCAGTTATGAAAAATCATAAGTTAATTGGCTTTATTGTCAATTAAAGGTAATAAATAAAAATAATGTAAGATAAAATGAGATAATAAAGCCTGATGGGGCAAATATTTAAATAGTTTAATGAAGAACATTTGGAATATTTCCGGAAACGAGTATAAATATTAAGTCCTGTTACTTGTTTTCAGGCTGCTTATTCAATTGAATAATATTATCCGAATCACATTTTCTGCAATTCTTTGCCGGTTTTAACGTAACTATTGTTTCATGACAATTATCACACCTGTACCAATAATCTTCGGAAACATAAGTTCCTCCACGAATAATAATTGCTTTCCCCTCAACAAAGGCTTTTGCAATACTTTTGCGTGCTTTTTCATAAAGTCGGGTAAAAGTCGGACGTGAGATATCCATTTTTTTTGCTGCCTCTTCCTGCGTAAGATTTTCATAATCGGCAAGTCGTAAAGCCTCATACTCTTCATATAACAGATCGACAGATTCCAGTTCACGCATTGGAATGCCAAACGGTTTGAATCCTTCCATTAATGGTGGCATTTTTATTCGTCTGTTTCTAATCCTGTTCGGCATACTTTCAGTGTTGTCCTGCTTATAAATTCATTAATGACATAAATATAACATATAAACGCACATATGTTCATTTAATTTTAGTATTTTTATTGATCCGGCCTTATGATTTCATGGAGAATCCTTCAAAAGTACTTGACGGAGTACATAAAGCTGTAGACGAACTTAATCATATTGAAACAATTGAGCTAAAAGGAGAAAGTGTAGCATTAAATATTACGCTTAAGCAATCAACTATTGAAGCTGGAGAGGTTGTAATTACAGGTGGTTATAATTCTACACAACATGACAATGCCGTAAAAATTGATGTCCTGAAACTTAACCATTTTACAATTAAGAGCACTGCAAATTTTTCTGAATTACTCACCAAAGTACCAGGTGTTGATATGATTCCCAAAGGAAGCGGCGTATCAAAGCCCGTTATTCGCGGTCTTTCAATGAATGACATTCTGGTTTTAAATAATGGCGTACGGTTTGAAAATTACCAGTATTCCAGTCATCATCCGCTGGGGATTGACGAATTTGGAATTGAAGAAGTTGAAATTATCAAAGGTCCGGCTTCCCTGCTTTATGGATCTGATGCAATAGGCGGAGTTATTAATATTATTAAAGAAAAACCCGCCTCTGTGAACACCTTTGCCGGTGATTACAACCTGCAACTCTTTTCAAACTCACTTGGGATGACAAATAATCTGGGAATAAAAGCAGCATCGAAAAAATTCTTCGGAAGTATAAGAATCGGGCAAAAAACCAATGCTGATTATCTGCAGGGAGGCGGTACCTTTGTTCCCAACTCACGTTTCAATGAATTATCATTTAAAGCAAATACAGGATTTACAGATATAATCGGAACTTTTAATTTGTTTTATGATTTCAATAATCAAAAACTCGGATTGGTGGAATATGAAGCTATTAACGGAATCACAGAAAGAGGAAGAAAAAACGAAATATGGTACGAGGAATTTAACACCCATTTACTTTCTTCCCAAAACAAATTGTATTTTGGGAAATTTAAACTTGATATAAATGCAGCTTATCAGAATACCGAACTGATTCATTTCGGGGAAGCGGACGTTTTTGAAATTCAAATGAGGCTTGCAACACTTACTTATGAAGCAAATCTTCATTTGCCATCAAAAGAAAACTCAGAATATATTATCGGCTTTCAGGGATTCAATCAAACGAATAAAAACCTGAATGACAGAGAAACATTGCTCTTGCCTGACGCGACTACAAATAACTACTCAGCTTTTGGTTTATTACAATATACTATTTTCAGGAAATTAAAATTGCAGACGGGTGTTCGTTACGATAACAAATCAATTTCAACGCAATCAATTGGTTTACAGGCAGACCCGGAGACATATCGTGCAGCAATCAATAAATCTTTTGGCAGTTTCAGCGGTTCGTTTGGCGCTACCTTTAACTATACTGAAAACCTTTTATTCAGGGCAAACTTTGCTGCAGCCTATCGCACACCTAACCTGGCTGAGCTTACTTCGAATGGTCCTCATGAGTTGCGATACGAAATAGGAGACCAGCATCTTGTCCCTGAAAATTCATACGAAACCGATTTAAATATCCATTACCATATTGATAATTTCATGCTTGACATTGCCGGTTTTTATAACATTATCAAAAATTATATCTTCATTTCACCAACCGGATAAACAACGATTTCGGGTATGAATATATACAGATATCTCCAGGTAAATTCCTGTCTTTTAGGTGGTGAAATAGGTTTGCATTTTCGTCCTAAGTCAATCAAGTGGCTTTCATTTGAACCGACATTTTCTTTTGTGACAGGCAAACAGATAAATGGCAATTATTTGCCATTTATCCCTGCTCATAAATTACAGTTTGAGCTGAGAGCAGAAAAAGAAAATTTATTATTTCTACAAAAAACATTTATTTCAGTTTTGACAAGTACAGCATTTAATCAAGACAATATTGCACCCGACGAAACGGTCACAGCAGGTTACACTCTTTTAGACTTAAGTTTAGGGGGTATTATAAAAATAGAAAATCAACTCTTGTCTGTTAGCATAAGCGCAACCAACTTTTTTGACAAGAAATACATTGACCATTTATCGACTTTAAAAGAGGTAACCTTATTTAATCCCGGAAGAAATATTTCCTTGAATTTGAAAATTCCATTTGGAATAATAAAAAATGATAAAAATTAATAGGTTATATGCGAACTTTATACAATCTTTTTAACCTTTGTGTCTGCCTGCTGGAATTAGCTATGGTAAATTTTATCATTTTCATAAAAGAGTCTTAAATAAAAAGATATGCATGAATGAATTTGACATAAAAGCAGCCGACTGGGATCAGAATCCTATGCATTGGGATCGCTCAGATGCTATCGCAAAAGGGATTATAAAACTCATCCCTTTAAAAAAGGAGATGACTGCTCTTGAATTCGGAGCCGGTACAGGGGTAACCAGTTTCATGCTAAAAGATTATCTGAAAGTGATCACCTTGATGGATAATTCAACCGAAATGGTGAGGATGGCGAATGAAAAGATAGAAAAAACAAAAGTAAAAAATCTGAAAGTGCTTAACTTCGATCTGGAACATAACGATTATAAAGCGGAAATGTTTGATCTGATTATTACACAGATGGCACTTCATCATGTCGCAGATACAGAGGATATTATAAAGATATTTTATAATATCCTCAATCACGGAGGTTACCTGGCAGTTGCAGATCTTTATCCTGAAAACGGCTCATTTCATGGTGTTGATTTTACCGGACACAGGGGATTCGATGTTGAAATTTTGTCAAACCAGATCAGAAACCAGGGCTTTAAAGATATCAGTCACAGGAAATGCTTTGTTATTAATAAGAGAATCGCAGGCAATATAATGGGGCAATTTGATGTATTCCTTATGATTGCAAACCGAGATAAAAATAATTAATCAAAAATAAATTGTAAAACGTATTGATTGATGTGATGAATGACCGGCGAACTTTTACAGAGCTGAAATTATATCATCATATTAACCTTGTGTGCGACCTTTTTTGCTATGTAGGCGCATTGAAGGGTGCAGTTACCGGATATATATCTTTCTACATCTTTTTTATTGGAAAAATTAAGCCTCCAGATATCATAGCATGTTACAGAACCGAATTCATTCCTGAACCAGCTGCCTAATTCTTCACTACAATTGATTGCCCGGTTAAAATTATTAATCTCTTCGCTCATTGCCTCATTGTTTTCATGCCTCAGCAGACGGTTCATCCTTGCAACCCTTAAATAGCTGTCCTCGATTTTTGCGGTTGCAGAACTTAATGCCATAACACCTGCGGCAAGTGCACCACATGTCCGGTTAAGTAGTGCTATACCGCCAATAAATATCCACGAAGAGTCACAAAGTTCTCTTGTGATTATGAAATTATTGTTAAGGTTATTCAGAACGTTATGGGCACAATGGAATTTATTAGCATCAAATGTCTTCAGCAATAGTGAATACGATTCTTTTACCTTATCTGACAGGGGGGCAGGACTTTTGACTGCTTTTAAAAACGGCTTGTTAAAGTTGCGAATAGTTTTCATGCATGCCGGCATACCCCCCTGGCGAATCCTGCCGCAAATAGGTGAACCATTAAAGGCGGTAAATTCATTTACGTATAATTGCGCTTTGCTGATAACATCAAGTTTTTCTGAAATCGTTGCGAGGTTATTATTCCGAAAGCCAATAAACATCAAAGGTGCAGTAAGGGCACCACACTCCATATCTGATCCGGCAATACCGCCGGCCATTGCTCCGGCATATAGAACCATGTTGGTATTTTGAATATCATTTATATCGAGAAGTGTCTGCATGATGCTTGGAGCACAATGTCCCATCTTGCGGACATTGCTTATTGCTCTAAGTTTCTCAGGATTGAAAACTCCATATCCAATTAATCCGGCTGTACCCGCGGCTGCTATTGCAAAAACACTTTTTTTGGTAAATTCCCTCCTGGTTAATGATCTTTTGGATTTATTAATATCATTCCTTTTCATAAAAACCCGATCATTTAAAACAAAAACATTCAGCAAGCTATTTTTAATTAGTTCAAACATACGCATTAAAGCTTGAAATCCCTGGCAAAATTTAACGAAATGCCATATTTTGTGGCCAGTTGTGTGCCATTAAAGTACTGATAAACAGGCAGGTAAACTATTATCGAAACATTCCATTTTTCCTTGATTGTGTAATTAATCTGTGGTGAAAAATAAAATATGGTACTGCCCGATGATTCTTTCCAACCATTAACTGTTTTATCTTTATTCCGGATTTCATTCCTTATCTGCATAATTGTTGTCCAGTCTCCTTTCAACCAGGAAAACATAAGATGTTTTGAAAAAAAGAAGGATGTAAAAATGGATGTTCCAAGTTTATAATTCTGATTATTTGGGGAATTTAACTCCATTCTGCTCGTAACGAAATATCTTACCCCGGTGAGCGGTTTTTCTTTTACCAGGAATAGCTGAACTACTGCCCCGAATGCCCCGACAGTTGGCTGCACTTCAACTGGTAATTCAACGCCATCGCGGCTGATGGGTTTTGTGGAAAGAGGGATTTTTGCCCCCAGGCTTGAGGAAATGAAAAATCTTTTGTTATCGTTTTTAAAAGGCCATATTTGACTGAGAGTATAGTATTTGAAAAGCCGCTGCCCCTTAATGCATGGGCAGGATAAATGTTATAATGCTGAGTTTTGTTGAAAAAATACTACAAGAAGTATGAATAAAAGAGTTGAACAATAAATATACTTCGCCTGGCTATTAATATGATTTCCATTACATCTCATTTGGCTTTGATTACGTTGCCTTTAATTTTCAATTCGATCATAGCATTTACTGCATTTGATTGCACTGTTATGCTTTTATTAAATGTGCCTTTGACTTTGGTATTGTATTCTACCCTTAAGGAATCTTTCATCCCTCCGCTCACAGGGGCTTTGGGCCATGCCGGGGCCATACAGCTGCAGGATGTGCGTACATTTAAGATAAACAGAGGGACCTTCCCGGTGTTAGAAAAAACAAAATAATGTACAGCATTACCGCCAGATTGAATCGTACCAAAGTCATATTCAGTTTCTGTAAAAACGATTCTTGATACGTCAGAAGCATCCTTATTATTCTGCAGGTTATCAGTCTGTGCAAGAACAGGAATTACACGAATCAGAAATAAAAATATGATAAAAATATTGACTTTCATATCTAATTGATTTCAAAGGATTAACTATATAATGTAACGGATAAAATCTGAACAAAGTATCAACCAGAAGTACAATATCTGATGACCAAATTTACCATTTTAACAGGAGAAAATAAAGTAAATGATTATTAGTTTTATGAACGCAGGTTCATTATCTTTGTTAAAATATATCGCTTATGAAAGCTCCCATCTTCATTAAAGTCTTTTTTGTGTTGCCATTAATACTGTTTGTTGATTACGTCTTAATGGCTCTATTGGGGTGTACCACATGTCTTTTTGGTCTTGGAGATGAATTTTATTGCGGCACTTTTTGTCTGGCCGGAAAAATAATTCTGGCTTTATCGACGGTATTTTTCATATATTTAATTTATCCGGATATTAAAGTTCTGTTAAGATCAAAAAAGAACAGAACGCCCGCAGAAAGCTCGAAAGGTCTCTGATCATCCGAAAATGAAGGGTTTCAGACCCTTTGGCATTAAATCATTTGTAAAAGAAAAGCTTATTGAAATAGATGGCACTAATTGCCAGTTTGATAAAGACTGGTGCTGGTGCCGGAAGTGTTATAATCTTATCAGGGGAATTGAAAATCACATCAGTTGTAAAGATATTGCAGGCAATGGAAAGAGCGGACTTTTATAACTGAATTGATTTTCTGAATTCCATTCATTGTTTTATCTTTGATATTATGAGATATTCTGATCAATGACTTTATAAATGCTTAAAACTAATTTCATATGGCAAAGGTTTTAGTTCTTGGAGCAGGTATTTCGGGTCATACTGCCGCGGCGTTTATTAAGAAAAAACTCGGCCGGAAACATGAGGTCATAGTGGTAAGCCCTTCAGCTTACTATCAATGGATTCCATCTAATATATGGGTAGGTGTTGGCAAGATGACAGTAGACCAGGTGCGTTTTAAACTGAAAAAAGTTTATGACCGGTGGGGTATTGATTTCAGGCAGGCCAAAGCTACTGCTGTTTTTCCAGAGGGTGGGAATGGATCGGACCGCCCTTTTGTAAGCATCGAGTACACAGATGAAACAAACAAGGGTAAATCCGAAATTATTGAATACGATTTTATGGTGAATGCCACCGGACCGAAGCTGAATTTTGAAGCGACCGAAGGACTGGGTCCTGGAAAGTATAGCCATTCGGTTTGTTCTTATGATCATGCGGCAGCCACCTGGGAAGCCCTTAAAACCTGTTTCACAAAAATGGAAAAAGGTGAAAAGATCCGCTTTCTGATAGGGACGGGACATCCCACCGCAACCTGCCAGGGTGCGGCATTTGAATATGCACTTAATGTTGCTCACCTGGTCAGGGAGAAGAAACTTCAGGACAAAGCCGAGATCACATGGATCTCGAATGAATACGAACTGGGCGATTTTGGAATGGGGGGAGCATTCATCAAACGGGGCGGTTATGTAACCCCGACAAAAGTATTCAGCGAGTCGATTTTTGCTGAATATGGGATAAAATGGATCAAAAGGGCCGGGGTAAAAAAAGTTGAGGAAAGACTGGTACATTACGAAACCCTTGACGGGGAAGAGAAAACTATTGGATTTGATTTTGCAATGCTATTACCTTCTTTTTCAGGAGTTGGATTAAAGGCCTGGAGCAAAACCGGAGAAGATATTACTTCAAGACTGTTTGCACCAAACGGTTTTATGAAAGTTGATGCAGACTATTCCGCAAAGGATTTTGAGGATTGGTCGGTTGAGGACTGGCCTTCGACATATCAAAATCCTGAATATTCCAGCATATATGCAACAGGAATTGCTTTTGCTCCGCCGCATCAGATTTCAAAACCAATGAAAAACCCGGGTGGTATGCTTATTACGCCGGCACCGCCAAGAACCGGGATGCCGTCGGGTGTTATTGGTAAAATAGTGGCCCTTAATATAGTTGAACAGATAAAATCAGGCAAAGCAGAATTAAAACATAAAGCTTCTATGGGTAAGATGGGGGCTGCCTGCATAGTATCGGCAGGTTATGGTATGATAAAGGGAAATGCCGCAACCATGACTGTATTTCCAATCGTTCCCGACTGGCAAAAATATGCCCAGTGGGGAAGAGACATTAACTATACCGTTGGAGAAGCAGGACTGGCAGGCCATTGGATAAAATTATTTTTGCACTATATGTTCATTCACAAAGCAAAAGGCTATCCATTCTGGTGGCTGATTCCTGAATAAAAATATAATTGAAAATAAAAATAAGATAAAAATATGGCAAAGAACATTGCAAGAGCATATTATGATGAGTCGTATCCGCCTTTGCCCACTAAAGCAACACTTTTCTGGCGCAGGAATATCCTTTGGCAGACATGGCGGTTTATGGTCCTTAACCTGAAAATAATGCGCATAATTGTAGGCGGACACTCCTGAATATATTTCAGAATGTCTTATCTGTCTTTTTATTCCCGGTAATGAGTTTTATTGTGCCACTTCTTAATTACAGGTAAAATAATTCTAGCTTTATGAACGATTATATTCAGATATGTGATTTACCAAGAAGTAAAATATTTATTCAAATCAAAAAAGTATGGCGCGGCCGCAGAAAGCAAGAAAGGTCTCTGATCCTCCGAAAATGAAGGGTTTCCGACCCTTTGGTATGCAATCATGTGTAAAAGAAACCCTCAGGTTGAAATATGAGGAATACGAAAGTATCAGGCTTGTTAATTATGAGATGCTTCCCCAGGATATAGCAGCCAGGCAAATGAATGTCTCGCGACCAACTTTTACCCGAATATATAACAAGGCGTTAAAACAGATTGCAAAGTCGTTTGTAGAAGGTAAAGCAATTGAAATTGAAGGCGGAAATTATCAATTGGAAAAGGATTGGTACAGATGCAGGAAATGTTATAAACTTATTGAGGGAATTGAGAACCACTTAAAATGTAAAAACTGTACAGCTTACGGTGAAAACGAGCTTATAAAACTGAATTGATAAACCTGAAATTTAAATTAATACCACTTATAATAACAAAAATAAATCATTAAAGATGAAAATCGCGGTACCAGTTACAATTGATAATAATATTGACAGCCATTTCGGACATTGTGAATCCTACGGAGTCTATACTATTACAGACAAAAAGGAGATTTCAGAAGTAAAAAGAGTAAAATCGCCTCAGGGTTGCGGCTGCAAGTCTGATATTGCCAGCGTTCTCGCATCGGACGGTGTTACAGTAATGCTTGCCGGAGGAATTGGCGGCGGCGCTATCAATGTACTGAATAGCAGCGGGATAGAAGTAATCCGTGGTTGCTCAGGTAACTCTGATGAAGTTGTCAGACTTTATATAGCTGGTTTAGTTAAAGACAGCGGAAGCAGTTGCCGACAGCATGAATCCCATCAGCAGAATGGACACGAATGCAGTCACAATTGAGGAAAGCCGGATTGAACAGGGATTATGCAAGTTATAGCTACAAAACCTCTCAAAGAAATATGGCTAAAAGCATCTGTTATTGGTAGTATCTGGGCATCAATTGAAATAATTCTTGGAAGCTTCCTGCATAACCTGAAAATCCCGTTTTCGGGGATGCTTTTATCATTAATAGGTGTCTGGCTTATAATATCTTTCCTTCAGGTATGGAAAGAAACCGGACTGGTTTGGAGGGCCGGTATCATCTGTGCCCTTATGAAGTCTATTTCTCCAAGTGCATTAATACTGGGACCAATGATCGGGATATTCACCGAAGCACTACTAATCGAATTTTTTATTTTTATTTTAGGTAAAAATATAGTTGGATATCTGTTTGCCGGAGCATTTGCTGTTTTAAGTACTCTATTCCATAAATTTATTAGTCTGCTGATTCTTTACGGGTTTGACTTCCTGAAGATACTTACTGACCTGACGAAGTTTGCAGTCAAACAGATCGGTATGGAAAACCTGAGTCCATTTTCAATTCTTATGGTTATTACGGTAATATATATTACGATTGGATTGGCAGGAGCAATCGCTGGTTACCTCTTCGGACTAAAACACTCCCGAACTGAGTTTTTTCCTGTTCAAAACAATGAGGTCATACTGCAATTTAAAAATCAGTTGAAAAACAACTCAACCGGGCAAAGCTACTCAATACTCTTTTTGTTGATCAATATCATTACTATCGTAATAATCCTCTTTCTGATTAACAATAACAATACTATTCCCGCTCTAATATCCGGATTGGCCTATATAGGATTTTGCTTCCTGAAGTATAAAAACTCCCTCAAGCGGTTAAGAAAAATTTCTTTCTGGGTGGGCTTCATTTTCATCACATTTGCAGCTGCATTTCTCTGGAATGGATTTTCACAGGGTGCATTTTTTTCACTGGATGGATTAATGATAGGACTTAAGATGAATGCACGTGCAATAATTCTTATTATTGGATTTGCTGGAATTAGTGTTGAACTGAAGAATCCTATAATAAAATCTGTGCTATACCACAGGGGTTTTGCTTCTTTATATCAGTCGATGAACCTTGCATTTTCAGCTTTACCTTTTATCATCTCAAATCTTTCAAAGCAGGGAAGCACAATTTCTTCCGGGATATCTCGAAAATCATTGAATGGTCTGTTTAGTCAGGCAGATATATTGTTACATGTTTTTGAGAAAGAACATCTCCAAAGACCTGAGATTGTAATTATCACAGGAGAAATACACCAGGGAAAAACTACAGTTGCGCAGAAAGTCATATCTTACCTGCTTGATCAGAAAATAAGGATTGCCGGGTTTCTCTCAATAGGGATAAATGAGAAGGGCAAAAGAATCGGATTTAATTTGCTTGATATTGAATCTTCAGAACAGATTGAGTTGTGTTCTATTAATAAAGATGAAAACAGGTTTAGGTTAGGGCAGTACTATTTTAGTAATGCAGCCATTGAAAGAGGCTTACAAATACTGAATTCAGATAATCTGAATGACAAGCAACTGATTGTTATTGATGAAATAGGTCCTCTTGAATTAGGGGAAAAGGGATGGAGCAGTGCAATAGAAAATATCTGCACGAACAATACTTTACCCCAATTATGGGTTGTCAGAAAAAGTATTATTAAGAAGATAGTCAGGAAATGGAATATCGGTAATGTCTATATTTATGATATCGAACACGATAACTTTGAGGATCTCATAAACAGGCTTAATGTGCTTATTTCAGCACAGCAACTAAATGAAAAATAATAATATAATTAAAGGAACCAGGCCTCTTCCCTTGCAAACAATAGAGACTCAAAAGCCGGGTTCATTTAATCCATTTCTTTAGCAATAGCCATTGCAGCATAAGGCTGATCTTCTTTCGGACTAAAAAGTGTTGTACGATCACCCCGACAAAGAAGAAAGGGACGAATTATCTGCCCCTTTATTATTCATAAAAGTTTCTGTGTCCGGTCTACATTACATAAAGTTCTGTAATAGATAGATCCTGGACCGGTCAGACAAAGGCTAATTACATTTTATCAGATAAAAGTTCTAATTTTGACTCTATGAATTCAATACCGAATCTTACTTTGTTTTTGTCCACTGTATTCATTGGCTTCTTCGCAATGTTAAATCCTATTGGCAACACTCCTGTATTTTTAACAATGGTTGGAGAGGCTGACAAAAAGATAATTAAAAGGGTTGCATTCAGAGCTGTGGTTGCGGCATTTGTTATAATTACGGTCTTCTGTCTTTTTGGACATATCATTTTCAGACTGTTCAATATCACATTGCCGGCCTTCCAGATTGCAGGAGGAATAATAGTGTTTTTTATAGGATATGATCTGCTTAAGGGTAAACCGGCTGCGGCACATAAATCGCAAGTGGTGGATTCATCAGCTCCATACGATGATATGGCAATCTCCCCGTTGGGCATTCCTTTGCTTGCCGGTCCCGGAACGATATCAACCGCAATGAACTTTGTTGGCCAGGGAAACAGCTTTATTAATACGATAATAATAATACTTGTCTTTGCTGTTATATGCGCTATTACTTATCTGATGTTCATCCTAAGCAAAAGAATTGCTGATAAGTTAAGCCCAAGCCTTATAAAAGCAATTTCAAGAATAATGGGACTTATACTCGCAGTGATCGCCGTTCAAATGTTAATTAACGGCATATTTAATGTGATTAAAGAGTTTCCAAACCGATAATCAGTTTTACGTCAACCGTCAATTCAAACCTACCAACGGTTGCACAACCCTTTTTTTGTATTTGATTATAGAATACTTTCGGTATGAGTTTATGACAGGACAGATCAAAACTCAAACGAAAAGATTTTTTGGACAGACAGTAAGTTTTAACACCGGGAAAGAGAGGCGAGCTTGAAGCTACCCAGCTGATAGCTTCTTATTTTCCAATGCTTCTTAACAACCCGACCGAGGCTACTGCTTCGAGGTAAGTTTTTTAACCCAGCCGTCCGGCCGAACCTGGTTTCATATTTGAATTTATGGATGAGCGTTTTGATACTATATCAGGTTTTTCAGGCCCTATTTTTGAAAAACTCTTACATAATCAACAAAAACAGTATCGGGGAATTGTGTAGTATCTTCAGGATTTTTTGGCCAGTCACCTCCAATTGCCAGATTAAGAATAATATAGTGAGGCTTATGAAATTCCGAAGTGCTGTTAATACTGTCTTTAATACAAACGCCGTGATACCTGGAGCCATCAAGGAACCATTTTATTGAATCCATATCCCATTCAACGTAATAGTTGTGAAACTGCGCCATTGTATTGGAAATTTTTGTCCCTGAGGAAACGTGCTTTTCATTATGCCAGTGAAGGGTTCCGTACAAAATATCCTCTGTATTTATGTGTTCCATTATATCAATTTCCCCGCACCTGGGCCATCCGACCTGGTGAATGTTCTGGCCAAGCATCCAGAATGCAGGCCACATCCCCTGTCCTTTCGGCAGTTTCATCCTTGCTTCTATCTTTCCATAGGTCCAGCTGTGTATCCTGTCAGTGGTCAGGCTTGCAGAAGTATAACCGGCTGAATCATATGGTTCTTTTCTGCCAATAATAAGAAGATTTCCGTCATGGATAATGGAGTTCTCTATTCTGCGCGATGTATAATACTGAAGCTCATGATTTCTGATTAAGCCGACTTCATTCCTCCAATTTGATGAATCAGGTAATCCAGGATTATTGAATTCATCTGACCAGACAAGCTTCCAGTCAGGATTTTTACTCTGACTGCAAGCAGTCAGAACCAGTAAAAGGAACAGCATCTTTTTCATATGGGTAAACATTTCAATATTAATTTTATTTTACTTGACATATCTGGTAAGATTCTCAAACTTAGTCTTCCATTTCCGGTTATCAGGAAATTGCTCCTGAAAGGAGATCTTTGCTATGGCGGACAGCAGCCTCCGTTTCCTGGAAGATAACTTGTAAACCTGCTAATTCGGCAGCTAATACAAATTTATGTTTTTTTCGCCGAACTCACCAAAGGATTGCTAAAATGCGCGTGAAGGATTACAATTTATTGTTTTAGTTTTGTGGATTATCCTCTGACCAGGAAATTATGGATACACAAATTACAATTATCGGCGCAGGTGTTGTCGGCCTGGCCATCGCTGAAAGGGTGTCAAAAGATTTCAAAGATGTTTTCCTAATTGACAAATATCCGACATTCGGCCAGGAGACAAGCAGCAGGAACAGTGAAGTGATTCATGCAGGCATTTATTATCCAAAGGGCAGTTTGAAATCAAAGCTGTGTGTCGAGGGGAAAAAGCTGTTATATGATTATTGCAAAGAAAATGATGTCCCATTTAAGAATTGCGGCAAACTTATTGTTGCAACTTCTGAAGATGAAATTCCTATTATTGAGGGAATTCAAAGGACGGCGTTCAATAACGGTGTTGAAGATCTTGTAATAATCAATAAGGGCAGGATAGCTGAGCTGGAGCCTTCTGTTTTCGCAATGAAAGCCATCTTTTCACCATCAACCGGAATTGTAGATTCACATTCGCTTATGAAGAGCTTTGAAACCAGAACGATCAATAACGGTGGTCAGATTGTTTATGGAAGTGAAGTTACCGCGATAAGAAAAATTGGAAGCGGATACGAAATCACTTTGCTCGATTCG
Source organism: Bacteroidales bacterium (assembly GCA_038252165.1). Classification (GTDB taxonomy): domain Bacteria; phylum Bacteroidota; class Bacteroidia; order Bacteroidales; family VadinHA17; genus LD21. The sequence goes on along the minus strand of JBBSAP010000009.1, from coordinate 780 downwards.
GACAAAAACATATACAAGTTCACAAGTAATATTGTAATTAATTCCGCAGGACTGACTTCCGATAAAGTCTCTGAAATGGCTGGTCTTGAAGATGATAATCTTAAAATAATGTTTTGTAAGGGAGAATATTTCAGGCTCAATCCTCCGAAAAACCGTTTAATAAACAGACTGGTTTACCCTGTTCCGGTCCATAACCTTGAAGGGATTGGAATTCATGTCACGGTTGAAATAGGTGGAGGTGTGAAGCTCGGTCCTGATGTAACATATCTTCAATCGAACAATTACGACTATAAGGTCACACAATCAAAACAGGAAACCTTCTATAAATCTGTCAGAAAATTCCTCCCTTTCCTGGAGTATGATGATCTATCTCCGGAAATGGCGGGCATCCGTCCAAAGATCCAGAAACCAGGATACCCGGTCATGGATTTTTATATTAAAGAAGAAAAAGAAAGAGGCTGTCCTGGATTTATAAATCTGATCGGCATTGAATCTCCCGGGTTAACTTCTTCTCTTGCCATTGCAAACTATGTCAGAAAACTGATCAGTTTCTGATATATATTTTATAATTTTAATCCTTTCAATTTTTTCACTATTGTCCGGGAAAACTAATAAGACGAGTATGAGATTCTTCGCTTCACTTCGTTTCGCTCTGAATGACAGGTACTTCTGTTTTTAATGAGGTGGTGGGTTTTGTTTATTTTTGGAAAAAAAAACAAAAAAAACACAGGAAACAAAAAAAAAATGTAAAAAAAATTGGTGAGTAGACGAAAAAAACCC
>JBBSAP010000008.1:0-60194 GCA_038252165.1 Bacteroidales bacterium | reverse complement strand
CCAACCACCCCCTCATTCCGCTTGACCCTATAATTACTTGTCATTCAGAGCGGAGCGAAGAATCTCATACATTTAGCCGGACACTATTGATAATTTATTGTTTTTTTCTTTTTAGTGCTTATTCTGCTAACTTTCAACTCCTGAAAATTTATAATTTTGCAGCAATTTTTTAGGGAAACCCGGAAATATAATTTGAAAAATGATTTACTTAACTCAGAAAGAAGAATAATGAAAAAGAATCAAAGGAAGTTGTTTATAACGACGGTTGTTTTATTTGTCAGCATGACGAATGTCTTTGCTCAGGACTGGCCACAGTATCTTGGGCCAAACAGGAATAGCATATCAACCCAGAAAGATATTTTACGATCGTGGCCCCAGAAAGGACCGGATATCCTATGGACTGTTAATACTGGCATTGGTTACGGCGGACCTGTTGTCAAAGACAGTAAGGTTTACTTTCTGGACAGGGATGACAAGATTGGCGATAAAATGAGATGTTTTGACCTTAACAGTGGCAAGGAGCTCTGGAATTTTGGTTATGATGCTCCGGGATCGGTTCAGTTCCCTGGCACCAGAAGTGTACCAACTATAGACGGCACCCGGATTTATTCATGCGGTCCTTACGGAGATCTTTATTGCATTGACATTAATACACACAAGCCCATCTGGAATAAGAACGTCTGGAAGGATTACGGCGGCGAACGAATTCCAACCTGGGCAATTACCCAGTGTCCTCTGGTTTACGGTGATCTGCTCATTATTGCTTCTCAGGCCCCACAGGCAGGTGTTGTTGCCTATGAAAAGCTTACCGGCAAGGTTAAATGGACAACTCCTTCACTTGGTCCTGTCGGATATGTCAGCCCGGCAATCTTAAAAGTTGGCAGTGAGAGCCATGTTGTTATGATAACCGCTTCAGCCGGCCGTGGTTCAAGTGCCAGCGGAGGAAAAGTAGTTGGGATTGACCCGCTTACAGGGAAAATACTGTGGGAATATACTAACTGGCAATGCGGAATTCCGGTCCCCAGTGCACTTGATGCCGGTGAAGGAAGAGCTCTTATTACAGGTGGATACCAGGCCGGGACAGCAATGATAAAAATTGAGAAGAAAGCAGATGGCAGCTATGGAGTAACCGAACTTTATAAAAATGCAGATTTTGGATCACATACTCAGCCTCCGGTTCTTATTAACGGCAATTTCTATGCTCAGTATTCAACAAATGAAAGAAAAGACGGCCTGGTTTGCATGAGTATTGACGGGCAGGTCAAATGGAAAACGTCAAGGGCCCCATTGTTTGACAAGGGGGGGTTAATTGCTGCCGATGGTTTGCTTTTTGCCACCGATGGCAGAAATACACTGTATCTTATCCAGCCCGATCCTTCAGCCTTTAAGGTTGTATCAAAGGCCGAACTTCTGAACGAAGGAGGAACAGGGACGGGCAACGACCAGACAGCATCAAAAGTTGGAGTTTCAACTCAGAACTGGGCACCACTGGCACTATCTAATGGCAGGCTTCTGATACGCGACCAAAGCCGGTTAATGTGTGTCAAAGTTGCTCAGTGATTCCTATAAAAATATTGAAAAAAGGGGTATCTGCTGAATCAGGCCTGATGAAATCCAGGCCTGCCGACGGACCAATGCTGCTACTATTTGAATTATTAATAGGAATCTACATGAACATTCTTTACTGCCCTGCCTGAGGGATCGATATTGTTTCTAAATGATGCATCCCATGCAAGGGCTTCAGCAGTGCTGCAGGCAACTGAAGGTACTGAAGGTACACATGATGCCGCAGAATCGGAAAGGAAATGCTCGGAGAAAATTGACCTGTAGAAATATTCTTCCTTTGACATCGGAGGATTGATCGGGAAACGGTACTTTGCATTTGACAGCTGCTCATCGGAGACTTCCTTTGATGTCAGAGCTTTAAGCGAATCAATCCAGTTGTAGCCTACACCATCCGAAAACTGTTCCTTTTGCCTCCATGCTACACTGGCTGGCAGGTAATCCTCAAAAGCCTTCCTGAGTACCCATTTTTCAATACGCTCCTTTGTGATCATCTTATCTTTCGGGTTCAGCCTCATAGCCACATCCATAAATTCCTTGTCAAGGAAAGGAACACGTCCTTCGACACCCCATGCTGCAAGCGATTTATTTGCCCTCAGACAGTCGTAGAGATGAAGCTTGCTGACTTTTCTTACAGTTTCCTCGTGAAATGCTCTGGGATTTGGTGCCTTATGAAAATAAAGGTAGCCTCCGAAAATCTCATCAGCCCCCTCTCCTGAAAGAACCATCTTCACTCCCATCGATTTGATAACCCTGGCAAGCAGATACATGGGTGTTGATGCCCTGACAGTTGTCACATCATATGTTTCAATATGATATATAACATCGCGGATCGCGTCAATTCCCTCCTCTACTGTAAAGTTAATTTCATGATGAACGGTCCCGATATGATCGGCTACCTTGCGGGCAGCGGCCAGATCGGGAGATCCCGTAAGTCCCACGGCAAATGAGTGCAGCTGCGGCCACCATGCTTCTGACACATCGTCTGATTCAATTCTTTTTGGTGCGAACTTCTTTGCCACAGCCGAAACGACAGATGAATCGAGCCCTCCTGAAAGTAAAACTCCGTAAGGCACATCAGACATCAGCTGCCTGTGGACAGAAGCTTCCAGCGCAGATCTCAGATCGTCAATTGAAGTTGTATTGTTCTCAACTGCACTGTAATCCATCCAGTCTCTGGTGTACCATTTTTTCATTACACCATCCTTGCTGTAGAGGTAATGTCCGGGAAGGAATTCCTGGATTTTATTACAAACACCTTCAAGCGCCTTAAGCTCGGATGCAACATAGAAATTACCATACTGGTCCCACCCCATATAAAGAGGAATGATGCCAATATGATCACGTGCAATGAAATAACAATCCTTTTCCTTGTCATATAAAGCAAATGCAAAAATTCCATTCAATTCTTCAAGAAATTCAGGGCCTTTATCACGGTATAGCGGAAGGATCACCTCGCAGTCAGAATGTGTCTGGAATTCATAGGAATTCTCATAGCTTTTTCTTATCTCCTGGTGATTATAAATTTCCCCATTCACTGCAAGTATAAGGTTCCTGTCCTTGCTGTAGAGCGGTTGCCGGCCTGACTCTGGATCCACAACTGATAAACGTTCGTGAGCCAGTATAGCTTTTTCACAATAGAAGATTCCTGACCAGTCGGGACCGCGATGTCTTACCTTTTTTGACATTTTAAGGACCGTTGTCCTTAACTCCATATGATTTATCTTTAAATCAAAAACTCCTACTATTCCGCACATAATTTCTTTTATTGCTGGTTGCTGGTTAACTGTTGAATCGGTTTTTTATGCCTTTCTTCACAAAATCAGCCTGCAAAACTAATAATTATATTGATATGTAAAAATAAATATTTATAATAAATACATTAAATAATGTAATAAATGATACTAAAACAATAAAATATATATAAATTATTAACATAAAATGCAATTATAGTTTAATGTATTTACATGTCAACTGACTATTTGAATATCGTAGTTTATTGTTTGCAAATTACTATTGTCCGGGAATACTAATAAAAGGATTATGAGATTACCTTCGGTGAGCTCGTCCCGCTAGCGGGACTCGTAAGTATGAGCATGGATGACAAGGTCATGTGGAAAATAAAAGTTGTTAAAAATCATTAAATCTGATTATTTGATTATGCTAAACGGCATATCAGTTAATACATTACGGTTTTTTTTTTAAATTGCCGATTCACAAAAACAAATATTTTATGATTTCAGCAAAGACTAAAACATTACTGATTGCCAATTCTATATTTTTTTCATTTGCAGTAATTTCCAATTCACAAACTGTAAATGAATGGCGTGGTAATAACCGTACCGGACTGTTTAATGAAATATCGCTCATGAAGACCTGGCCTGCCGCAGGCCCTTCCCTTCTCTGGGAATCACCTGAAGCAGGCGCCGGTTTTTCAAGCGCCACGGTTACAGAAGATGCTGTGTACATAACTGGCCGGAAAGGTGATAAAGATGTTCTGACAGCCTTTACAACTGATGGAAAGAAGAAATGGGAGACTCCATACGGAAAAGCATCCGAAAGTAATTATCCCGATTCACGTTCCACCGCTACTTTTGCCAGCGGGAAACTATTCGTAGTAAGCGGATCAGGAGATATGGTCTGTATAGGAACAGACGGCAAAATCATTTGGAGTGTCAACTATTTTCAAAAGTACGGATCTCCTTCACCACGGTTCGGGATATCTGAATCGCCTCTTGTTGTTGATAATAAAGTTATCGGTACACCAGGTGGAAACAAGGCTGCAATGGTTGCTTTCAGTTTAAATGACGGGAAAGTGGTTTGGGAAACACCTCCGGTAAATGAGGGCACACAGTATGTCAATCCGCTATTAATTGAAAATGGCGGAAAGAAAATGATCATTAGTCTTACGGCAGGGCACATAATTGCTGTGAACCCTGCCGACGGAAAACTTAATTGGAAGTTCAATTACGAAGGGGAGAACGAGGTTCAGACCGGCCGAAGGAATCACATAAACACTCCTGTCTACCGTGATGGATTTCTTTTCGCAGCAAATGGATATCAGCAAGTTGCCGTAAAACTGAAGATCAACTGGGACGGAACCCCGCCCTCCCTTGTCTGGAAGAACAAAGAAATAACACCTCATGTCGGAGGAATGGTTCTGGTTGGAAATAATATTTTCAGTTCAACACATGATACAAATTCAAAGGGCAGGTGGATATGTGTCGACTGGAACACCGGAAAAACAATGTGGATAACCGATTGGTACAATAAAGGTTCAGTTATCTCTGCCGACGGGATGCTTTATATCTATGAAGAGACAAACGGCCATATCGGACTCGCTAAACCCGACAGCCAGAAACTCGATGTCGTAAGCGAATTCAGGATAGAAAAAGGAACCGGCCCTTACTGGGCTCATCCAATGATAAATAAGGGAAGATTATTTATACGGCATGGTGAATACCTGGCTGTATATTCATTGAAAACTAAGTAGGTAAAAGATCAGATTTTGCCTGGATTAAATTATTTTTGACTATCGCAATTATCTTAATAATTACTGTAAATAAAGAAAGAATAAAGACATGAAAAGAATTCTCATTATTGTCCTGGCTTTTATCATATTAGGTGCACTTGGTTATGGGATCTTTTACTTATTTTTCTCAGATCCGACAATAGCTTCATCAACAACAGGACTGGCCGTGAAAATATCTGATGACCAGTCAATAAGTGAATGGAGGGAAGAAAACAGGACAGGTGTATCATCTGAAACCGGACTAATGAAAACCTGGCCTCCGGAGGGACCCGGACTTATCTGGTCCAATACTACTCTGCCCAAAGGCCATTCTTCAGTAGCATTCGGCAATAATACAATATATCTTACAGGTAATGATGATCAGAACGATATACTTATTGCTCTGGATGCCTATGGAAAAATAAAATGGCAAACACCTTACGGGCGTATTTGGAAAGAATCAAATCCTGAAAGCAGATGTACTCCGACAGTAGAGGGTGATAAAGTTTATGTATCGAGCGGATTCGGTGATATTGCCTGTATTGATGGAATATCAGGTAAAATAATATGGTCGCTGAAAGCCAGTGAAACATACAACGGTAAATATGGACCATGGGGAATAGCTGAATCACTGATTATTGATGGTGACAGGATTTATTTTACGACGGGCGGACCTGAGACCACAACTATCGCTCTTAATAAAAACACAGGTGATCTGGTTTGGAAAACAGCAAGCCTGGGTGATCCGGCATCATACTCTTCTCCTATAATGATTCGCTATCCGGGGCTAAGCCTTATGGTTAATGTTTCCCCCAGGTATGTTTTTGGCATTGATGTCTCGGATGGTTCAATCCTTTGGAAGATAAACCATAGAGCAGCCCTTGGGAAGAAAGACACAACAGACAATGGACAGATCATGTGTGTTACCCCCATTTACTATGGCGATAAAATATATGTTACAGGGGGATATAATCATGGGGCAGTTATGATTAATCTTGCCGATCAGGGAAGAAGTGCCTCGGTCAGCTGGACTGATGAGTTACTTGATGTTCACCATGGAGGCGTGGTCCTGGTAAACGGATATATTTATGGTGCAAACTGGCTTTCAAATGGAGATGGAAATTGGTGCTGCATTGATTGGAATACCGGAAAGAAAATGTGGGAAGAGCACTGGAAGAACAAAGGTTCAATAATAGCCGCCGACGGGCACCTTTATATATATGATGAACGAAGCGGTTTTGTCGGCTTGCTAAAAACTAATCCCGATAAATTTGACTTAGTCAGCAGTTTTAAATTCAAGGGAGGTTCCGGTCCTTACTGGGCACATCCTGTTATTCATAATGGAGTTTTGTATCTACGACATGGCGAAGCCCTTATGGCTTATGATATTAAAGAAAAATAACACCCTGTATACAGGTATGACGGCCGTAATCCTGGCAGGGATCCTTATCTGGTGGCTGGCTGATGATCATTATCCGGCAGATCTCGTATTGAGTGTTCCCGGGATGGATAACAGACCTAAAATTGAGCCCAGATCGGAAAGTGTTATAGTTGGCGAATTTTTTGATACTCTTGCTTTATTCGATGAAAATGTTCCCGGAGAATGGCCGCGTTTCCGGGGTGCTAATTTTGACAATATTGTCAGGGATACATTTGAAATGGCAGAATCGTGGGATACTGCCGGTCCTCCTATCATCTGGAAAGCAACCCTGGGTGAAGGCTATGCAGGTCCTGCTGTTAAGAATGGACGAGTTTATATCCTTGATTATAACGAACGCAGGAAGGCAGATATGCTTAGATGTTTCTCCCTGAAGACCGGCACTGAACTCTGGAGAAGATGGTACAACGTCGATCTTAAACGGAACCATGGTTATTCCCGGACTGTTCCGGCTGTAACAGAAAAATACCTTGTAACGGTTGGTCCGCGGTCGCACGTTATGTGCGTTGATCCGCTGACAGGCGATCTTAAATGGACAATTGATATGGAAAAGGAGTTCGGCGTGCCAGGTAGTGAAAAAGGAAAGATTACCCCGGATTTCTATTCAGGCCAGTGCCCGCTTATTGATAATGATATTGCAGTGCTTTCACCAGGCGGAAAAGCCCTTATGATTGGTGTAAGGTGCTCTGATGGTGAGATTATCTGGAAGACTCCAAATCCTGATTCATTAAGAATGTCGCACGGATCAATAATGCCGATGGTTATCCATGGCAGGAAAATGTACGTGTATAATGCCGTTGGAGGAGTTGCAGGGGTAGCTGCTGACGGTGATGACAGAGGAAAACTGCTCTGGACTACCAGGGAATGGAGTCCGGCAACCACGGCAGCATCTCCGCTTTACCTGGGGAACAATGAAATAGCTGTTTTCGGTAGCTATGGAGCCGGTGGCGCAAAATTGAGGATCGACTTCAACGGATCTGATTTTAAGGCAATTCTGGTTGAATCGCATAAAGCAATGGAAGGCATCTCAAGCGATCAGCAGACTCCAATTATAACCGGAGATTTTGTATGGTCAGTTATGCCTGAAAATGCCGGCCCACTTAAGAAACAACTTGTATGCTACAACAGGTCAGATCTTAAAAACCCTGTCTGGTCCAGCGGTAAAGACAGAAGATTCGGCAGAGGTCTCGGCCCATTTATCATAAAAGATAACAAAATGCTTCTGCTGGATGATGATGCCAATTTGTATTACTTCAGGCTCGAAGGATCACAGGCTTCATTGATATCCATGCACCGGGTCATAAATGGTATCGAGGCCTGGGGCCCAATGGCATTAGCTGGAAAATACCTTATAATGAGGGATGCTAGAAATTTAGTATGTTTATTTATCGGAAAAACTAATGATCATGAATAAAAAACTGACAGCACTTCTTTCTCTGATCATAATCCTATGTTTCATCGGTTATATGATTTATGATGCCACAAAAGACTCTAATAAACAGGATGCTTCGGTGACGGTTCAGGATTCTGTTTTTAATGACAACTGGACCATTGACAGAACCTATAATGCAACTGAAGGGAAACTGACTTCTGTTGCAGCATCAGCTGACGGAAATATTTATCTTGGCGGAGATTCTTTCATAAAATCTTTAAGCAGTAACCTTTCAGATCTCTGGAGCCTTGGTACAGACCTTGGCATCACTTCACTGGCAGTGTCGGGTGACACGGTCTTTGCATCGACGAATGAAACGATTCTTCTTGTATCAGCATCTTCAGGCAAGCTGATTTCCGAGTGGGGTCCATATGAGGAGAATTGTATAATAACCTCAGTCTCAGCTGATAGAAACCTTGTTGCCTTTGCTGATGCCGGTAATAAGTTAGTTTTCATTCTGAAGAAGAACGGGGAGCTTCATTCAATGATGGGACAATCGGAGGAGAAGTTTATTATTCCAAGCTTATATTTTGATGTTGCATTGTCCGGAAGCCGGTTATTCATTTCAAATGCCGGCAACCGACGTGTTGAAACATGGACAACAGAAGGAAAGAAATTGTCTCAATTCGGGGAACCGGGTACTGCTCCCGGAGCTTTTTGCGGATGCTGTAACCCCGCAAATTTATCAGTAATTCCCCAGGGCTTTGTTACTGCAGAAAAAGGCATCAACAGGATAAAAATACTTGATCATGACGGGGCTTTCATTGAATTCGTCTCTTCAAAGAATAATTTTATACCGTCAGTTCCGCTGGATGTTGCATCGCCTGATGGTAAAACGATTTATGCAGCAAATAGTGTAAACAGTACACTTTATATATTTAAACACATATGATGACAACCACCAGATCTCAGTTTATAAGTAAGCTGGTCAGAAGCCTGCTTGTTGCATTACTGGCATTTCTTGCTCTGTCACTAGGTTCAAAAGCTGTTAAAGGGGAAGATTGCAGCACCTGCCCTGGTAATGGAATATGCAGGGGTGAGTCAGACTGTAGCAATTACTAAATCGTATCATAATGAAAGAAGGTAAAAACATATATCAGTCACGCAGGGATTTTGTACGGAAAGCAGGAAAGATACTTATTATCGCCCCGATAGTTGCTCTTCCGGTTGTGCTTGGCAAAAAGGTTACTGCTTCAGGCAATGTCTGGCAGATCGATCCCCACAAATGTACACAGTGTGGTCAGTGCAAAACAAACTGCGTTCTGACCCCCTCGGCCGTGAAATGTGTGCATGCTTATGTTATGTGCGGGTATTGCGATCTCTGCGGGGGTTACCTTCGTCAGGGAGTCAAGACAATAAGCACCGGCGCAGAGAACCAGATGTGCCCGACAGCTGCCATTACACGTAAATACGTAGAGGAACCTTATTTTGAATACACAATCAATGAGGATCTGTGTGATGCCTGTGGAAAATGCGTTAAAGGGTGTGGCGATTTTGGAAACGGATCGCTCTATCTGCAGATAAACCAGGATCTGTGCGTGTATTGCAATGAATGTTCTATAGCCCGGAATTGTCCCTCTGATGCAATATCGAGGATATCCAGTAAAGAACAGTATATACCTAAAGAAAAGGCAAAATAAAAAGATTGCTTCGCACCTTAGCGTGGTCGCAATGACAATAATAACTAAGACGAGATACTTTGAAAAGGAAACTTCCATATATCCTGATTTTCCTCATGCTCGCATGGCATGTGGTACTTTTAGCGCAGGACAGGTTTCCCCGGCCTGAGTTTGAATCGGGATATGTGTATCCCGAGCATCAAATGCCTCTTCAGAGATCACAAGTATGGGAGTATATCGATTCCGCAGTTCTTTTCGGAGCATTATCCCTGGCTTCATGGCTGGCCCTTAAAAAAAGGTCAAGGCAGGGACTGGTATGGCTTTCGGTATTCTCCCTGGCCTATTTTGGGTTTTTCAGGGAAGGATGCGTGTGTTCGGTAGGTTCGGTTCAGAATGTTTCACTTGCTTTATTCAATGAAGGATATGCCATACCACTTACTGCGCTTTTGTTTTTCCTGATGCCACTGATTTTTGCTCTGGCATTCGGCAGGGTTTTCTGTGCTGGTGTTTGTCCTCTCGGCGCAATTCAGGAGCTTACAGGATTCAGGCCGGTAAAATTGCCCAGGGTCGTCGAATCGGTTATGATCTCAATTCCGTTTATTTACCTGGGAATTTCAGTCCTTTCGGCTGCAACGGAAAGCCAGTTCCTGATCTGCAGGTATGATCCTTTCGTGGGGATATTCCGTCTTGATGCTCCTTATACAATGATAATCTTCGGTGCTTTACTTCTTCTTGCAGGAATATTCATAAACAGGCCATATTGCAGATATCTTTGTCCATATGGCGTTCTTCTCAATCTCTTTTCCAGGTTTTCATCCAGGCATCTGACAATAACACCAGCTGAATGTATTAACTGCCGTCTTTGTGAAGATGTTTGCCCTTATGACGCTATCCTGCCGTCGGATTCAGACCGCCCTGTTGAAGAACCCCAGACCCAAAGAAGACGTTTCATAATTTATTTGCTGCTTGTTCCTGTATTTGCAGCCGGTGGTGCAGTTCTTTTCCGTAACCTCTCTCCTGCCCTCGCCGGGCTTAACAGCAATGTCCGCCTTGCAAGGGAGATAAGGGCTGAAAAGGAGAATGGAATAGTTGCTGTTTCAAAAGCTGCGGTTGCTTTCAAGGAGGCAGGGAAAACTGAAAGCGAATTGTTTGAAGACGAAATTAATATACATGAACGGTTCAGGAACGGATCAACATGGATAGGCATATTCCTGGGATTGTCATTCGGTCTCAGTCTGGTCTCTCTTGCCACCAGAACAAGAAGAACCGGTTATGTGCCTCATAAAGGTAAATGTTATAGCTGTGGCAGGTGTTTCCGGTATTGCCCTGTTCATATAAATAATAAAGTTACGGATGATAAAACTTGACGATAAAGACATTAAGATCTTCAGGGGGATAAGCACGGGGGCAGGTGTTTTTACGCTTATCGTTGCTCTGACGATGCTCCTGAGCCTGCTCCAGCTTAAGACGATGGATCCGCTTGATAATCCTGCTATACTTTCGATAAAGGAAGAATACGACAAAGATCCTGAAAACAGAGTGAAAGCTGAGCAGGTAAGAGCTCTTGACCTTATAGCAAGAAAAGCATATTTTTCTTCGCGTCGTCAGGTTGAAACCGGATCTTACCTTCTCCTTGCCGGTGCTGCGATTTTCATACTTTTCCAGAGGCTTATCGCCGGCGGAGAGAAATCTGTTCCTTCAATACCGGGGGAACGCCAGGGTCAAATTTCCGGCAATGTGAAGTATGCAAAATATCTTGCAGGATCAGTAGGTGTACTGACTGTCGCTGCTATAATTACTTCCTTCATGCTTCGGAGCAATCTTCCTGACCTGTCAGGCAAAAGCACGGCAAAAGCCGGAGAAAATGCTGAAAAAAACAAGAAAAAAGACAGAACTGCAATAGCTGGCAATTATAAGCCCGATGCAACAAATTATCCTTTTTTCAGGGGTCAGGATGGCAGGGCAAATGCAGGTGGATCGGGTTATCCTACAGAATGGAATGGTGAAGATGGAAAGAACATTAAGTGGAAGATAAAGATTCCAAAAAACGGAAAAAGCTCACCGGTGATCTGGGGTGATAAACTTTTTGTGACAGGTGCAGAGGGGGCATCCTGTGAGGTCTACTGCATAAACAAAATTACAGGAGCCATAGAATGGAGCGCTTCGGCATCCGGGATCGAGGGGGAGCCATCGGTCCTTCCCGAAACTGACCATGATGCCGGGATAGCAGCATCAACAGCTGCAACTGACGGGAAATCAGTATGCGCCATATTTGCAAATGGAAATCTTATCTGTCTCGATCTTAATGGCAAAAAAAAATGGGCTAAAAACATTGGAACTCCCGCTAATATATATGGTTATTCCTGTTCTGTGGTCATTTATGAGGGATTATTGATCGTTCAGTTCGATTCAAACGAAAAAGTATCAATGATGGGCTTTGATACCAGCTCAGGCGAACTCAAATGGGAAACCTTAAGACGGGGAAGAGCTGCATGGTCCTCGCCTGTTATTGGTACATTCAACGGAGAACCCCAGGTTATTATAAACGGAAACCCGGAAGTCACTGCTTTTAATCCGGTGTCGGGAAAAGAACTTTGGTCAATTGAGGTTCTGACTGGTGATGTTGCACCATCTCTGGCGCTTAACAGCAATATGGTTTATGCGGTGACCGATTATGCAAGATTAGCTGCCATTAAGCCTGGCCCTGGTCCTACCATAGTATGGGCCGACAACATGTTTACTTCTGATGTTTCAAGTCCGGTGGCTACTGAGGATTATCTTTTCATTGCAACCGGCAATGGTGATATGGCTTGCTATAATTCACAGGCCGGAGATACGATCTGGACACATTATTTCATGGATCAGTTCTATGCATCACCAATCGTTGCAGACGAAAAAGTCTGGTTGCTTGACCGCAGTGGTGTTATGCATATCGTAAATGCAGGACCTCAATATCAGCTTATTGCGGAATCACCAATTGGAGAACCTGCTGATTGTACTCCTGCCTTTTCTGATAAAAATATTTATATACGCGGAAGAAATAACCTTTTTTGCATCTCTTCGAATTGAAAAAAGAAACAAAAGATATAAATAAATGTAATTGTGATTACGGAATAATCCCGGCAGAGGAGATTGAATCTGTTGTGGAATCTGTTGTAAAAGAGACTGGTACAGGTAAGGATAAAGTAATATTAATCCTTCAGGAAGTACAAAAAAAGCTCAATTACCTTCCATCTGAAGCACTTAAGCATATTTGTAGGATTACCGATGTTACACCGGGTCAGATATCCGGGGTCTCAACATTCTATTCTCAATTCAGGCATATCCCGTCCGGACAGCACACTATTAAGATCTGTGCCGGTACAGCCTGTCATGTAAAAGGATCACAGCTCATTTCCGAAGCCTTTAAGAGAGACTTAAAGATAACCGACGAGAGGAACAGCTCTCCGGATAATCTTTTCTCAATCGAGGAGGTTGCATGTCTGGGCTGTTGTACTCTTGCACCAGTAGTCCAGATCGACGGAAAAACATACGGACATGTTAAACCGACGCAGGTTAATGAGATCGTAAGTGATTTCCTTAATTCACATGCAAAGCATCAGGAAAAGGCGGACCATAGCGGGGAAAATGACTTTGATGCGGAAGTACGGATAGGACTCGGATCATGCTGTGTTGCCGGAGGAAGCAGGGATATAATGGCGAAACTTACTGATATCAGGGAGTTTTATAACCTTAACATCAAAATAAAACCTGTTGGATGCGTAGGGGTCTGTAACCAGACACCTCTTCTTGAGATTGTCAAGTCCGGGAGCAGTAATTCACGTTATACGAATGTCAGGAAAGATCAGGTTGAAGAGATCCTGCTCAAGCATATCAAGCCCAGGTCATTGAATAAGAGATTTAAATTCCGGATAAATAACCTGGCTGATACATTTGTTTCGGATGATATGCTGTACAGCCCGGTAAATCTTGCAGGGGAAGTACGGGAACATACGCTTAATGATTTTCTGAGTACCCAGGTGCATATCGCTACTTTGAACAGTGGCATAATGACACCGGATTCTTATGATGAGTATGTTCTTCTTGATGGATTCACTGCCTTTAAGAGATCACTTTTGTCTTCAGATCCGGTATCACTTGTAAAGGTAATTACAGAAAGCGGGCTAAGAGGACGTGGTGGAGCGGGATTTCGGACCGGTAAAAAATGGGAAATATCATCAGAATCAAAAACTAAACCGAAATATGTTGTTTGCAATGGGGATGAAGGCGATCCTGGAGCTTTCATGGACAGGATGCTCCTGGAATCATTTCCCTTCAGGATAATCGAGGGAATGCTTATTGCCGGGTTTGCAACCGGGGCAGACAGAGGTATTTTCTACATAAGGGCTGAATATCCTCTCGCTGTTTCAAGGGTCAGGGCTGCCCTGATAATATGTAAAGAGAAAGGGATTGTCGGAAAAAATATATTTGGTTCGGATTTTTCTTTTGAAATTGAAATATTTGAAGGTGCCGGAGCTTTTGTATGCGGGGAAGAGACTGCTCTGATAGCATCGCTGGAAGGGAAGCGGGGAACACCTCATCTGAGGCCTCCCTACCCTGCCGTAAAAGGTTATAATGGAGATCCTACCCTGGTTAATAATGTTGAGACTCTTGCACTCGTTCCATGGATAATAAACAATGGAGCAGATGCTTTCAGTACAATCGGAACCGAAAAAAGCAAGGGTACAAAGGTTTTTGCTCTTGCCGGGAAGGTTGCAAAAGGCGGACTCATAGAAGTACCGATGGGTACCACGATACGGGATATCGTTGAAATAATAGGCTGCGGGGTAGGTGAAGGGAGATCCTTTAAAGCTGTACAGATCGGAGGCCCCTCAGGGGGATGCATTCCTGAAAGTATGGCAGATACTCCTGTCGACTATGAAGAACTGACAAAAATGGGCGCCATGATGGGTTCCGGCGGCATGGTAGTCCTCGACGATACTGACTGCATGGTCGATATGGCCAGGTACTTTCTTGAATTCACCCATAAACAGTCATGCGGGAAATGCACCTTCTGCCGGGTCGGAACAAAACACATGCTTGAAATATTAACAAGACTGACCCGGGGCGAAGCAGCAATGAACGAAATTGATGAACTGGAAAAGCTTTGCCGGGATGTGAGGAATGGAAGCCTCTGCGGACTCGGCAAAACTGCTCCTAATCCTGTTATCACAGGCCTTAAATATTTCAGGGAAGAATACGAAGCTCATGCAAGAGGAATCTGCCCTGCCAGGAGATGCAGGGATCTGATAAAATATACCATTACAGATAAATGCACCGGATGTACAAAGTGCTTCCAGGAGTGTCCGGTGAATGCAATTGCCTTCAGACCGTATGAAAAGCATGAGATTGATCTGGCTCTCTGTACCAAATGTGATAACTGCAGGGTTGTATGTCCGGAACAGGCAGTTGAACTAGTAAATGTAAAGAATGAGGATCAAAATTGATAATATAGAAGTTGAAGTAGAAAAGGATCAGACAATCCTTGAAGCTGCAGTAAAAGCAGGGATTATGATCCCGACTCTTTGTCATAAAGAAGGGATTGAACATTATTCATCCTGCATGGTCTGCATGGTAAGAGATAAAGGAAAAAACAGTTTTATCCCTGCATGCTCCGCGCTTGTTCAGGATGAAATGGATATTGATACTTCAGGTGAGGAAGTTATAAATATCAGGAAAAGGGCTGTAACTCTGCTGCTTTCGGAACACCGGGCTGAATGTGAGGCCCAATGCAGGATTGTTTGCCCGAGAGGATACAATATACCTTTAATGAACAGGCTTCTGATTGCCGGAAAGCATGAGGATGCGGCAGAGCTTATCAGGGCTGAGATGAACGGAGGTGAACTGAGCTGTATCACCTGCAAGGCTTTCTGTGAAAATGCCTGCCGGAGGAAGAAGATTGACACTCCTGTCTCGATAAGAAATATCAGAATATTTATAAGCCGCAATCTGCCTGCCCTTTCAAGTGATCATACGTCTCAATATTATTCTGAAGTCGATGTCCGCAAACGGTTCTCTTCGCGAATCGGATTGCTGGAGGAAAGCGAAATGAAGGAATGGCTTAGAGAGTGCAGTGAAAATATAACACGGAACAGGGAAATTACTGATTTTTTGTCGGCTTCAGCGGAAGCAGAGAGCTGTATGCATTGTGACTGCAGGGCAGCTGAAAACTGCGGACTGAGAGAACTGGCCGAAAAATTTGAACTTAAGGATCCGAAGGGAAAATTTGTAAATGCACCCATTTCAAAAAAAATCAATCATAAAACCGGCCTGATTTTTGAAAATGCAAAATGTATAAAATGCGGACTCTGTGTAAGGGCATGCGGGGATACCAAAGAAGAACCGTCGCTCTGTTTTATTAACAGAGGCTTTGTTTCTATCATCTCTGAAGCTCTTACGGAGGAATTTGTCAATATTCCTGAATCCATAACGAAAAAAAGTATTGACGTATGTCCCACAGGAGCACTCGGATATCTGAACAATATTCAAGGTAAATGATGAAATGCTTAAAAATATTACTGATACTTCTGGCAACAGCCCTGCAGGGATATTCACAGTCTGCTGACCAGGAGTGGCCGATTTTCAGGGGCAAATCTGACCTTTCAGGATTTACCCTGACTGAACTGCCTTTATCTCCTTCCCTTGTCTGGAGTCTGCCAACCGGTGCCAGGACAAAATCATCACCTGTTGTAAGCGGCGGCATGGTAATCTTTGGAAATGACAAAGGTTCCGTTATTGCAGTCGGGACAGACGGAAAGATGAAATGGAAGTATGAAGGTGGAATCGCATCCGAAGCTCCACCGATGGTTTATGAAAACAAAGTAATAATAGGGTTCAATGACGGTTCACTCCATTCAATTGACAAAGGCACAGGGAAGCTTATCTGGAAATACAAAACCGACAGCCAGATAGCCGGATCAGCCAATTGGTGGACCACTGGAAAGAGATCGGGCATAATTATCGGCAGCTATGATTATTTTCTTCATTCTGTTGATCCGTTGAACGGAAGACTTCTCTGGAAGCTGGAGACCGAAAATTATGTCAACGGAACACCTTCTGTATCAAATAATAACATTGTTTTTGGCGGATGTGATGGCATTATAAGAATAGCAGATGCATATTCGGGAAGAGAAAAGGATACGATAGAAATTGGTGTCTACATTGCCTCCTCCCCTGCACTTTCAGGCGGTAAGGCATGCTTTGGGGATTATGATGGAAACCTTTACTGTCTGGATTTGCTGACAGGAAAGATCAGCTGGGAAGTCCCTGCTAATGAGACTTCAGGATCAATACTTGCCATACCTGCCGTAGGTAAAAACTATGTACTTGTCGGCAATGAAGACAAATTCATGTACTGTTATGATCTGATAACAGGCAGGCTGAAGTGGAAATACAGAACGAACGGAAGAATTACAGGATCAGCGGTAATTACTCCAACCAAAGTTATCTTTGGAAGTCTGGATGGATATATTTATATGTTAAACCTTCAGGACGGTAAAAAACTGTGGAGCTTCAATGCCGGTGCCCCGGTAAGCAGTTCCCCGGCAGTGACGAAGAATCGGTTTTATTTTCTTACTGAAGATGGAAGGTTGCTCGCTTTTGGAAATAAAAACCCCTAAATCCCCTGAAGGGGACTTTGGTTTGGCCCCCTTTAGGGGGTTGGGGGTGGAAAATGGGGATCACAGAAGTAGATTGATATGAAAATAGTATATCTTATTACAGGTTCAGGAGGAGCATTTTACTGCGGAAATTGCTACCGTGATATGCTTTACGTAAGGGCTATCCGTAAAGTCCCTGGCATTAAGGCAAGCGCAATACCCCTTTACCTTCCTCCCGATAAAACCACGAGTGAAGAAAGCGGTTTTGACAAAAATGTGTTCTTCGGGGCTATTTCTATGTATCTGCGGGAAAAGGTTGGATTTCTTAAAAATATGCCTGCAATCCTTGATAAATTCTTAGATTCAAAACTATTCCTGAAGCTTGCGGCAAAACAGGCAGGAACAACAAGCACTGAGGGGTATGAGGAGCTGACCATTAACATGATCGAAGGAGATAATGCCTTCAGAAAAAATGAAGTCGACAGGCTCGTGAAATACCTGCTGAAGGACGGGAAACCCGATATCATTCATCTGTCGAATGCACTTATTCTGGGGATTGCGCGACAGCTTAAGAAAAGAATGGATGTAAAAGTAGTCTGCTCACTTCTGAATGAAGATGACTGGATCGATGATATGGCTGAGCCATTCCGCTCAAGAGCCTGGAAGATGGTTGCTAAAGAATCTGGTTATGTTGATGCTTTTGTAACTCCCAGCAATTATTACAAGGATCTTTTTATAAGGAAAACAGGGATCAAAGGCGACAATGTCATGGTTGTTCCTCTGGGGTTTGATCCTGAGAATAAAGAAATATCCAGAACGGAGAGAGAACCATCAGCCATTGGTTATTTCAGTCGGGTGAATAATTACAATGGATTCGACAAACTGGTGGATGCTTTTATAGAACTTAAAGAGAAGGATCTTATCCCGGGCTTGACACTCAATGTCTGTGGTGGTTTTACCGGTACAGATAAGCTCTTTGTTTCCGGACAGATTAAGAAGATAAGGGACCATAAGCTTGAGAAATCCGTAAAGATCTACCCTGAATTTCAGGGTGACAGGAAAATGGAGTTTTTTCATGATGTTGATGTTATCAGTGTTCCTGTCCGGAAGTATGACGGCTACGGATTATATCTCCTTGAAGCCAATGCTGCCGGTATACCTGTTGTACAACCGGCTACAGGAGCATTTCCTGAAATACTTGAAAGAACCGGTGGCGGCATACTTTATTCACCTGATACTGTTTCAGACCTTGCTGAGAACCTTTATAAGCTTTTAAAAGATAAGGAATTGATCTCAATTCTTGGTGCAAAAGGAAGAAAAATGGTCCTTCAGGAACTTTCGCTCGACAAAATGTCGGCCGGGCTTTCAGAAGTCTATAATAAAATTATTAAAAATGCTCAATATTAATAAGGTATCAAAATCATTTCACCAGAGAGGTATTGTTCTTAATAACCTTGATCTGAAAGTAAATGAGGGTGATTCTGTCTCTGTTTCAGGTCCTTCCGGATCAGGAAAAACCACCCTGCTGAATATTATAGGATTGCTCGACAGGCCTGACAGCGGTGACATTGTTTTCAGAGGCATGTCAATCCTGAATTACGATCAGCAGGAATCAGCTGTTTACAGGAACAGGAATATTGGTTTTGTTTTCCAGGATCATCTTCTTCTTCCATATCTTACAGTCAAGGAAAACATCCTGCTCCCTCTGCTTGCATCAAAAACCGACGAATCTGAATACAGGGAAAAAGTCGACGGATCCCTCGAAATGATGTCAAAAACCGGAATATCGGATATTGCAGAGAAGTATCCATTTCAGATATCGGGAGGTGAAGCGCAGAGAGCTACCCTTGTAAGAGCCCTTGTAAACAAACCTTCTCTTTTGCTGGCGGACGAACCGACCGGTTCGCTCGATAAAAAGAATGCCATTAATCTGGGTGACCTTCTTCTACAGATGAACAGTGACTATGGAATCACACTTATTCTGGCGACTCACTCCCAGGAGCTTGCCGATAAGATGAAGATTCAGTACACCCTTTCAGATGGAAAGCTGATTTCCGGAATTAAGTAATAAACAGATCGGATGAAACTGAGCCTATTCCATATTGTCAGAAGATCAATTTCCTATAATTTCAAAGGTGCTGTTTCCCAGGTTAGTATAATACTATTGCTTGCTGCTGTAATCACCGGTTCTTTAATGACAGGCCGATCGGTAAGAAACAGTCTGAGGCAGACTTCTTTCGAAAAGCTAGGGAACACCGGGATACTCATCAGTTCAGGTATTCGCTATTTTGATCCATCGCTGGTTAACAGAATGTCCGCTAAAACAGGATTAAAATCCACCGGTTTGCTTGAACTTGACGGGTACTGTCAGCATTTTATCACAGGGCAGACAGCTTCCAGGATTAAAATCTATGCTGTTGATGATGATTTCTTTTCATTTCAGGGAGATGAAGGAATAAAGGTTAATAAAGGTGAGGTTGCAGTTAATGAACAGCTTGCAAGTTATCTTGGAATAAAAGACGGAGATGAACTTATAATCCGTTTCAATTCAATAAGCAGTATCCCGGCTGATGCCCCTTTTTCCCCGGGTACTGATGCAACAGCTTCTTTGGTTCTTAAAACGGGTATCATACTTAATTCCGGCAATTCAGGTAATTTCTCCCTTGGAATCAGTCAGATAACTCCGCTGAATATATTTATAAACCGTTCAGATCTTGTTGATGCTGATGGTAAAACACCTAAAATAAACAGGTTATTGTTGGATTATAAGAAGAGTATTCCTGTGCAGGTCATTTACAGAAATCTCCGTGAAGTGCTTAAACCTGAAGATACAGGTCTTACACTGAGACATATAACTAAGACGGATGAATATGAAATGATATCGGACAGGGTTTTTATTGATCAGTCGCAGGTTGACGAGGTAAATAAAATGTCAATCTCTTCTTTCCCTGTCATTACTTATCTTGCCAATACTATCGCGAAAGGGAACAATTCTGCCCCTTATTCATTTATTTCAGGTCTTGATCCTTTATTATACGATGGTGTCCCTGAAGGAAACGGGATTGTGATAAACCGCTGGCTGGCTGAAGATATTAAGGCAGTTAAAGGTGACACTCTTGGGGTATCCTGGTATTCACCTGATCCTTTGAATCGTCTTACTGAAAAGAAGATGAATTTTGTTGTAAGCAGCGTAGTTGAAATGAATGGTATCTGGTCCGATTCGTTATTAATGCCAGCTTTCCCCGGGATTGCGGGAAGCGAATCATGTACCGACTGGGATGCTGGAGTGGAGATCAAACTGGACCGTATCCGTAAGAAAGATGAGGAGTACTGGAACAAGTTCCGCGGTACTCCAAAGGCTTTTATTAATTATGAAACGGGAAAAGAGCTATGGGCCGGTAATTTTGGTCCGGCAACAGCCATCCGCTTTAAAAAAGATGCTCCTGAAAATGAAATCCAGGCAGAGCTAAAAGGTTCAATAGATCCGTATAATTCGGGGTTTACTATTACTGATCTTCCACAGGAATCGATCAGAGCAGCAAATGAGAGCGTAGATTTCAGCACACTCTTTCTGAGCCTTGGATTCTTTATCATTCTGTCAGCCCTTATTTTGCTTATGCTTGTTGTTTCATCTTTCTATGAAGCAAAGAAGAATGAGGTTACTACACTATTTTCGATTGGATTTGCAAAACGGGAGATTGAAAAGCTCCTGTTCCTTGAAACAGGGACCATGGCAGTTATCGGAGCTTTTCTTGGAGCTTTCACCGGAGGGTTATTCAACCTTATCATAATTAAAGCACTTAACTCCGTCTGGCAGGGCGCGGTACAGACCAATACTTTGATTTCCGGATTTGATCCCTGGTCATTTTTTATCGGGTTTGCTGTCACTGTCAGTCTTATTCTTGTGATTCTTAAAATAAAATCATCAGGGTTTCTGAGATATCTCAGCAGGCCTGAAACCGGAAAAACAGACACGCCTTCACCCGGAAGAAACCTTTTAATCACTGTTATTTCTTTAACAATAACATTTATTCTGATAATTCTGTCATTTATTCTTGAAGAAGATTCAACCACCCTCTCCTATTCAGCTGGAATTATGGTCTTTGCCACCTCGATCCTTATAATTCGCCAGCATTACATTGGGAAACAAAAAAGTGGGATTTACAATTTCAGAATGAAAAGTCAGATATCAGATTCTTACTATTCATTTCATCCTTCTCAGGCTATCGCTCCTGTCCTTTTCCTTGCAGCGGGACTCTTCGCTGTTATTATCACTGGCGTCAACAGGATGAATCTCAGTGGGAACATGCTGAAACCTTCAGGCGGAACAGGCGGATACCTTCTTTGGGGAGAATCATCGGTACCGGTCCGGGGTAGTCTGACGAGTGCAGCAGGCAGGAAAGAATTTGGACTTGATGAGCCTGAATTAAAGGAACTTTCGCTTGTACAGGTCAGGAGAACTTCAGGCAACGATGCCAGCTGTCTGAACCTGAATCATATTGCTTCTCCTCCCATACTTGGAATTGACCCTGCAGAATTCGTAAGGAAAGGATCATTTTCATTTGCAGCTGAAATGAAGGGCATTAAAGCAGCAAACCCCTGGCTGACACTTGGATATGCCCCTGCGAATAGCACTATCTATGGGATTGCCGACCAGACTGTGCTTCAATACGGACTGAAAATCAAAGTGGGTGATACGCTGAAAATAAGAGCTGAAAGCGGTCAGGTACTTAATGTTATTATTTCAGCCGGACTAAAATCATCAGTTTTTCAGGGATATGTTATTATCGGGAACGAAAATTTCAGCAGGTTTTTTCCCTCAGTCCCGGGAAGCCAGCTTTTTCTGGCTGACGGTGATCCGGAATCGTCAGAATTGTATTTAAGCACCCTGAATGACAGGTTATCGGAATATGGAGTGCATTTTGAGCCGGCCGGCGAAAGACTCGCCTCATTTTTTGTTGTTACAAATACCTATTTATCAGTATTTACAATTCTGGGTGGTATTGGAATGATCTTAGGTGTAGCCGGATTGGGACTCATACTCATAAGAAATTTCAATCAAAGAAAGAGGGACTTTGGTTTAATGCTGGCAGGAGGCTTTTCAGTGAAAAGCATCCGGAAGATAGTTTTTGGGGAACATTCAAGGATCCTGCTGTACGGCATATTTACCGGCATTATTTCTGCCCTTGTGGCAACGAGACCTTCCATAATGAATGATTCTGGTCTTCCATGGAAGACTTTAGCTTTAATGATACTGCTGGTTCTCATAACCGGGCTGGCTGCCCTGGCAGCTTCAGTAAAATCGATTAAAAAGGATACGCTGATAAACAGGATCAGGAAGGATTAACTGGCTTCAGTGCTGCTTTTTACCAACTGCAAAAAGATTGTGCTGGGTCCTGAAATATATCATTCCATCAGTTAGAGCAGGCGCGGTCATACAGATATCCTTCATCGGAATTTCAGCCAGCAGATTAAAAGTGCTGCCGTCCCTGATTATATAAACTATTCCCTCCTCATCAACAATATAAATCTTCCCGTCAGAAGCAACAGGCGATGCTATAAAGCTCCCGGAGCTTCCAAGTTTTGCATTATAAACTTCTTTTCCAGTTGAAGGATCGAGGCAATTGATTGCCCCGTTCCAGTTAACATTATAAAGGAGGCCTCTGTAGAGGAGCATAGTATGCATATATGAGCCGCCCCTGGGCAGACTCCATTGAACACCTGAGTTCGAAGTCTCATCGCCTTTCAGAGTTATATCGCCGGTTGCGCTGGTTTTTACGGCAATTATGGGCGAACTTCTCCCGTGTGCACTGTTGAAATAGATCAGATTTTTCCCGATAATTGGCGTCGGGATCTGGATATCCCCACCCCCCGACATTTTCCAGACCTCTTTCCCTGTTTCAAAGTCATATCCTCCCCTGTGCTTAAATCCATTTACTGCAATATAGGTCTTGCCTGCATTCATATAAATGTTGGGCGTACACCATCCAGGATACTCATCTCTTTCTGATTTCCACAGTTCTGTTCCCGTTTTAACATCATAAGCAGCTAAAAATGAGTTTTCAAACACGTCAACCTGTATTATCAGGACTCCATTATGTATTACCGGGGAACTGGCGAACTCCCATTCAGCCTTCTGCATAGTAAAGAAGACTGATTTCAGGATGCCGAAGTTCTTCTGCCATAGTAGTTTGCCATCAATGTCATAACAATACAGGCCTTCGGATCCGAAAAATGCCACTACATATTTTCCATCGGTTGCTACAGTTGTGTTGGCATGAGTAGATTTAGGATGACGCTTGATTTTAGGGATTCCTTTATATGAGGTTCTTTCCCAAATTATTTTACCGTCGCTTTTATTGATGCAAAAAACTTTCCATTCATGGACCGATGCATCATTTACCGGGGTAACATCGCCATAAAGGCCAGGTTTAAAACCAGCATTATCATCATAACTTACTGCAGTTGTGATAAACAGCCTGTTGTCCCAGATTGCAGGACTCGATAATCCCAAACCGGGGATCTCAATCTTCCATCTTACATTTTCGAGTTTGTCAAAGTTAAATGTTTCAGGAAGATTTGCATTGTCAAGCACTCCCGAAGCCATATAACCCCGGTAACCGGGCCACTGGCGTTCAGGTAAAAGCTGTCCGTAAGTTAAGGACATTAACCATGTTGAAGCAAAAATAACAGCGAGCAGATAATTCCTGATTTTCATAATTTGGATTCCTGTTTGATATGTTGAAGGACTAAAAATAGAAAATCATCACATCATTTTCAACTATTAAGCGGCTTTTAGAATCATTACTGTCCACTTAAATTTGTACTTTTACTCATGGTTACTCTTAGTTGTGTTGTAACTTCAAAGATAACCACTTGGGTTGGTCTTAACTGACCAACCCTCTTTTTAATTTTTTACCGGACAACAGTGTTTTATTTATCTTATTGATATGAAACAATCAATAATAATTTCAAGTGTATCTCTTTGCTTTATTTTAACTATTGGATGCAACAATTCAGACAACAAAAGGGAAACTTTTTCATTAAACGGAACATGGCAAATTACGGATGGCAAAAAAGATGTTATCCCTTCTGAATTTAACAGAAATATAACCGTTCCAGGGCTTGTGACTCTGGCCCGTCCTGCATTTATCAATCCGGCTCCAAAGGTTCCCGACCGAAATATTATTGATTCTAACCTCGATCTGTTCTACCATCAGCAGGACAACCAGAGGGATGTCTACTGGTATCATCGAACTTTCAACATTGCAGGCAATGTACCACAGGTTGCTTTGCTTAAAGTAGGAAAAGCAATGTTCGGAACAAGAGTATATCTGAATGGAACTTATGTTGGTGAACATCTTCCCTGTTTTACCCCGGGCTATTTCGATCTGAAAAAAGTTCTGAAAACAGGTCAGAATGAACTGATTATTTCAGTCGGATCATCAAGAAATTCCCTGCCGCAGGATATGCCCGACGGATTTGATTATGAAAAACAGAGGTACATTTCAGGAATATTTGATAATGTTGAACTGATTCTGAGCAACTCTCCCTTCATAAGCAATATACAGGTTGCTCCCGACATTGTGAAGAAAGAAGCAAAGATCAGAGCCCAGATTAAAAACAATGGTAACACTATTACATCCAAGATCACATTCATCATAAAAGAATTCAATTCCGGAGTTGTTGCAGGAGAATACACAACAGAAAGAATTTCTTTTGAAAAAAATGCTGAGAAAACAATTAATATTGCTGTTGACATTAAAAACTGCACTTTCTGGTCACCTGAAGATCCGTTTCTATATACTCTTGAAGTATCAACGTGTTCTGATAACTACCAGACCAGGTTTGGCATGAGAGATCTTCATTTTGATTCTGTTTCCCATAAAGCAATACTTAATGGAAAACAATATTTCCTCAGAGGAACCAACATTACACTATATCGTTTTTTTGAAGACCCAAAGTGCGATTCACTCCCATGGAATTATAAGTGGGTAAGGAAAATGCACAAAAAGTTTAAAGAAGATATGTTCTGGAATTCATACAGGAATTGCATCGGATTTCCGCCAGAAGAGTGGTATAATATAGCTGATGAAGAGGGATTTATGATTCAGGATGAATTCCCTATCTGGTATGGCGCACCTCAGTGGAATAAATGGACAAAAAACCTTAACAATGATGAACTTGCTAAAGAGTACAGGGAATGGATGAAAGAACGGTGGAACCACCCAAGCGTTGTTATATGGGATGGAAGTAATGAGACATTGTTAAACCGGCCTTCAATTGATTCGGCCATTGCTGAGGTACGAACACTCGACATGTCAGGAAGAAGCTGGGACAATAGTTATAGTACTGCCAGAGAACCGGGTGACATATTCGAATCGCATCCATATCATTATGGAAATCCGGAGTTTAAACTCAAAGATATGACTACCGCAAGTATAATCCCACATGGAAATAATTCCCCTAATCCCGGTACCGGCCCTGTCATAATCAACGAGTATGGCTGGTTATGGCTCAATCGCGATGGCAGCCCAACCACCTTGACAAAACAACTCTATGAGAATCTTCTGGGGAAAAATTCAACACCTGAAGAGAGATGGGAACTTTATGCAAGGTATACAGCCGCTGAAACTGAGTTCTGGCGTTGTCACAGAGAAGCAGCTGGTGTTATGCATTTTACGGGCCTGGGTTACGACAGGCGCGATGGTCAGACAAGCGATAACTGGACAGATGTTAAGAATCTGATATGGGAACCGCAGTTTTACAAATATGTCAGGGATTCTTTTTCACCAATCGGACTGATGATCGATTTCTGGGATGATTCTGTAAAAAAAGATTCCAGGTTCAGCATTCGTGTAACTATGATAAATGACCTTGAGAAGGATTGGAACGGAAGTATCATGTTAAAGCTTAAAAAGAACGACAAAGTAGTTCTGGAATCTTCAAAAGAAGTTAAAATCAGTGGTTTTGGTCATAATAAGACCGATTTCATTCTCGACACAAAAGGATTAGAAGGAAATTTCACAATTGAAGTTGCACTTAATGAAACTCCTTTTGGTACAATAAAAAGTATAAGAAATTTTAAAATCTAACTGAAACATTTTATATGAAAAAAGCTCCGCGGCAATCGATACAAGAATTGTTCACAACCGGATTCATGACACGGGCGGCGGCATATGGCTCGACTGCATGGCGCAGGGTACAAGAGCTGAAGTAGGAATTGTTACCCAGTCACAGGGAGGGGATGTCGTTATTGATGAAAGCCTTGCAGGAATAAAGCTCAGCTTATCACAACCGAGGTTTTTGGCAGAGGAAACCAAAGGACCGCAGAGTAAACAAAAGTTCCTCGGTTGCTCTATGCGATAACGGTAGCTATCGGGACCCTGTGGCCCTATGCAGTTATTAATTTTAAGTTACCATTTCAAAGTTGCTATCGAATTTCCTGCCATTTCAAAAGAGGCTCCCATTCCTTCACATAAAATTGTGACGGGTTGATTAGAAACATTGTTATTGATTATAATAAGGACTATCTTATTATCGGTATTACGGAAAGCTACATGAGGCATTTCTGTTTCTCCTTTGCTCTCTATTCTAACAGAACCACTGCTTATGAATTTCATGAACTGACCGTACATGTAATAATCAAAATAATATGAAACCTCATTTGTCTGCGAGTTTCTCTCAATTATTGTCCGGCCGGCAGTAAAAGCCCCATTATTTGGTTTCCTGTTTTCATCAAGCATTGTAACCCAGGCGTTGTAACTTGATGCATAATTTCTAAGTAACTGTATGAGTTTGATACCACCCTGCATACCAAAGACAGAACCTTCAGTAAATCTGACCGGTACACTGGGAAACTCCTTATGAATCTCTGTCATTCCGGCAGGAGTCCCTGCATAGCCATGAAAAGCAATTGCTTTTATATACATTCGTGCAGCTGAATCCTGTAGAATTGTTCGCGGATATCCTATACCTGCATCACCTGGTCTTTCAGGAATAAAAACAGGTGAACCATCAGTTACAGGTTTAATATTATAATTGTGATCGTAGCACCATATCTCGGTTTTCAGTCCCACTCTCCTGAGTGCAGGTCCCAGATATAATTTGATAAATTCCTTTTCCTGGAGCGCTGTCCAGTGGCATGACGGATACCACCATCTTGGGCTTTCATGTTCTCTGTCTACACCCGGTTCATTCTGAATAGTAACCGCATATACCGGAATGCCTTCGGATTCATAAGCCTGCAGATACTTCACAAAATAGTTTGCATAAACCTCATAATATTCAGGCTTTAAGCTCCCTCCGATCATGCTTCCGGAAGTCTTCATCCACCCGGGAGGGCTCCATGGAGATGCAAAAAAACGGAGTTCGGGATTGATGCTGAGCGCCTCCTTAAGCACATGAATAATATAATTCCTATCCTTATCAATTGAGAAATGAGCTAATAGAGTATCTGTTTCCCCTTTTTCAATATCATCATAAGAGTACCATGGATCACATGTAAAATCGGGTGTGCCGATACAAATCCGCATAAGGTTCATCCCTATGCCATCATCCTTACTCAGAAGTGCCCTTAGTGTTTTGTTCCGCTCATCAGCCGGAAGCTGTGACAGATTAAAACAGGTGGCAGGTTCAAACGACGACCCCATACCATCTATTGTCTGATATCCAATGGATGGAATTATCTCAATTACATGCGTTTTAGCCTCATTCTCTTTCCTAATAGTGAAAAGAAGGTTAGCTTCTTTTGACAATTTCATTGTCCTGTCTTTTGTTGTTACCCAAACATCTGCGCTTAAACTTTTAGCTTTCCCGGTTCTTGCAGATTGTGAAACAACTTCAGGTTGTAAAAGCATGAACATCACAACGGCAATAGATAAGAATAACAAGAAACTTGTATATTTCATTTTATAATATTACTGTCCGCTAAAATTTGTACTTTTACTCATGGTTACTCTTAGTTGTGTCGTAACTTCAAAGATAACCACTGGGTTGGTCTTAACTGACCAACCCTCTTTTTAATTTTTTACCGGACAACAGTGTTTTAGAATTTTAAATTGTAACAGACAGAAACAATATTAATATCTGAGATATGCGGGAAATAATCACGCTGGAACATGTACTCAAGCTCTAATGAATGTTTTTTCGCAATCTTGTAAGCAATCCCGGCCATAAACCTGTTTTTCTCAACAAATCTTTCTGACTGAGTAAACATCGGGAAGAATAATTCAGTGGATAAATACGGGTTTACCGGGAATGAAGGAATATTGTAAAGCATCTTAAGCTTAATCCGTCCTGCATCTTTCGACTCTTTATCATTTTCATCCTCAAAATACGTTTTGTAGCGTTGCTGGAACCTTAACCTTGCCGATAAATTAAAATCTCCAAGGGGCAATTTCCCCTTAAGGTCTGCAAACCACTTGTGCCTTGGGTGAAACAGGTCATCGTCTTCCTTGAACTCCGTAAATCTGTAAGAGAAAGCTGCTGACAAATACTTATTTAATTTATAGGACAGTCCGATATCAAAAAAGGTCTCTTCAATTTTTAAAGCATTATCAAAAGTTCTTACGTTGGCATCCAAATCCAGCTCAAGGTGCTTTCCCAGTTTTTTTTCAGCAGCTACACTATACCATATTCCGAAATCATCCTGCGAAAAAGAGATTGAAGCAGTGCTGATAAGGAGAAAAACCAAAAAAAGTTTCTTAGTCGTCATCATCATCATTTTTTGAACTATTATTTGCAACATGACCCTGATTGATACCGTCACTATAATAGTATATTGTAAGGTCACATATGTCACGCAGAAAATTTATCTTTCCAACTTCAATCCTGTTTATCTTTTTAATGCCGGTTCTTTCCTGGAGGTCCTTCAACAGTTCATCATACTTATCCTCCTTTATAAGGTTGATCTTTTCGTATATGACAAGTTTTGACGATTCATGTTTTATTAACCAGAGCCTTTCCAGTCCGTAAGTAATGAAAATTATCACGAAATTTGAAAACAGCAGATCAACAAGACTTGTTTCTGTATTTGTCAGGGCATTGATTACAGAGACCCCTATAATCAGAAAGAGATATGTCATTTCCTTTATTGGAAGGGCATCGGTCCGGTAACGGATAATACCGAAAATGGCAAACATGCCTAAGGCAAATCCTATCTGGAGCTTGACACTCTCGAGCAGGAAGCAAAGGAGGAAAACTATACTTGAAATGAGAATATAAGTAAACAGGTAGTCTTTTCGTCTCGTCTTTGAATAGTACAGCCATCTCACCAGTATCAAAATAACTGCGATATTAAGGAGAAATCGCAGGACAAATTCGATGAAGCCTGGGAGATCAATTATATGAATTCCTGCAATGTTCACTGCTTCAGGCACTAAGATATCCATTGTATTCATTTTCGATCCTGTTAATTAATAGAATGTTTGGTTTGAGACTGTTTTTAAGGGGAAGATCGTAAAGCATTGCACAACCTATGCAGTACTTGCTGAATCCTGTGGGATAACTCGAAAACCTTTTAATAATCCTCGAAAAGGGCGACCGTGAAGCAAGTCCTTCACTCTTAAGCTCTATTATTGATATTAAAGGCAGTCCGATGCTATTTCCTTCAATTGAAGAAAAAGACAGATCCATGTCGACCGTTATGCGTTCAGGCGGGTCAAAACCCACAAAGGTCATTCGTTTAAAACTATTTGAAAGAACTGGCTTTAATTGCTCAACAGGTAATTTAATATGTGAATTAATGAATTCAACTGCTTTCTCATTGAAGGAACTGCCCGAAAGAGAATTTTCCATGCGCCATTTAACCGTTCTGTTCTTCTTTGATTTCTTCTTTATTTCCAGAAAAGTAATTCCTGTGGATTTATAATTCCTGTACCTTACCTTTTCACGACCTGTTCTTCCGGTAACGTGCTGATTGAAAAAAAAGTAGTCAGGAGTATCCATATATAACGTTTCATATGATGAGATCCTGCTGTTACTGATCTCAAGAACCATGTACCTTTCCTGCATTATTCCCAGCAGGTCGGGCACACGGTTAGCCGGCAGAAGGTATTTGGTGTCAATCCTGTCCATTAGCTTAACATTTTCCATCTCACCCAGCCTGACAGAATTGAACGAATCCAGAATTCTTATTATTTCAGTAGTCACTTCCATTTAAAATGTTGTGTACTCGTAAGTCTTTTTAGACTTTAATTTCTTATTTGAATCATAAACGTCTTTCTCTGTCCTCAGTCCGTTCTCATATTTGTATTCCGAAAATTCAATAAGCCTTCCCGACGGGTCAAATTCTTCCTCCCTGATCTTATTGTTATCGGAGTCGTACTGATATTTGAAGTGCTTGCTCACCTTTCCCTGCTTATAAATAATGTCCTCCAGGAGATTACCCCGGGAATCAAAATACTGCTCGGTGTCCTTGTATTTACGCGATACCAGCATATCATATTTTTCCTGGGTGACTTTAATGCTTTTAATCTTTTTTTCAGATTCCTTCTGCTGTGCAATCAATGTTGCATTCAAACTGATTATCAGAGTAAGGAGTAAAATGCATCTGGTTTTCATTTTCCGGAATTTAAGTTTAACCTTTAAGGCACTTTCAGGCTGCTAAAATAGTTGATTTCTAACTTCAACGTAAGCCAGGGTATCTAAATTGCTTAATTCATGAATGATAATATTATTACAGGAAGACCCTCCTGGTCCCTGCCGACCTTCAAAAATTTGTCAGGAAGGTTATAAAACAGGCCGACGCTTATGATTATACGGTTTATTTAGGCCTGGTATTCGGTAAGACCAAGATTCAGTTCAGGTTGTTTATCGCTTATGGATTGATAAATAACAAGGGCAGCACCCAGCGCAGACGCATTGTTAATTACAGAAGTGTAAACTTTTTTTGATGGGAATGACTTTGCAATAAGTTTCAGGAATATCTTGTTTTTTGCAAAACCACCTGTTATATATAAATTCTCAATGTCATCATTATCCGGGAGAATAAGCCTGATCGCTTCATAGGTGAGGTCGCTCAGCTCACTCATCAGCTGGTGATAACCCTCATCAAATGATTTAAAATCAAACAGATCGATTCTTTCCTTAAATTCCCTCGATTCCGGTCCGCTGTTGAAAAATGCTCTTCTGTCACCACTGTACCTGGTTTTTAGCATATTAATCAGATCCTGATCAAATTTTACATTTCTAAAAAAATCTTCGGTTGTCCTGAAATGATCTGTAAGCATTTTTACACCTGTTTCATGCAAATTTCCGAGGAACAATCTGGATGATTTGACAGGCTGGCGCGCAATGCTCATATAGCACAGGCAGTCGTTGTCGAGCTGTTCCACTGAAAGTTTTTCGTTATTGAACGGATTCATGTTAATGCACCAGGTACCTGAAGAGACAAGCAGGAACTTACCCTTGCTGCCTGTAAAATAAGGAGCGAGAGATGATGAACTGTCGTGAATACCAATTCCGACTTTTATTCGTTTCCCCTCAATAACTACTTCAGTAAATGTTCCAACCGGTATCGGCTCGGGAAGATCCAGTTCATGGTCAGTGACCCATGGGTGGTACTTCATATTGTCAAAATCCCACAGCCCTGTATGGCAGCCTATCGAAGTGTGTTCGGAACAGATCTTTCCGGAAACCAGATATGAGAGATATTGTGGAAAATGAAGAATATACCTCACTTTTGAAAAAACTTCAGGCTTGGCAGTCCTGAGCCAGAGAATCTGAATTCCCGAATTAAGCATCCCCAGTGCAGGTGAAGCAGTCCTCCTGCAAAATTCATCCTGTCCGCCATATCTCCTGTAGAGCCTTTCAGGTATTCTTTCATCTATTGGTTTGAGGTAATTATATACTGGAGTTATTCTCTGTCCTGTTGCATCAAGATAAACAATTGTAGCACCGTATGTAGCGAAATTCAAAGCAGTAAGGTCATATTTTTCCGAACGAACAAGCTTGTTTATTGATTCCCTGACCCAATTCTCAATCAACTCAATATTGTCGCATTCAAACCCGTCATCATCGAGTTTTTCTGCAATTCTTATCTCCTGCTCAAGCACAAGCTTGAAATTATAATCAAACAGGAGGAGTTTTTTATTGGTTTTACCAACGTCAAAAACTGCAATAACTTTCTCCTTCATACTACTTTCTTCCATGCTTTTTCCACAGACTGATAGGTGTTAATATTTCTATCTTTTTAATAATACTTCCTTTTCATATTTCATGATCTCTTCAATATAATCCCTGCCTGCCGGTACTTTATTTTGCATGCAATAGTAGTCCCAGACAGCTCCGAAAGGTCTGGACTTCATTAGTTCCAGGTATGATAGCCGTTCAAAGGTCCTTCCTTCCTCTTCATATTTCAAAAGTGCCTGATATGGTTCAAGCATGGCGTACATAAATGCCATCTGGGCTGATCGTGTTCCAATGACGTAAGCGCCTATCCTGTTAAGACTGGCATCGAAGAAATCGAGACCGATGTTTACTCTGCCAAGAGCTTTTGCGCGAATGATCTCCTGGGCTATAAGCAATAATTCATCATTGAATGTTACCACATGATCGCTGTCCCATCTGACTCCCCTGGTAAGATGCAGAAGGAGTTCATCAATATAAAGAAGGATAGAAGAAATCTTATCTCCAACCTGCTCTGTCGGGTGGAAATGCCCATTATCGAGAGTGATCATTGTATTGTTCTGACAAGCATAACCGAGGTAGAAATCGTATGAACCTACGACCATGGATTCGGATCCGATGCCAAAGAGTTTGCTTTCAATCGAATCCTTCAGATATTTCTTTGGATATTTAATTGTAAAAATCTCATCCAGCGATTTTTTAAGGAGTTTGCGTAATCCCATCCTGTCGACCGGAGTCTCTTTGGAACCGTCTGGTATCCAGATGTTGTGAACTGACGGAGTTCCTAACTGTTTTCCCATTTCGGCTGCGATATCGCGGCATCTCTTTGTATGTTCAACCCAGAACTTCCTGATCTTCGGATTTTTGCTCGAAAGAGTAAATCCATCATCCGCGAGAGGGTGGGAAAAGCAGGTACAATTGAAATCCAATCCGATCTTCCTCTTTTTTGCCCAGTCGATCCAGCCCTGGAAGTGCTTGACCTCAATCTGATCACGGTCGATCTTCTTACCTCCGAACTCGCCATAAATAGCATGAAGGTTCAGTCTCTGTTTCCCCGGCAGCAGGGATAATACCTTGTCGAGATCGTCCCGCATCTGAACAAGTGATTTTGATTTTCCGGGAAAATTGCCGGTAGCCTGGATCCCTCCGCCGCCAAGCTCCGCTCCTTCTTTCTCAAACCCACCCACATCATCGGTCTGCCAGCAGTGAAGGCTTATTACAACGTCGTCCATCTGCTTCAGGACGTTATCCGTATTAACACCGATTTCTGCATACTGCTCTTTAGCAAGCTGATATGATTTCTTAATTAGTTCTTTATTCATTTCAGTATATTTATTTTGATGAGATTTATTTCTTTATATCACTACTATTATTCCAGGAAAAAGACCTGTTCAAGAGGCACTGATACAGGTGAATTATCAGGATTCGTTTCCATAATATCAGCCATGTATTTCCACCATTTCTTTACAATTTCAGTAGTACCAAGATCTTGCGAAGAAGCTAATCCCGATTGTTCCTGGTAAGCAAACAGGTAGTTTGTCTCCTCGTCGTAGAATATTGAATAGTTTCCGATTCCTTCATTTTTCAATAATGAGATGAGCTCAGGCCAGATTTCACCATGTCGTTTTATGTATTCCGCCCTGAAACCGGGAAATAATTTCATTTTAAAGCCAAATCTTTTCATAATCAATTGATTAACTTAATTTAACGACAAATGTTGAAAGTATAAGTACAATGATTCCGATTATAAGGACTATTATTGTTTTTGCCTTTACCCCTTTCCATTCATTAAGGATAATTCCCCAGATATTGCTGATTGCAATATTCAGGGCCATCAGTATGCTCCATCCGAAAACGGCCATCCCTTCCGGCAATTTGCTGACACCCATTCCAAAGAAATGGAATTGTAAAAACCACAGGAACCCTGCCAGGAATGTAAAGGCAAGATTATTAAGAAGGACATTGCCCGATGAAGACAGATAATCTTTGTATGTCTTGTTTTTAATGTTAAGAAATCCGCAATAGACAAGATTCGTTATAAATCCTCCGAAAAGGATAAAGATAAGCGTCGGGTTTTTCTGGAACAATGGGTTTGTGCCATGTGCCAGGGCCACATCTTCAATAGGTTTCCCAGCTTCAAATCCGAAATTGAAACAGGCACTCATTATCCCTGCAAATATTGCAATCAGAATACCCTTTTTCAACGCGAATTCCCTGACTGATGCTCTCTTTTCTTCTTCAGTCATCTCCTTGCTTTTCAGTGATCCGGCATAACCAATTATTGAAATGCCTGCAACCGTAACAGCAACACCGATGACAGTCAGAATGCCTGCTCTTGAGGAAAAAAGATTTTGTCCACCAATAACTGCAGGAATGATCGTACCGAATGCAGCACACAATCCAAGAGCAATGCTCTGTCCGAGGGCTACGCCAAGGTAACGCATGCTCAGTCCGAATGTAAGTCCGCCGAATCCCCATAAAACACCGAAAAACATAGCCATAAGCTTGGCCGAAGCTGGTGCTTCGTTAATTATTGGAATCAGTTCACCATGGGGAACGAAGATAAGAGCAAACACCCATGGTGCTATCAGCCATGCCGCGACTCCCTGTACTATCCAGGAAGATTCCCAGGCCCACTCCCTGACTTTCTTCAAAGGAACATAAAAGCTTGCGGCACCTATGCTGCCTAAAGCGATTAAAAGTATTCCGGCAATTGGATTCATTTATTGTTTAGTCCGTTTCAGATAATATTAATGAAAAGTATAAAAATAGTCATTTTACTTTCTCAAATCCGATAAAAATAGATAAATTTCAAAACTTGAATTGTTCAACCTAAATCACATATTATGAAATCATTAAGAATTGTACTTTATCTGCTTTTTATTCCGGCCCTTTTATTTTCGCAGGATCTTTCAACTTATGACCTGACTTGCGGGCATAAGAAAAATCCGGTCGGTACAGATGTTTTACAACCCAGGCTATCCTGGAAACTGAAAGGAACCGGCAACAATATAATGCAGACTGCATATTCTTTAAGAGTGGCAGTTGACCCTAAATTTTCAGCAGCTAAAACCATATGGCAATCAGGTAAAGTGACATCTGACCAATCTGTTCTCGTAAGTTATAGCGGACCCGCTCTCAAAGCAGGACAAAGATATTACTGGCAGGTAATGGTATGGGATAATAAGGGAAAAGCTTCAAAATGGAGCGAAACTGCCTTCTGGGAAAGTGGTCTGTTGTCAAATGGGAATTGGAAAGCCAGGTGGATTGAAATGGAAAACGATACAAACCGTTATTCCCCTTCTCCCCATTTCCGGAAGGAATTTTCGGTTGAGAAAAGCATAACGAAAGCAGTTGTTTACGTGACATCACATGGTTTCTATGAACTCCATATCAACGGTAAGAAAGTAGGGGATCAGGTACTAACTCCGGGCTGGACATCATATGGAAAAAGGCTTCAGTACCAGGTGTATGACGTAACAGGTCAGGTCATTAAAGGGAAAAATGCTGTCGGGGCAGTCCTTGGCGATGGATGGTACCGCGGTACACTTGCCTGGGGTAACAACTGGGCTATCTACGGCAAGAGGCTTGGACTTCTGATGCAATTGAAGATAACATTTACCGATGGAACAGAGTCTGTTGTAATGACCGATGAATCCTGGAAAAGCAATAACGATGGTGCAATAAGAATGAATGATTTGTATAATGGCGAAACTTATAATGCAACAAAGAAGCTTACAGGCTGGAATCTGCCAGGTTATGATGATTCAAAATGGGGAGCGGTAAGGATCGGCAATTACAATAGTAATATAATAGCCTCGGAGGGTGCAATGATTAAAGAGATCCAGGAAATTAAGCCTGTCAGAGTTTTCCTTTCACCAAAGGGAAGCCTGCTTGTAGATATGGGTCAGAATATGGTTGGCTGGATCAGGCTTAAGGTTAAAGGAAATAAAGGAACAGTAGTTAGAATCCGTCATGCTGAGGTCCTTGATAAATATGGAGAATTCTATACTGAAAACCTGCGTGCTGCAAAATGCGAGCTGAATTACACACTGGCGGGAACCGGAGATGAGGTTTATGAACCAAGGTTTACATTTATGGGATTCCGTTATCTGGAAGTTGACGGATTCCCCGGCAACCTGACTGCTGATAATATTACTGGCGTAGTAGTTCATTCCGACATGTCTGTTACCGGAACGTATGAAAGTTCCAATCCCCTTCTTAACCAGCTCCAGCATAATATTCAATGGGGACAGAAAGGCAATTTTGTTGATGTACCCACTGATTGTCCACAGAGGGATGAACGTCTTGGATGGACAGGTGATGCACAGGCTTTCAGCCGGACGGCAGCCTTCAATTTCGATGTTGCTGCATTTTTTACAAAATGGCTGAAAGATGTTGCCCTCGATCAGAAGCCAGACGGTGCAGTACCGGATGTAATTCCTGATGTACTTAACAAACAGGATGCTAAAACGGCTGCTCCTTCAGCCGGGTGGGGAGATGTTGCAGTTATTGTTCCCTGGACAATGTATCAGATATATGGTGATAAGGAGTTTCTGACAAATCAGTATCCAAGCATGAAGGCGTGGGTTGAATATATCAGGAAAAGATCAGGTGATACTTATATTTGGAAGGGAGGGAGCAAATATGGTGACTGGTTGTTTTACCATCCGCCTGTGAATAATCATAGTGAACCCGACGGATTTACCGAGCACGATTTTATTTCCACAGCATTCTTTGCATATTCGGCCGATCTGCTTTCAAAGGCAGCAAAGGAACTTGGTAAGACTGATGATGAAAAAGTTTATACTGATCTGTATAATAAAATCAAAAGTGTGTTTATCAGGGAATATGTCACTCCTGCAGGACGGATCGGGACAAACTCCCAGACATCCTATGTTCTGGCTTTGATGTTTAACCTCCTTCCGGATGAACTTCGTCCGAATGCAGCCAAATTCCTTGTTGATGATATTAAAAGCAGGAGGAATCATCTTTCAACCGGATTCCTTGGTACCCCTTTCCTTTGTCATGTGCTTACCCGGAACGGATATTCTGATGTAGCTTACGACCTGCTTCTTCAGGAAACCTATCCTTCGTGGCTTTACCCTGTCAAAATGGGTGCAACAACAATCTGGGAGCGCTGGGACGGTCAGAAAACCGATAGCACATTCCAGGATCCCGGAATGAACTCATTCAACCATTATGCATATGGTGCAATCGGAGACTGGATGTACAGGGTTTCAGCAGGGATAGAAACTAAAACCCCAGGCTACAAGACCCTCCTCATCCAGCCTCATGTTTCGGGAAAGCTGAATTTGTCCAAAGCTTCATTTGAAAGTCCATATGGTAAAATCGTATCAGGATGGGAAAGGAAAGATGGTAAGGTTATGATTATGGTTACAATACCTGCCAACACAAAAGCAACTATCTGCCTGCCTGTCAATTCTATCGAAAAGGTTACCATAGGAGGCAAACTGCTCTCTTCAAATTTGAATTTTTCAAATATAAGGGTTCAGGGTGAAAATGTAATGGTCGATTCAGGCTCAGGAGAGTATCTCTTTGAAATAGCAGAGTAGATAACTGATGAGGTTAACAGAACTTTGTTTAGCTTAGGCCTCTTTTTGTGACCTGTTATTATGAGCTTTTTTGAGAATCATTTAGGTGAGTTTGCAGCACTTCTGACCGCATGCTTCTGGACTATAACTGCGTTATCATTTGAATCGGCAACCAACAAGATAGGATCAGTTGCCGTCAATATTTTAAGGTTCATTATAGGCTTTATCTTCCTGAGCATTTTTACGCTTGTGCACAGGGGAATGATATTCCCTGTTGATGCTGGTTCAGGGAACTGGTTCTGGCTTACACTGTCGGGCCTTGTAGGCTTTGTCTTTGGTGATCTCTTCCTTTTTAAGTCCTACACGCTTATAGGATCGAGGTTTGCAATGCTGATCATGACCCTCGTCCCTCCCATCACAGCATTTTTGGGTTTCATAATTCTTGGCGAGAGGCTGACAATATTTAACTTTCTTGGCATGACACTGGCGTTCTTTGGAATAACACTGGCAATTTTCAGCAGGAATGGAAAAGGTGACAGATTCTCTTTAAAACTCTCGCCAAGAGGGATACTATATGCTTTTGGAGGTGCTGTAGGACAAATAAAATACACTGCGACAGGAATTTCATCAACGATTATGGCCCTGGTTCCTGTTCTGATAATCCTTCCCGCAGTGGTGTTGTACAAACAGAAAGTGACTTTTGCTGAGGCTGCCGGCGCAATTATTAGTGTCGCAGGAGTTGCATTATTCTTTATTTATCCGGCACAGAAAATCAGTGAACAGTACCCGGCAACCAGCACATAAAATAATTGATTAAGAAACTAATGTCACCTGAAGAAATAAGAAACAGAATTCCCGAAAGCGAGTTTATTGTCACAACATCAAGGAGCAGCGGTCCCGGCGCAAACCCACTTCCCCATCAGGAAAATCCAAAGCCAAACGACTGAATGAAAAGAAGAAAAGAGGTATAATAAAAAAATCGCGGGCTGATGGAATGAAAGACTTTGATGACCTTTGAAAAAAAATCTTGAATTTTCTATTGTTTCTAAAAGTAATTTTCTATATTTGATCCCCTTAAAATTATTGTGCTTAAGGGATTACAGTAAACAAACGATTTTAATCTTAAGGATTTGTTTTTAATTGCTGAGATGCTTTTGGTGATTTTTTTTTGAACTGAAGATCATCCATGAAAAAGACAATTGCATTATTATGTCTTATC
Source organism: Bacteroidales bacterium (assembly GCA_038252165.1). Lineage (GTDB taxonomy): Bacteria > Bacteroidota > Bacteroidia > Bacteroidales > VadinHA17 > LD21. Next base: position 21,091 of record JBBSAP010000008.1, on the reverse strand, counting down.
CAGATCACCATAATTCATTATGGTCAGATAATCGATAATAACTGTACAAACCTTCAGAGTATACCGGTTTCCTATATTGATCAGGCGAGGTCTTCCCTTCATGTTGCCTATGAACATACCTCTCATGGAAGCCAGGTTATTGACGGAATGACAGGGCTTTTTAACTGGAAAGGCAATACCTTTAAATTGAACAATGGCGGTTTGAATGGCGGTCTGGATATCGATGATCACGGAATTACTGGGGGTTCAGATTTGGGTTCGCCTGACTTGACTTCCTGGGCTGCTTCAACCAGGAGCTATCTTAAAAATGCTTCCAACAGCGATGTGAATGTTGTTATATGGGCATGGTGCGGACAGGTCAGTTCAGCAACCGAAAGCAATATAAATACCTATCTGAATCTGATGACTTCTCTGGAAAGTGAATTCCCTAAAGTCAAATTCGTTTATATGACCGGGCACCTTGACGGAACGGGAGTTAATGGCACACTTAATATCCGTAATCAACAGATCAGGAACTATTGCAGGAACAACAATAAGATACTATACGACTTTGCAGATATTGAATCGTACGATCCTGATGGCAGCTATTATCTGGATAAGCTGGCCAATGATAATTGCGATTATGACAATAACGGTGATTCTGTTCGTGACAGAAACTGGGCAACTGTATGGCAAAACGCACATACAGTCAATGTCGACTGGTACAATTGTTCATCTGCGCATTCTCAGCCTCTGAACGCCAACAGAAAGGCCTATGCTGCCTGGTGGCTGTTGGCCAGACTTGCCGGATGGAACGGCCTGCCCCAACCTGTTCCGGTAGCTGGAATTTCCGTAATGGGAAATAATGGAGCAGCAACAATCTCTGCAAACATTGGAACCCTGCAATTAAGTGCCGCAGTTTCACCCGCGAATGCCTCAGATAAAGCAGTAACATGGTCTCTTTCAAATGGGACAGGGCAGGCTGCAATAGACTCGACAGGACTTGTTACTGCGGTTTCCAACGGAACAGTTACAGCCAGGGCAACGGCTCTTGATGGTTCAGGTGTATATAATATATTTGTAATTACAATCTCCAATCAGGTAATTCCTGTCTCAGGCATAACTATTACGGTAGAAGGGGGGTCAAATATTATAACCTCTGATAAAGGCTCACTCCAGCTTACAACTCAGATTTCACCGGAAATTGCAACCAATAAAAATGTTTCATGGTCGGTTGTAAATATAACGGGTCAGGCTGAGGTCAGTAGCTCCGGACTAGTGACTGCAATTGATGATGGACTTGTCACTGTACTTGCTTCTGCTGCTGATGGGTCAGGAGTTAACGGTACTATGGATATCAACATACGGGTGAAAGATCCACTTGTGGCTATTGTCAATGGAAACCTGATCAGGGTCCTGCTGGAAGAAAATTATGCAGGCGCAAAGGTAAGTCTTTATGACATGCAGGGTCATTTAATTGAGATTCAAAATGTTGACGGGAATAAATGCGAATTTGATATTTCTGCCCTGTCATCCGGAATCTATATAGTTGTATTGTCGAAGTCCGTAATCCTGAAAGTATCCAAGGTAATTATCCATGGCTGATCTTAAACTTCCTTCAGCTTCCACTTTCCCCTTCTGAATACCAGCCATGCTGTCAGTGCCATTATTTATCTGTGTATACTTCTGAGACAGTTTCCTTTATTTCACTGAATAATGATTTGATATCAGTGATTGGAATACCTTTCAAAATCCTTTACTATAGTTTTTTTTATACTAGTGTCCGGTTAAAATGGAGGAGATTACCTTCGGTGAGCTCGTCCCGCTAGCGGGACTCGGTTCTTCGCTCCGCTCAGAATGACAAGTATTTAGTGAGCTAGTAGGGAGGAAGGGGGTGGCTGGAGGCATTTCCTCCAGCCATCCCCTCCCCCAAAACACAAATGCCTGTCATTCTGAGCGAAACGAAGTGAAGCGAAGAATCTCATACTCGTCTTATTAGTTTTCCCGGAGAATAGTGTTTTTTTTATAATGAAATAATTAAATCAACATTAATGCGTTATAAAGCATGTCTTTTTCGGTAAAAAAAGTGTTTGAAATGCAAACTTTTCAAATATTTATGATGTATGAAGTTCTGGCATAATAATTGTGTATAAGCATTCTTAAAAATTAACAGAAAGTTTTTAAAGTTTTAATGGAGAATTTCAATAGAAAAACAACAGGAATCAGAGAAGGAACCAGCCAAAAAAATGCAGGTTTATTTTCTGATTTATCGTATATGACAAGATGGTTTAATTTATTGATATACAAATATATATCAAGTTTTTTGGTTGTGATCGGAATATTCATTGTTAATAAATGACTATTCATGTTAATATTTATTTTGGTCGAATGGTAAATTGTATTTATGGAATATATATTTTTGGCCCAATTTATTTATAACTAAAACTTTTTAAATCAAGAAAAAGCAACTGATGAAATCTTTCATCGACAAACATGAACGCTAACAATAATGAGGTTGCAGTCCTCCGCTGTGAGGACCGCCTCGTGGGTTGCTCTTCTGACGAAGAGCCTGGCGCGAAAACCACGTTTTTTTCGCAAAATGTAATCCCAAACCTGTCAGTTAGCACCCGGAGTTCGGAATTCATGCACCGCTACTTCCCCCTGACAACTATCGAATCCTGGAATGATTGGAAATGGCAGCTTCGGAATGCTTTCACAAGCATTGACGATCTGAAGAAGATCATGAAGCTGACCGAAAAGGAGATCATGGCTATCAATAACCTGAAAGGCCGGCTTCCTTTACGGATCACTCCCTATTTTGCCTCATTAATCTATGACACCAAGCCATCGCATCCGCTTCGCCGTAATGTTGTGCCTGTTGTTGAAGAGTTACTTGAGAGCAGCAGTGAACAATCTGATCCTCTGCACGAGAAATCTTTCTCGCCTGTGAAAGGTATTGTTCACAGGTATCCCGACAGGGTTTTATTCACGGTCACCCAGGTTTGTTCAAATTATTGCAGGTATTGTACCCGTTCACATTCTGTCGGACGACTTGATAAACTGGGAAGGCAGGATTTTGAAAAAGCTTTTAATTATATATCAGCCCATAAGGAAGTCCGGGACGTCCTTATCAGCGGCGGTGATCCACTAACTCTTTCTGATGAGATACTCGATTATATACTTTCGAATATACGCAGGATAGAGCATGTTGAGATAATCCGTATAGGAACAAGGATACCTGTGGTTTTACCTCAGAGAATAACCGATGGTTTGATAAATGTTCTCAGAAAATACCACCCTCTGTTCCTGAGTCTTCATTTTTCACATCCCCTTGAGATCACTGAAGAATGTGCCAGAGCATGCAATAAGCTTGCTGACGGCGGATTTCCTCTTGGGAGCCAGACGGTTCTGCTGAAAGGTATAAATGACAACGTGCCGGTAATGAAGGAGCTTATGCACAGGTTATTAAAAGTCAGGGTCAGGCCCTATTATTTATATCAGTGTGATCTGATACCCGGTTCGGGTCATTTCAGAACCACCGTTGCCAAGGGTCTTGAAATTATTAAAGGGCTCAGGGGCTTCACAAGTGGTTATGCCGTTCCGACCTTTGTTGTCGATGCTCCCGGCGGAGGAGGCAAGATACCTCTTCTTCCCAATTATGTCGTTGAGCATAATAAAGAACATATAGTTCTGCGCAATTACAAGGGTGTTCTTTGTGAATATCCTGAAAAATAGGTCTGAAAACAGATGAAAATCGGATTGACTTTTGACTTGCGGTCGTGGTATCTTGACCGTGGTTACTCTATGGAAGATACTGCTGAATTCGACAAGCAGGATACTGTTGATGCTATAGATAACGCACTGAAAAATATGGGCTTTGAAACTGAACCCATTGGAAATTGCTTTCAGCTGATTGATGCTCTGTCAACCGGAAAAAGATGGGATCTGGTTTTCAATGTAGCCGAGGGTTTGTATGGCGATGGCAGAGAATCAGTTGTCCCTGCTATCCTTGACCAGTTTAAAATACCTTATGTGTTCAGCGGCCCGGTCATAATGGGCATTTCACTCAACAAACACCTTTCAAGACTTATTGTCTCTGCTGCAGGCGTGACTGTCAGTCCCGGAATGCTTATTTCAGAATTGGAAGATATTGACAGGTGCGATCTGGTGTATCCGCTCTTTGTAAAACCTGTCTCAGAGGGCACAGGAAAGGGAATTACAGAGAAGAGTCTGGTACATTCAGAATCTGAACTCAGGCAAATGAGTGAATACCTTCTTACAAGATTCAATCAGCCTGCACTTGTTGAAGAATATCTTCCGGGCAGGGAGTTTACTGTGGGAGTTGTCGGATCAGGTGATGATGCAAAAGTCATTGGTGGCATGGAGATTGAATGTAAGGATAACCTTCCCTATTCAATAGAATATAAGGAAAACTATCAGGTATTTTGCAAGTATACACCTTTACCACCCGAGTATTACGATGAATGCAAGGCCGTTGCCCTTAAAGTATGGAAAGCGCTCGGATGCGTCGATGCAGGCAGAGTAGATGTAAAAGCTGACCGGAATGGCCGGATCTGTTTCCTGGAAGTAAATCCACTCGCCGGACTTCATCCTGTCCATTCTGACCTCCCTATTCTTTCGAAAATGACAGGAATTAAATATCAGACTCTGATCGAAATGATAATGCACTCAGCAATAAAACGATATCATTTAGCCGTATGATAAAGAGAAGATGCTGTATTCTGTTCAATCAACCCCGTGAAGGGGCTCTCCCTGATGAACTTGATGTCCTCGAACAGGTAGATTACATCGAGGAAAATCTCAGGAAAATAGGAATAGAAACATACAGGAAAGGTATCACTTCGGATTTCATGAATGAAGTTGCTGTACTTACCGGGGAGAAACCTGATTTTATCTTCAACCTGGTTGAATCTATAAATAATAAAGGTGAGCTTTGCTATTTCGTCCCTGCATTGCTGAATATGTATTCGATACCATATTCTGGTAATCCACTGGAAGCTCTGTTTATTACTACCAGTAAAGCATTGACAAATAAGATTTTGCTCGAACAAAAAATTGCTACTCCAGCCGCATTTTCTCCATCACAGTACAAAAAGATGAAGTCCGGGACCAGATATATCATCAAACCTGTCTGGGAAGATGGTTCCCTGGGAATAACCGGCGATTCGGTATTCACTTTTACATCCGATTACGGATTGAAACTGAAGGAATATGACGACTCTCACTGGATAATTCAGGAATATATAGATGGCCGGGAATTCAATATTAGCATTCTTCCCGGTAAAAACGGACCTGAAGTGATGCCTCCGGCCGAAATGGTCTTCCATAATTTTGGCGATGATATTCCCAAAATAGTTGATTTTAAGGCAAAATGGGTTGCCGAGAGCTTTGAATATGAAAATACTATAAGGGAATTCCCCCGCAATAAGCTTAATCCCGAATTGGGGGAGAAGATAAAGGAACTTGCATTGAGATGCTGGCAAGTTTTCGGATTAAAAGGGTATGCCAGGGTAGATATGAGAATCGATAAGGATGCAAACCCTTATGTAATAGAGGTCAATGCAAACCCTTGCATGTCGCCTGACAGCGGTCTGGTTGCTGCGACAACCGAAGCCGGACTTCCTATTACAGTAGTACTTCAGCGAATTATCGACGATCTCAATTATTAATTACATATGGCATTGGTTTCCAAGGGAATAAAGTCGGACGACAGGAAAAGCATTGAGGAAATATTACGCTCCACTGGTTTTTTCTATGAATTTGAAATAGAGACAGCCCTCGAAATTGCAGATGAAACCCTGGAGAAAGGAACTGAAAAGAGTGGATATTACTGGCTCAGAGCCACAGATGAAGATGGAGTGATCGCATTTGCAAATTATGGCAGGAACGCTTTTTCGACTCATTCCTGGGATCTTTACTGGATTGCAGTGCATCAGAATTCAAGAAATAAAAAGCTTGGCTCCGTGATGCTTAAAGCAATTGAGGATGATGTAAGAAAACTAGGGGGCAAGATCCTCTGGATTGAGACTTCCGGCCGACCATTATATGCTTCAACTGAAGGCTTCTACCGTAAAAATGGCTATCAGCTTGCAGCCAGCCTTAAGGATTTTTACGGGACTGGCGATCCAAAACAAATTTACTCAAAAGTTCTTTGATCTTTAAATCGAATTGTCCAACACATTCATGACAATTGCCTGTTACGGGCATCTGAAGCTACGGACTATCAATAGTTCGCCTATATAAGGTTTGAATTATAATACTCAGGCTTTCCTGTCACCTCCTCCCCTAACCATTCAGGTTTATCAAAAACTTCATCTTCGCTTGTCAATTCCAGCTCTGCAATTATAAGTCCTTCGTTTCTGCCATGAAATATGTCCACTTCATAGGTGTGATTGCCGAACGGTACCAGGTATCGTGTCTTGTAAATTATCTCCGGAAGACAAACTTTTAAGATTTCCGAGGCCTCAGAAAGCGGGATCTCGAATTCCCATTCATGTCTCGAAAATCCACTATTCCCTGAAGGAGCTTTAACCGAAAGAATTGCCTTTTTTTCACAAATGCGGAGCCTTATGATCCTGGCAGGGTCAACAGAAAGATAACCCTGCACAATTTCAAGCTTTTTGACGGAAAGATGTTTGAACTCACCTCTGACCAGAAACTTACGTTCAATTTCTTTTGCCATTGTTTTTACTGCAAAGTTATCAATTTACCTTTAGGTTCCCGATTGAATTATTTTGAGTATTTTTAAGTATGGATGTAAAAATAGAACCTGGCTGGAAAAACAGGCTCAGTACGGAATTTGAAAAGGAATATTTTATAAGGCTTACCGGTTTCATTAAGAACGAATACCGGAACTCCAGAATTTATCCCCCCGGCTCGCTTATCTTCAATGCATTCGATGTTTGCCCATTCGAAAATGTCAAAGCTGTTATTATCGGACAGGATCCTTATCATGGCCCGGGCCAGGCTCATGGATTATGCTTTTCAGTAAAGGATGGTATTGGGTTTCCTCCCAGCCTTATTAATATTTTCAAAGAGATTGAATCAGATCTTGGAAATCCCCGGCCGGCATCAGGGGATTTGACCAGATGGGCAATACAGGGCGTGCTACTATTAAACGCTACCCTTACCGTAAGGGCGCATCAGGCCGGATCGCACCAGAAAAAAGGATGGGAGGAATTTACAGATTATGTAATAAGAGTTCTGAACAGTGAAAAGAAGAATATTGTCTTTTTTCTATGGGGAGCTTATGCACAGAAAAAGGGAGAATCAATCGACCGGTCCAGACATATGGTACTTGAATCAGTTCACCCCTCTCCTCTTTCAGCTTCCAGGGGTTTCTTTGGAAACCGGCACTTCAGCAGATGCAACGATTATCTTATCAGCAAAGGAATTGAACCTATTGACTGGAGATAACAGCAAAAAGGCCTTATTCAATCTGTTTAAAGGCCTCCGTTAAGGTTTTTCCCAGCTCAGGTGAGTCCTCAAAACCAACAGATAACCTGATTAGACCTGGTTCAGGATATTTAGCCCCCCAGACCGATTCCACCGGCATCAGTATTGTCTTCGGATCACCCAGTGAAGGTATGACCTTAATCTTTTCGGAAACAGACTTGACAAAGATATCGCGCCTTCTCTTTTTCTCCTGTTCTGAATTTCCGTCGAAATCGAATGTGACCATTGCCCCGAATCCCCTTTGTCCAAAGAGTTTAAGTGCTTCATCATGAGTAGGATGTTCCGGTAATCCCGGATACCATACCTTTCTGATGCCAGGGTGATTTTTAAGTATTTCAATTATCATTACTGCATTACGACACTGCTCCCTGAACCTTAACTCAAATGTTTGTATCTGAGTATGCAGCCTGTATGCATCGTCCGGCGAGATAATATGACCAACGAATTTCCTGTATTCTATTGCATCTTTCATAAGGGCATCATCATTTCCGCAAAGTACGCCGGCTGTAATATTACCGTGTCCTGAAAAATACTTTGTGGCGCTATGTATAACAATATCAGCGCCCAATTCAAGAGGCTTGCAGAGGAGAGGCGTAGCGAAGGTATTGTCGACTATCACCTTTGATCCCGATTTATGAGCCAGCCTTATAACTGCTTCGATATCGGTGACAATAAGCATCGGGTTTGAAATTGCCTCTATATAAATAAGCTCAGGTTTTATATCCCAGATAACCCTCTCAAATTCATTAAGATCGTATTTTCCATTTACCGGATAAAAATTGTGAATTTGAAGCCCCCTCCTCTTCCTTAAAACTGATTCGGTAAAGGAGATCGTCCCTCCGTATATCTCGCTGAAAAACAACCATGGTCTTGACAATTCAGCTCTCTGGAAAATTGATACAGCAGTGTCAATAGCCGACATGCCCGATTGGGTAAGAAGTGCCCACTTGCTTGATTCACGCTTCATTATCTCTTCTTCAGCAGCAACAACCGTCGGATTCCGGTACCTGGAATAAATGTACAATTCAGGTATCCGTTCATTTTCGGTTTCCTTCAAAAAAGCATTTTTGGTTGTTTCTGCATCGAATAGCTCAAATCCTGCATCCCTGTAAATAGGCATACGTGAACTGTTGACAGGTTTTCTTTTCATTTTTGGTGACAGATTAAAAGACAGGCACCAAAATAGTTATTTTAGATCAAAGAGGTGAATCAATAGTGACATTCTTTATCTTAAGAAAGTTGTTTTCTACAGTTATTTCATAAGTCATTTTGACCTGTCCGAAATAATTCATATATATGAAATCAACTGGTCCCGTGGAAATGGTGTCGCGGTTTATTCCGGCTGATATGTATGCTTTTGGAAAGGCAGTCTTAAATCGATGATATTCAGTTATATTATTTATTTCTATTGTCCCGAAAGCAATCTCTTCGTCTTTAATTCTTACAACGACTTCCATAAGTGCTGAACCGGTCAGATTCCTGAGCCGTACATCGGTGGGTCCTTCGGGGGAGAAGGGTGTTTTTTTGCAGGAAAAGCAGCAAATTACAAGTAATAACAATGTAATTACATACAACTTCTTCATAATCTGGTTTTATTGTTAAGCCTGTAACAATATAAACCGGAAAATCAAAAAATTAGTACACCTTAACTAAATTATTGTGAGGCTGTTTGAAGGCACCCAACCCTTGTTCCCATCTGAAAGTTTAATCTCATACCATTCCCCTACGTTGTCTTCAATGGTTACCTTTGATCCTTCATGAAGTATAAAAAGATCTGTTCCACTATTGTCAGGGGAGCTTTTACCATTAACGGATGGAGTAAAAATAACAGCTTTTTTGCAGTCGAAAACAAGCGATCTGTTTCGAATTGTAAAAGCAAGAGACGAAGCCGATATTATCAGAAATAACAGTGCTGCCCAGAATCCAAGGACCTTGATCCTGTATCGGGAGGAATAAATATATGCCGATAACAGGATCAGGAAAAGGACAAAAGATACTATGCTGATAACAGCCCATGTATTAGTTGAAAGCAGGAGTGAAAGAAAATCAAACCACCTGACAAAGAAAAGCTCTGGGATCTCCTCGAATTTATCAACAACAAGCGTTCTGGAAATCTGGAGGTTATAATTAATGTTATTGTCAGCAGGTTTTAAGAGGCGAGCCCGCTCAAAAAAGAGTACTGCGCCGGGGACATTATTAAGTTTGAAATATGCATTACCAATATTGTAATCAAGTTCTGCCGACCTGTAACCGGTGTTATAAATGTCCAGCCATTCATTAAGAGCTTCCTGGTAATTTGATCCAGTAAAGTATTCTACTCCCTTTTTGAATTTTACTGAACGCTCCTCCTGCCCTGAAACAAGATCAGCCGTTAATACAAGCAGTAGCAATAAAAGGATATGTTTTAATGGGAATCTCATAGTCACCCTATTGAATTTTCAAATAATCTGATAAACCTTGCAGCTTCTTCATAAATCTTCCCGGCCTCTTCAGCAGATGACGATGGTGCAAACCTTGCATATTCGCATTTATCTAAAACAGAAGCAAGATTGGTTACCTCCTCTTCAGCTATTCCTTTCTCAGTCAATGCATTAACTGCACTGCTCCGGTTAAGTTCCGAAACGGGGATATTGAGTTTGTCGCTCATGTATCCCCACAGGGCCTTCAGTATTTCCTCATAAAATTTGTCTGATTGATTTTCTTTAAGGCATTTTTCAGCCTCCCTGAGCCGTTTTCCGGCTACTTTTCCTGCTTTTCTGTTCCTTACAGCAGAAACATCCGAATTCCTTCGGATATGCTCCCTTCTTATAAAGAGAATTACCAGGAATACAATGAGAGCAAAAGCGTATGCACTATAGAACGATCGCTTTGAAGCAAAAAGGTTGCCTGTCTTTCTCAGGAATCCTTGTTTTGAACTGATGAACCTGATATCTTTCCCAAGGTATTTTACATCCTCTTTTGAGACACCTCCATAGACAGTTATTCCGGGATTCTGATCTGTTCCTTTGCGGGCATAGAAATGAAGCTCAGGGGTTTTTGTTCTTTCATACTGTTTTGACGCTACATTGAAGAAGGAGTAAGTCACCGGGGGGATTGTGAAGTCACCGTAGTGCCTGGGAATCAACAGATACTCAAAAGCCTTCTGTCCCGTGGTCCCGTTCATGCTGTTCTTCAGGTCATCAGTAACCTTTGGATCATAAACCTCAAGATCAGCAGGTAGTTTAAGCTCCGGGGCACCCGCCATCTTAAGGTTGCCGTTTCCGGCAATAACAATTTTCAGATTCACGGCGTCATTAACATTCACAGTGTCCTTGTTAAGCGATGAATTCAGCGTTATCCGACCGGCAATTCCTGAAAAATCATCAGGTTTGGTTCCGGGCAATGGATTGACTCTTATTTTGACAGGCTTACTGAGAACTGCTTTTGGAACTGATGTGTATGTTGAAAAGAAATCTCCAAAGAAGGGATCCGACCTTCCTGTTTTCTGGCGGATAAGCACAGAGATCTGTACCGGATCAATAGTTATTTCACCGGCGATCTGAGGATAAAGCAGAAACCGCTGTACCACACCTGTTCCATAAATGGTGCCATTAATGCTTTCACGCTGCAGCGAGGTAAGTGGCGTCGTCTCCAAATCAGTTTTAAGAAATCCCTCAAACGCGGGATATTTGATTTCATTAATGCCTGAAACATCAACCCTGGTGTATAGTTTTACAGTTACCCCAATATTTTCTCCTATGAATGCGTCCTTTTTATCTAGTGAAAGGTTCACGAAAATGTCATCACCGGTCACTTCTACCTGATCATCCGTTGTATTCCGGCTTGCACCCTGAACATTTTGCTGAACCTTGCTGCTCCCGACGACCTGAATCCTAAGTGAATCGGAGTAATATGTTTTATTCTTTACCGTAATGGCAGCAGGGGGGATAACAAATTTACCCTCTTTTAATGCCTGAATGTAATAAACATAAGTATATGAAGTTTCTTTTGAAATTTTCCCGTTTATGATCTGTGTACTTGAGCTGTATGAAGTCTGGGGTCCCATAAGTTTGTAAAATCCGGCAAACGAGGGTTCCGAAAATTCTCCTCCGCCTGAGTTAATAGTCCAGGAAACACTGAACTGCTCACCTGCCTGGACCACTTCAGGATAATCTGCCACAATGGATATCTCCTGTCCTTCTGCCAGAAGGGCCAGAAGCAGTGCAATCATTGTCAGTATTATGTATTTTCCTTTCATTCTGCCAATTTACCAGTTTTTAGTGGTTTTCACCCTTGCCTTTGCTGCTTTTGCAAGTTTGATTTTCTCCTGAACATTTTTCTCATCGTTGGCAATTGCATTTAAAAGCCTTTGAGCGTCCTCCTTTGAAATGGACTGCTGATCCTGCTGTTTATCCTGCTGTTTCTCCTGCTGGTTGTTATCCTGTTTTTCCTGATCTTTCTGTTTAGGCTGATCCTGATCCTTTTTCTGATCCTGATCATCCTTGTTCTGTTGCTGTTGCTGTTGCTGTTGTTTCTGCTGCTCCTCCTGCTTCTTCAGCAAATCCTGGGCATAAGCAAGGTTGTACTTGGCTTCCATATTTACTGGATTCAGCTTCAGTGAGTTTTTGTAAGCTTCAATGCTTTCCTTCAATTTATTTGCCATCAGCAATGAGTTACCCAGATTGTACATGCTGGCCGATCTCTTATCTTTCTCCTCAATCATTTTGTGACTCTCGATAAACTGCTTTCCTGCATCATCATATTTCTTCTGCTTATAGAGAGCATCCCCTGAATTGAAAACGGCATCGCCAGATGTTTTGTTTTTATCCAGGGCTCTTCTGTAGGATATTTCAGATTCGGAGAATTTATCCTTCTCATATTCATGGTTACCCTGCCTTATGAACTTTCTGTCAGCCTGTGCATTCAGTGATACGGTAAAACAGAGCATAAAAAGCAGGATAAGCGCTTCCGGCTTTCCGCAATACTTTATATGATTTTTGTTAAGCATCAGTCTTACAATAAATTATCATATCTTAAACTTAAATAATCTTACATTCTGAAGCTTTCTGTTTTTCCTTTCCATGATAATGATTTCAAGGATCAAAAAGAAAAGAGCGATGGCCGCAAAAACCTGGAACTGATCATTGTATTCAGTATACATCGTACTCTCGAGTTCATCTTTTTTCATCTTCCTGATATCACTGAATATCTCGTCGAGACCGATGCTGGAACTGCTTGCCCTTATATAATTTCCGCCGGCGCTGACGGCGATTTTTTTCAGAATATCTTCATCCAGCTTTGTAATGACAGTTGCTCCTTCAGCATCTTTAAGATAATCTCTCCTGCCACCTGTTGTTACAGGCACAGGAGCTCCTTCACTTGAACCTATTCCGATTGTATGAATTATAATGCCTGCTTTTGAAGCTGTTTCAGCTTCAGAAACCGGATCATCCTCGTGATTCTCCCCGTCAGTGATTATTATTATGGCTTTGCTTTTCCCCTCTCCCGGACTAAATGATCTTTCAGCCAGTTTTATAGCAGCCCCTATCGCTGTTCCCTGTTTCGGGACCATATCAGGACTAATCGTAGATAAAAACATCTTTGCAGAAATGTAATCAGTAGTTATTGGTATCTGAGTGTAGGCATCACCTGCAAAGACTATCAATCCGATTTTGTCATTTTCCAGATTGTCAACCAGTTTCGAGATTGCCTGCTTTGCCCTTGTAATCCTGTTTGGCTGGATATCTTCGGCAAGCATGGAATTGCTAACATCAAGGGCAATGATCACCTCAACCCCCTGCTTTTTTACTTCCTCCAGCCTGGAACCGAACTGGGGTCTTGCAAGCATTAAAATAACTGCAGAAATACCAATAACCAGAAAAATGAACTTAATAACAGGTCTTATTCCTGAAATTTCGGGTATAAGCCTGCTTATCATTGCAGATTCACCTAGTTTTTTTAAAGAATTTCTCCTTCTTACCTGATTAAATATAAATATGGCAGTTAAAACCGGGAGCAGAAGCAACAGGTACATGTATTCCGGGTTTGCAAATCTGAAGAGTTGCATGATTAATTCAAATTAAGTCAGCTTCTTTAAAACTGTAAATCTTACAAGCATTTCAATCAAAAGAAGGCAAAAGGCAATTATTGCAGGTATCAGGTATTTCTCATCCTTCCTCGTGAATTGCTTCACGTCGATCTTTGATTTTTCCAGTTTATCGATCTCACTGTAAACCTGAACCAGCTTATCATTGTCAGTAGCCCTGAAGTATCTGCCTCCGGTAGTCTGTGCAATATCCTTCAGAATAGCCTCATCTATTTCCACAGGCATGTTCTGGTACTGCGTTCCGAAGGGTGTCTGAACAGGATATGGAGCGGTCCCCTGGGTGCCAACCCCGATAGTATAAACCCTTACTCCGAATGTTTTGGCAATGCCGGCAGCTGTCGCCGGTGCAATCTCTCCCCTGTTGTTTACTCCGTCAGTCAGCAGGATTATTACCTTGCTTTTCGCATCCGAGTCCTTTATTCTGTTAACGGCATTTGCAAGCCCCATACCGATTGCAGTTCCATCCTCAATCATCCCGCTCTCTATTTCCCTCAGAAGGTTTATCAGGACAGCATGATCAGTTGTCAGCGGGCATTGTGTAAAGCTCTCTCCGCTGAATACAACCAGCCCAATGCGGTCATATGGTCTTCCTGAAATAAATTCCGTAGCTACATTCTTCGACGCTTCGAGCCTGTCGGGCTTAAAATCGCGGGCAAGCATACTGCCTGAAATATCCAGTGCAAGAATTATATCGATACCCTCCGTTGATACATCCTGGAATTTATCTGTAGTCTGAGGGCGGGCAAGAATCATAATAATAAGAAGAACTGCCGTCATCCTGATCCCAAAAAGAACATGCTGAAGATAGTTTCTGATTGTAGCTCCCGTTTTTTCAAGCGGTTTTAAGCCCGGCATCCTGAGAGATGCAAAAGCATTATGCTGTTTCAGAACATAAAAGGCTATGATTGCCGGGACAATCAGCAAAAGGTAAAGAAAAATGGGATCTGCAAAAGTTATTCTGCTCATATGCCTTTTTCTCCCTGATTATCTTTAACATCACTCTTCTCTTCAATAGCATCCACAACCTTTGTAGCTGAAACGAAATCATATGAATTCGAGAATTCCAATTCGTTCTCAGCCGCATCAGGTTTATATTTGGCAAATTTCACAAGGTCAGCTCCGGTCAATACCAACCTGAGCTTGTTATATGATTCATTCTTTTTGAACCCGGTCTTTACAAGTGCTTCAAGAGTCTCAGATGTGGTTAACTCAAGAGAGTTTACCGCGAACCTGTTCCCGAGGTATTGCCTGATTATTTCTGTAAGCCGTATGTAGTATTTCTTTGTCTCCCCGTTCTGCCAGAGCTTTTCGTTCCTTAACTTTTCAAGTTCACGGAAGGCAATAACATGGGCAGGTTCGGCAATCACCGGAACAACATCTGCTTTTTTTACTTTTTTGAATTTCTTTATTAGTTTGATTAATAGCCAAACAATAACCGAAACAAGTAAAACGAGCAGTATCCATGGAAGAATTTCGCCTAATGTAAGCGGAGCACGGTATGGTGCCGCAATATCAAAGATCTTTGAAGAAGTGTCGGCAGGCGCTATTTTGACCCTTGCCACTTCAAGAAATGAATAATCAGAAAAATATCTTTTGAGACCCTTTGAATCAACCATTTCGGCGAATACAGGATCGATCATGTAAAAGCCTGAATCAAAAGAGGTTACAAGATATTTTTTAGTGATC
Organism: Bacteroidales bacterium; assembly: GCA_038252165.1. Lineage (GTDB taxonomy): Bacteria > Bacteroidota > Bacteroidia > Bacteroidales > VadinHA17 > LD21. The sequence continues at coordinate 5,865 of JBBSAP010000008.1, read as the reverse complement.
CTGATCTTGTTGCCGGGAATTCCCGAAGTGTCGATAGCAGGTCCCGACAGTATTTCAATATTTTTTATTAATGAATCCTTAAAAGCAGGGACCGTCAGCCTGAGATCAGATGGCTGATCGATCGTTATGGAAAAGTTAACCTGGTCGCCTATCAGTATCCTTGTCGTATCAAATGCAGCTTTTACGGATATATCCTGTCCGTACAATGGTGAATAGAAGAACAGGAAAGAAAATAATATAATATAACCCAGTCTCTTCATAACTATTATCTGCTCTCAAACAGTTTGATAAGTGGTCTTACGTAGTCGTCTTTGGTGCTCAGCTCAGTAAAATCAACGCCGCATTTCTTTAATGTATTCTTTAATGCATCCATGTGCGTATTCCACCAATCTGAATATGTTTTCCTTATATAATCAGAAGAAGTGTCGATCCATTTTTCCGATCCTGTTTCCAGGTCCATAACTTTCATCAATCCCACATCCGGAAGTATTTTCTCAAGAGGATCAGAAACCTTTATGGCAACAACATCATGCTTGCTTGAAGCTATTCTCAAAGCCTCCTCAAATTCGGGCGCCATAAAATCGGAAATTACAAATGCGGTACACCTCTTTTTTATTGCATTTGTAAGAAACCTGAGCGGCTCGCTAAGGCTTGTACTATTGCTTTGAGGTTTGAAATCAAGAAGTTCCCTTATAATCCTGAGAATGTGTTTTCTTCCTTTCTGAGGAGGGATAAACTTTTCAACCTTGTCGGTGAAAAAGATAACACCGATCTTATCATTATTATATATTGCTGAAAATGATAGCACTGCAGCAAGTTCGGTCATGATATCACGCTTAAAGCTTACGGTTGAGCCGAAGTTTCCTGATCCGCTTACATCTATAAGCAGCATTACTGTCAGTTCCCTTTCCTCTTCATAAATTTTTACATAGGGATGATTGAACCTTGCAGTAACATTCCAGTCAATGCTTCTTATGTCATCACCATACTGATACTCCCTTACCTCACTGAAAGCAATACCCCGGCCTTTAAAAGCACTGTGATACTCACCGGCAAAAATATGCCTGGTCAGACCACGGGTTTTAATCTCAATCCTCCTTACCTTCTTTAATAATTCTAAAGCTTCCATGTTCCTCGTTTCAAGTTCCTGGTTCCTCGTTATCCGTTACTGGTTACAGGGCTTTAACAACAAGCAACAAGCAACAAGCAACAGATAAAATCAGGGCACCTCAACAACATTTAAAATTTCAGCTATTATCTTATCCTGGTTAACGTTTTCAGCTTCGGCTTCATAAGTAAGACCTATTCTGTGCCTCATCACATCAGCACATACGGTTCTCACGTCTTCCGGAATAACATATCCTCTTCTTCTTATGAATGCGTAGGCTTTTGATGCAAGTGAAAGGTTTATTGAAGCACGGGGTGAAGCTCCGTAAGAGATCATATTTTTAAAACCGGGAAGGCCATATTTCTCAGGATTACGGCTGGCGAAGACAATACTAAGAATGTAGTTTTCAATCTTCTCATCCATGTAAACCTCCCTGACAACGTCCCGGGCCCTTATAATATCAGCTGTCTTAAGAACACTGTTCGCTTTGGGAAAATCTTTTGCAAGGTTCTCCCTGATAATAAGCTTTTCTTCCTCAATGGTAGGATAGTCAATGAGGACTTTAAGCATGAACCTGTCAACCTGCGCCTCAGGCAGGGGATATGTACCCTCCTGTTCGATCGGGTTCTGGGTAGCCAGAACAAGGAATGGCTCTTCGAGCCTGTATGTCGATTCCCCGATTGTAACCTGCCTCTCCTGCATGGCCTCGAGCAATGCACTCTGCACTTTTGCAGGGGACCTGTTTATTTCATCAGCAAGGATGAAGTTGGCAAAAACCGGTCCCTTTTTTACAATAAACTCTTCCTTCTTTTGGCTGTATATCAATGTGCCTGTAAGATCAGCAGGAAGAAGATCAGGGGTAAACTGAATCCTGCTGAACTTCGCATCGATAATCGATGCCAGCGATTTTATTGCAAGTGTCTTTGCAAGACCTGGCACTCCTTCAAGAAGGATATGACCATTGGCCAGAAGTCCTATCATAAGGGAATCGGTGAGATGTTTCTGGCCAACAATGACCTTGTTCATCTCCATCCTTATAATATCAACAAATGAGCTCTCTTTTTCAATTTTCTCATTGAGAATCCTAATATCTGATGTTTGCTCCATAGCTAAAAATTTAAGGTGCAAATATAATAAAATGAGCTTTTAAAAGGCATTTGAAAACCGCCTTAAAATTCTGACACAAAAGAACAGTACAGAATTATAACAAGGAGTTAAAAAGTGTTAAAGTTCTGTTAAATACGGAAGATTAAGGGGATTCCACGAAAAATTCGCCCTGACGGAACTCCGAAGGACAAGGATGAAAATAAGCGGAAGAAAGGCATTATTTATATGCTGTGGAAGAACTACAAGAAAAACAAGAAATCCGGCAGCCAGATAAAACACCAGCCTGAACCATAGCAGCCGCTCTTTTTTGAATAACAGGCTTATTAAGCAAACTATAATAAAAGGATTAAGCCATAATATATTCAGATTCCATTTCATCTGATGATGATCGGTGAAAAAGTTGAAGAAGATCATCAAAAGGGCCAGAATTGAGAAAAAGCCAAAAATGACAATATCCATTACATTGTTTGCTCTCTTTCCCCTGAAGTAACCAGTAAGGATAATGACAAATATAAGGAGAAGAGAAAAGACAAGCATTGGTGATGTAAGATGTTTCACCTGTGAAGCTGGCTGGTTGAAATCAACAACAATTTCCGGATTTTTAAGCAATGGTATCAATTTTCCACCTCGCCTGATGAACAATTCAGACAATCCGTTCTTAAGTTCGATCGGAAGAAACATTTTGTCCCTGAATGAAGCCTTTTTATCTCCCGGGGAACCCATTATCAGGTCAATACCAGCCTTTGTCCAGGGTACTACCTTCTCATATTCCCCGGTAAGGGACCTGAAAGTTGGCTGGTCTTTGTGTGCTTCAGCAGGAGGATAGATAAGATCCTCTCCAACTGCTTTTTCAATTAGATCGCGTATTCTTGTCGAGCAATCATCGAAGAAAAAATCATACCTGTAATTAAGATTTTCAGGTTTGAGGTTCTCAGCTATAAGCAGGAAGAGCTTTTCAATATCTGCTGTTTCCAGGTTAATTTTTTGAGATACGACCCATCTGCCTTCAACAAAATAATCTTTGAGGAAATTATTATATGAATTGATCCCCAGTGAATAGTCGAGCCTCCCCTTGGCAAATTTCCAGGCAAAATTAGGTGTGGAGAAGTCGAAAATTCCCCAGTTGTAGACTACATCGGAGTTTTTCTCCGGAATGACTACCCGTAATGCACTGTGCCCATACACAGAATAAGTTTCAGCACCCGGACCGCATGTCAGAAGATAAATATTTGCCTTTGGCGTCTCCTGGGAAACCATCGATTGCGGCAGGAGAATAAGAAACATCAGGAGGTATTTGAGCTTCTTTATCATAAGAAATTATTCTTCTGTAAACCTACTTGTTTTTTTTGAGATAAGGAAAGTCCCCTATTTTAACATTGTTGATTCGCTCTATTTTATTAGATTTATGCCGATTTCATTAAAACTAATATTTACCAAAATGAAAAAACACCTGTTCCCGGTTATGGCTTTGACTGTTATTTTTATTATGAGCTGCAATAGTAAGCCCCAGTTTAAGATCACCGATCTTCATGTACATCTGAAAGGCAAACTGACGATAGACGATGCTGCAGCAAAATCTAAAGCTGAAAATATCGATTACGGTATAGCTGTGAATTGCGGATTGGGATTTCCGGTTCACAATGACAGCCAGATTGACTCAGTGGTTGCGCTTTTTAAGAACTATCCTCAGTTTTATCTGGCAATGCAGGCTGAAGGGCGCGAATGGGTAAATATTTTCTCGAGAGAATCTATGGAAAAATTTGACTATGTTTTTACTGACGCAATGACATTCACCGATGAAAAAGGAAGGAGGAACCGCATCTGGATGCCGAACGAGACATGGATTGATGATGAAGAACAGTTCATGGACTATCTTGTGCACACACTGGTCACGATCCTTAATACTGAACCTATTGATGTATATGTTAATTCGACATTTCTTCCGGCCCAGATGCAAAGCAGGTATGACAAGTTCTGGACTCCTGAAAGGATGGACAAGGTAATCACTGCGGCCAAAGCCAATAACATTGCAATAGAGATCAATAACAGGTACAGGATCCCTTCCGAAGCTTTCATTAAAAGGGCTAAAAAAGCAGGTATTAAGTTCACCATCGGTACAAATAATGCTGATGAGAATTTCTCGGGAGCCGCATATGGTATTGAAATGATAAAGAAATGCAAGCTGAATGAGAGCGATTTCTTTCTGCCGGTTAAGAAAGCAAGGATCTGAGACAGGATGGAGCATTTTGATATAGCCCGTATTTTAAAATTTCTTCCCGGAATTATCCTTGGTTTGACTGTTCATGAATTCAGTCATGCCTGGATGGCTAAAATGTGCGGTGACCTGACATCAGAACAGCAGGGAAGAGTCACCTTGAATCCCTTCAGACATATTGATCCTCTGGGCTTTGTAATGCTTCTTGTTGCTGGATTCGGCTGGGCAAAACCTGTGCAGTTCAATGAGGCCAATCTGAAGAATCCGAAAAAGGATGTTGTTAAAATAGCAGCTGCCGGACCATTATCGAATGCAGTTACGGCGATGCTGCTCTCTGTGATATTTTCAATTTACAGCCATTTTACTTCAGGTAATTACAGCAACATTATACAGATCGTGAATGAGGTTTTCATGTATGGAATTTATATAAACTGGGGACTATTTATTTTTAATCTCATACCTTTTCCTCCTCTTGACGGATCACATCTTCTGCTGAACCAGTTCAGGAAATTTCCAAAACTCTACGACGGATTTTACAAATATGGATCTTATATCTTCCTGGCTCTCATACTGATAACCGTATTTACCAGTATAAACCTGTTTCCAATATGGCCGGCAATGGAATTTCTTGGGAAAGGATTCCTGTCGTTGGTGGGTTATAATTGATTTCCAATGAACGGCCTCTTCACCCTACTAAAATTAATAAGATTTACCCCGATAAAACGATTTCAAAGGCAATATGAGATTCAGGACTTCCGTTACCATATCGAAGTCAGATTAAAACAGTTTTATCAACCTGATAAATGATGACAGAGTCGGTTAAAAGATTCCTTAAAAAGATCAGATCAGATAAAATCCTGAACAGGATTGGTTCAGGTAAGATAGTATATTTTGAAAATACCCTTGAAGAAATCGCTATCAAGTATATCCCGGGAGAGCCAGGCAAAAAAGGAAAATATTTTGCAAAGCATTATGGACGAAATGAGTATGAGATCGATTTTAATTCCAGTTGTGTAGTCATGGGGGCGATGGAGGGCAGGCAGATCAGTAAAACAAGGTATGGCAACTATCATCTGATCGAAAGCTTACATTGGAAAGGGAGCTATAGCACTTCCTGCAACAGCAGAGATGTAATTAATGGCCGGCCGGCAACCATTTGACTGTCCCTGAAAGAAAAGTCGAATCAACACCCTTATCCTGGGCACATCTGGTAAAACAGTTCATTGCCAATAATGAATAATCTTTATTACCGATACATTCATCTATTCGTTTTAATCTTTGATCAAAAATAGTTTTTCCTTAGAAATGCTTTTGTTAACTTTCAGGTAATAATATCACTATTGTCCGGGAAAACTAATAAAACGAGTATGAGATTCTTCGCTTCACTTCGTTTCGCTCAGAATGACAGACATTTGTGTTTTGGAGGAGGGGGGGT
>JBBSAP010000007.1:0-61891 GCA_038252165.1 Bacteroidales bacterium | reverse complement strand
ATACTGATCTGGCCAGGGAACTCATCAATATGGGAGCCGATGTCAACAGGCAAGACAAATATGGAAGAACGGCGCTTATTTTCGCCTCATCGGGTCCCTATCCTGCAACGGTGAAAGTTCTTCTCGACAACAAGGCAGATCCGGATATTGCTGATTCGGAAGAACGGTACACAGCACTTATGTATGCTGCCGCGGAGGGACATATGGAGAATGTCAGGATTCTGCTTGCGTACAATTCAGATCCTTATCTGAAAGATATTGACGGCGACAGCGCCATGACCTTTGCCATACGGAACCAACATACGGATATTGCCAAACTGTTGCGGTCGTTCGCACAGATGCAGGAAAATCTCAAAAAAAATAAATGATCCGGGGCACTTTGTTCCTGCATCTCCGCAAAATCAGATAAAACTCCTCAGCGACTTAATAATATCCCATATTACGGTGATCAATATGCGGACGCTCGGTCCTTTTCAGGGGAATGAACATCCCGTCGGTTGCTTCGAGCCAGTCATAAACGGCGTGATTAAGCGACTTTATTGTATCCTGAAGCTCTGGTTCGGCTATCAGGTTCTTCATTTCATAGGGATCCGTCTCAAGATCAAAAAACTCATTTGTATCAAATAACCCGTAATAGCGGATGTACTTGTACCTGTCAGTTCTAACGCCGTGCATTGTCGGAGTAGAGGGGTATTCATGTTCCCAGTAGTACTCGTAAAATATACGATCGCGCCAGGGGATGTCCTTACCCTGCAGCAGGGGAAGGAATGAACTTCCGACCATCTGTTCAGCTTTATCGAGTCCGGCACATGCCAGCACCGTGGGAGCTACATCAACATTCTGAACCATTTTTTCAAGAATCTGCCCACCTTTAAACAATCCGGGGCATCTTGCGAGCATCGGAACCCTTACCGACTCCTCATAGAACTGCCTTTTGTCTATCAATCCGTGCTCTCCCCAGGCAAATCCGTTATCTCCCATATAGATAACCATTGTGTTCTGGTCCAATCCCGCTTCACTGAGGTAGTCCAGTACTGATCCAATACTTTCGTCGACCGACATAAGGGTCTCACAATAATTGACAACCTCTTCCTTCCAGTTCCGTCCATGGTATGCATAGTCAACCCCGTGCCAGCTCTCCCTCTGGTCTCTCACCCAGTCGGGGTGCATATCTTCACCGTAGTATTCTTTACCATGCGCTGCCTTGCCGGTCACAGGATCAATTGTCGGCAGTTGCCTTTCGCCATAGTAGGGAGACATGAAGCTCTCCGGAATGACCGCTTCTTTGCCTTTATAGATACCTTTGTGTCTCGGGGCAGGATGAAAGTCTCCGTGCACACCTTTATGCGACAGGTAGACGAAGAAGGGATTCTTTGATTCTGCCTGTTCCTTAATGAATTCAATTGCATGTTCTGTAAGGAGGTCGGTCACATAGGTACTGTCCTCATACTTTTTCCATACTCCGTTGGTGTTTAGCCTCGGGTTATAATATTCACCCTGTCCCCTGAAAGCTTCCCAATGTGTAAATCCTGGCTGCGGATCGCCTGAATCATTTCCCATATGCCATTTCCCGAAAAAGCCCGTCTTGTATCCGGCTTCCTGAAGATATTCAGGGAAGAAAGTCAGTCCATCGGGTAGTGCGGCAGCATTATCGATAACCTTATGGGTATGCGAATATAAACCGGTCAGGATGCTTGCCCGGCTAGGTGAACTGAGTGATGTTGTGACGAAAGCGTTTTTTATATAGACCCCTTCCGAAGCCATCCGGTCCATATTAGGAGTTTTAAGCCAGGGGACCTTGCCGGTAAAACCCATAAAGTCGTAGCGGTGATCATCCGAAAGAATGAATACTACGTTAAGAGGTTTTTCAATGTCGGGTAATTTCTTCAATTGAAGCCGCTCCGATCCCTGGTGGCTGCTACAACCAACCAGGGAAAGAGTTGCAAGAACACAGTTTAAATGTTTCATAGATTTTTGTTTTAAAGAGAATATCAGGTTTTAAGCCGATATATTTTGTTAATAATTGGTAATCAAACTATTTACCGGGATGGTGCATAAAAAACTATCTAAAATGATCCCGGTATTTTTTCGGATCATTTTTTTGGAGGCAGGAAACTCCTTGCAAGTTCCTCGCTGTCCTGGAATTTTATCATCAGTTTTTTCAGCCGTTTATGAAGCTTTTTTCTGACGGAGGCATAGGATGGATCGTCGTAGAAGTTTTTCATTTCAAGCGGATCTGCCTGTCTGTCATAAAGTTCCCACTCATCGATATCGTAGTAATAATGTATAAGCTTATATCTATCCGTGCTCATTCCGTAGTGGCGTTTGACCATATGCGAACCGGGATATTCATAATAGTGATAGTAATGTTCCTTTCTCCAGTTGCCGGGAGTCTTCCCTTTCAGTATAGGGACCATGCTTCGTCCCTGCATATCGGAAGGGATCCCTAGGCCTGCAATATCAAGGAAAGTCTCGGCCAGGTCAATATTTGACACCATATCGTTGTTCACACTTCCTTCTTTTACCACCCCCGGCCATTTGATAAGCAGAGGGGTTTTATAAGATTCCTCGAACATAAGCCTCTTGTCGAACCAACCGTGTTCTCCCATGTAGAATCCCTGATCGGAAGCATATATTACTATTGTGTTTTCATCGAGCCCCGATTCCCTGAGGTAATCGAGAACTTTACCGACGCTCTTGTCAACCGCCGCGATACATGCAAGATAATCCTGAAGATATCTTTGGTACTTATAGCAGACCAGATCCTCGCCCTGTGGATTTGTTTTATAGAAATCGTCGATTATGGGATCATACACTTTTCCCCATTCTTCAAACTGACTGTCAGTCATCCTATTAAACTCATTGATTTTCCGGATATCTGACTGGTCCTTATGCAGTTTAAGGTCGAGCTCAATCCTCATTGTCTTTGAAATGGTCATGTCCTGGGTTTTCTCCGCTGTACCCCTGTTGGAATAATCATCGAAAAGAGTCGGGGGTTCGGGAAACTTAACATCCTTGTAAAGCGTCAATTCATCAGGACCGGGGTGCCACGACCGATGAGGGGCTTTATGGTGCATCATCAGCATAAAAGGCTTTCTGGATGATTTTGCCTCCTCAAGCCATTTTATACTTTTCTCCGCAATAATATCCGTCACATAGCCCTGAACTGAATATTTCCCCTCTTTATTAATAAAATCCGGATTGTAGTAACTGCCCTGTCCAGGCAAAATATCCCAATGGTCAAATCCTGTTGGATCCGACATGAGGTGCCATTTTCCTATCATCGCCGTATTATAGCCACCTGCCTGAAGAAGTTTGGGGAATGTCTGCTGGGATCCGTCAAAGGGAGCCTGCCCTTCGTTTTTGACGAATCCATTGAGATGGCTGTATTTGCCGGTCAGCAACACAGCCCGGCATGGCCCTGATATTGAATTTGTAACGAGGCACCGGTCAAATCTCATCCCGTCGCGTGCAATACGGTCGATATTCGGTGTTGGTGCCAGATCTTTTAGAGGACCTCCATAGGCGCTTATTGCCTGATAGGCGTGATCATCGCTCATTATATAGATTATATTCGGCCTGTTCTGGGCTGCTTGCACAGAGTGAAGTCCGGATGTCAGGGCGGCCAGCCCGAGGATGGTGCCAAGAGGCAGGTTAATTGTCATAATTCTGATCTTTTATAAAATAATCACTATAAAATATTTGAATATAATGTATTAGGTCATATCTGACAAATACATTCATAAAAAGAATCCCGGATAGCTGTAATCAATGCCGGACTCTGTTTAAGGTTTTCATAAAGCGGGGGAATGGCCCCCGCTATGAAAACCGTTTTTCCGCTTGCTCCTTTCCGGAAATTAGTATCCGGGGTTTTGTGCTAAATAAGGTTGTCCGCTTTCGTCATTGCCCAGAGTCATGATCTGATTCTGGGGAATCGGATAATACATCATATATTCAGCAAATGGTGAAGCTGATGCAAACTTGCTTATATACAGCTTTTCATTATTCACGTAAAAATCAATTTCAGCTTTGGCTGTTGTATAACCCCAGCGTTGCAGGTCAAAGAACCTGTGTCCTTCCATTCCGAATTCAAGTTTATTTTCAAACCGGATAGCAAGCAATGCTTTTTCCTTTGAGTCGAAATAGCTTTCAGGGTAAAGCCCCACCATATAGTTTGCAGCAGGCAGTTCGTCAATGGTAACCTGATCGTTTACTGCACGTTCCCTGATGATATTAACATAGTCGCGCGCTTCGGTATATCTGTCTGTTTCTGCCAGTGCCTCAGCATACCAAAGTATCACATCGGCAAAGCGTATCAGGTTCCAGTTAAGGGAAGAACCTCTGGCAACGTAGAAAGTATCTGACTTTTTATGAAGGTTTTTCCTTGGCATGAAAGGCCCCCCGTTAGAGTAGTTGCGAACCCAGTCAGCTTTCGGCATACCCCAGTCGTAGAAAGGCACACCCCTCCGGGTCACAGTATGGTCAAGCCTTGGATCGACCGGGATTGTTCTGTCTGCGTCATTTGCATCAGAGGCCGCCCTGATATCAACATTAGGAATTAAGGCATCCATGTATGATCCGTCAAGTTTCGGAAGTCCGTTCGCATCGACCTGGAAAGAGTTCACCAGGCAGTAAGATGGCTGACAAAATCCCCATCCTGCTCCATACATTGCTGTACCGTAAAGAGTTGCCCTCTGCATTCCAACATGGGCATTTGATAATACGGCATCGGTCGAATGCTGGATGGCAAAAACCGTTTCAGTATTATTTTCGGTAGCTATACTGAAGTTATCACTGTAATTATCAAGGAGCTGGTATTTTACTCCTTTTGAGTTTACTCCGTTATCGATTACATCTTTCAGCAAGGGCACTGCCTCAGGGAATTTTTTCTCGAACATATACACTTTTGCAAGAAGTGCCTTGGCCGCCCATTTATTAGCCCGGCCTGGATTACCCTGTTTATCAGGCAATAGATCTATTGCTTCAGTAAGATCTTTCTCAATGAATGGCAGTATTTCCACATTGTTCTTTACCTTGGGGTTATTCTGTTCTGCTTCAGTAAGCTCATCGATATAGGGAACATTCTTAAAAACCCTTCGTTGTTCAAAATAAAAAAGGGCTCTGAGAAATTTCATTTCACCAAGCCGGCTGCTTTTAAGGGTAGCGCTGATATTATCGACCGAGTTGATGAGATTTATGGCATTGTTTATCCGCTTTATAGCCCTGGCGTTTAAAACCCATTTCCAGTCGACACTGGCGTTTGTCGTCAAAACCTGATACAGTTCAAATTCGTTAAGCGACAAAGGCATTCCGTCGCCCGGATCACTTCCCTTGTTACAGTCACCGCCCGGCATGGAACTTAAAACCCAGTCATTCAAGGCTCCTCCCTCACCGCGTCCTTCTCCCTCGGTCAGGGAGGCATAGGCTGATGTTACGAGAAGCTCGACACCTGTCTCATTCTGAAGGGCGGTTTTATCGATACTGCCCTGTGGAGTAATGTCAAGTTTATCTTCACATGATGACATCAGTACAGTAAACATGGCACTTATTAAAAGAATTGATATTATTTTTTTCATTTTCAGTAAAATTTTGATGGTTAAACAAATCATCCGGATCAGAAGGCAACATTAACCCCTATCAGAAATTGTTTCGATACTGGCCAGTGAAAGAAATCGACACCTTTTGTCAGGTCCCCGCTATCTCCCATATTCTGGTTTGTAACATCGGGATCAAGTCCTGAATATTTGGTGAGAGTAAACAGATTGGTAGCCTGCAGGTAAATACGGAAGTTATCGGCATTGATTTTCGACAGGATATTTTTTGGGAATGTATAGCCCAGGTTGAGCATTTGCATACGGACAAAGGAGCCATCCTCAACATAGTATGAATTGGGATTCTTGTTGGATATTGCATCCTGATAGTCAAGTATGGGAAGAACCGCATCCTTTTTCCAGGGTTCCCATGATTTATCGCGTATCGTTGTTGAACGGTTGCCCTCATATGACCAGAAATCAGTCCACCATTTTGCATAATTGAAGATCTCATTACCCACTGAGAAGTAAAATGAGGCGCTCAGGTCGAAGTTCCGGTAATTAAGGCCGAAATTTGCACTACCTGTAAAATCAGGATGCGGACTTCCCAATACTTTCTGATCGGAAGCATTGATGAAGCCATCACCGTTTACATCCTCATATTTGTACTTTCCAACCCACAGATTAGATTTAAGTGCGGCATCGCTTCCTACCCCGAGCGGAAGTACTGTCTGCCCCTGGCGTGTTCCGGTGGTTCCCTTGTAAGCCGCCACATCCTCCTCACTCTCATAGAATCCGATGATGTTATAGCCGTAAAAAACCGAGACCGGCCTTCCCAGCTCCGTCAGGGTCAGGGCCCCGAGGCGGCTGTCTCCCCCACCCCAGAATCGCGCACCCACAGCTTCGTTCAGCTTGACAACTTCATTTTTATATGTTGAAAGATTCAGTCCGATGTTATATCCCACATCCCCGATATTATATCGGTGATTCAAAGCAAGATCCCATCCTGTATTTTTCATTTTGCCAAGATTCACATAAGGTGCCGTGGCTTCTCCTGCAAGCGCTGAATAACTGTCGAGGACAAGCATATCGGATGTATTCTTTACATAATATTCAATACTACCTTCCAGGATTCCGTCAAACAGAGTAGCGTCCACTCCGATATTAATCATCCGGGTACTTTCCCACTTTGTGTTAGGGTTACCATACGTGGACAGCATAAAGCCCTGAAAGGCGCTGCCCTGGGTGGCGTTGAAATCATAATTCGTAAAACCAGGGTTAGTGCCGTATTCCGTTGCCCAGTTATTTGCCCTGGGGATTTCCGAATTACCTGTCACCCCGTATCCTGCACGTAATTTCAGATCACTGAGCCATTCGACATTCTGCAAAAAGCTCTCGTTTGATATACGCCATCCAAGCGAGAGGGCCGGGAATATACCATAGCGATTGGATTCTGAGAAACGTGAAGATCCATCGCGACGGATCGTAGCTGTAAGCAAATAACGGTTATCAAAGATATAATCAAGCCTGCTGAATAATCCGAACATTGCCACCTTTCCATTCCAGTTGGATAAGTTATCCAGATTTTCCCTTTCACCGTTTGCAAGCGTCCATGTATTGACATTATCTTCAAAAAGGTAATTTCGCCTTGAGGCGCTCATGCTCCGGCCCAGACCGCTCATTATATACTCGCTGCCTAAAAGGAAAGTTACACGGTGAACATCTGCAAAAGTCCTTTCAAAGTTAAGTGTGTTTGTCCACTGATAGGAGAAGCCATAATTGGAACCTTCGTTAAACTGGTTGTAATTCAAGCCCTCTGCTTGTTCAGGTTGTTTCTTGGTCATCGAATAATAATATGATCTCCCATGATCAATTCCAAAATTTGTACGGAACCTCAGACCTGGTATAATATCAGCCTCCGCGTAAAGGTTTCCGAAGGTGCGCAGGTTGTTCTGATAGTTATCCTTGGCACGGTACAGGTTGGCAACAGGACTTGCTCCATTACCACCTCCTGCTACTCTGGTGCCGGCAAATTCTCCTTTTATATCATAAATGGGGATCCATGGGTTCAATCTGAGCGACATAGCAAAAACGTTGCCTTCGCCCTGCGTCGCAGCAACATTCCTATTAGAGAAAGTTAGTATCAGATTCTCTCCTGCCCTTAACCATTTGCGAAGGTTATATTCAGTGTTCAGTCTTGCTGAATAACGTTTGAAATAGTTATACTTCAGGACTCCTTCCTCATCATAATAATTTACTCCCATTAAATACCTTGCAGATTCATTGGCTCCCGATATGGTAAGCTGATGACTCTGAACCGGAGCATTCCGTACAGATTCCCTGTACCAGTCATCTCCTTCGCCATTCGCGTTGAACTCTGTTATCCGGTTTGTTGACGTCCAGTCGTCAACAGTGAACGGGCCGTTGCTTGCAGTCGGGACAATGTATTTGGGAAATACTGGTGTTGCTCCCGTACCAAACTGTGGATGTGAGGGGAGTGTGGTTAAGCCCCGGATAGAAAAGGCATTGGCCTTAGCTTTCCATTCCATGTTTATCTTGTCGGTAGTATTAAGCAGATCATAAGGTTCAGGCGGAAGCGAAACGCCAAAATAGCTGTCGTAGGTTATTTTAGGACGCCCCTGTGCTCCTTTCTTCGTTGTTATAATTATAACACCATTAGAAGCCTGTGCTCCATAAACAGATGAAGCTGAAGCATCTTTCAGCACCTGCACCGATTCAATATCGTTAGGGTTAATAGAGTTGAGATCCTGGTTACGGGTCGAAACCCCGTCAATAACATAAAGAGGGCCATTATTATTGACAGTTCCGATACCGCGGATACGAACCATTGTGCTCGTTCCCGGACCTCCTGTTGATCCGACTATCAGTCCGCTGGCTTTCCCCTGCAATTGCTGACCCAGGTTAGAGGCAGGAACTTTCTTCAGATCATCTACATTAATAACTGCAACAGAGCCTGTTATATCCATTTTTTTCTGGACACTGTAGCCAACAACAACAACCTCCTCCAGGCTTGTAAGTGTTGGAAGAAGACTGATGTCTATAACTGTTTTTCCGGCAGCCGGAACCCTTTGGCTAACATACCCTATAAAGGAAAAGGCCAGAACAGCATTCTCATTCTGGACCTCAATTGAATATTTTCCTTCAGAATCGGTTATGGCTCCAACAATAGTTCCCTCCACTAGAACATTCACTCCCGGCATACCAATTCCATTCTCATCGGTAACGCTTCCCGTAATTCTGCGCTGCTGTGTGTCGCTTTCATCAAGAAGATTTTCTGGTGCAAGTATTATCTTGCGGTTGGAGATTGAATACTTAATGCCTGTTCCGGCGAACAAGTCATCAAGCACTTCATTTATCAGCTGATTGGATGCACTAATGTCGACTTTGCGGTCGACATCAAGGAATTTTTCGTTGTAAAGAAAGAAAAATTCGCTCTCGGTCTCAATTTTATCAAGTACAGTACCTAGCTCTGTATCTGAAAAATTGACTGAAAGCCTCGTTTTCTGGGAATAAGCATCTGAAGCGCTGGCCTGCAGAATCCCAAGTAGTAACATAGTGATTGCAATGCGCATGATCATTAGAGTTTTTTTCAGAGAACGATTATACCATTCCCCAAGGGGGTTGTTTTTTTTCATATCTTTAATGCGTGTTTGGGTTAAAAAATATCAAATGGTGTTTTTAGGGAAACCGTTACCGCGGTTTCCTTTTTTTTTGATCTTTTCAGGTGTCAGTTGATTCTTTCATAGGCACAGGCTTTATTTGTAAATCATATTAAATCATTTTCGTATTTTATAGATTATAACTTCTTTCTTCTTAAAGGTTCCGTCAGGCAATAATTTCCCTGGTACAATTTCATAATCAACAGGAGATGTTAAGGCCAGGCATCTGATGACCTCCTCGAGAGAGTCGTCCTGAAAAGTGCCCCTGAATGAGTACTGTTCCAGTTCACGGTCGGCCAGGATTATCTCTACGTTGTACCATTTTTTTATTCTTTGTACCACCTCAGTCATGGGGTCTCCCCTGAATACCAGCTTACCTTCTGTCCACGCACCGTATTTCGCGGCGTCAACCTTATGCTTGACTGAACGCCCTTTCTGGTAACTCAGTTTTTCTGAAGGACTCAGAATTATTGGTTCATCAGTATTAGCAGGTCTGAACTCTATTTTTCCTTCCATAAGGACAAGCTCAACAAAATCCTCATCCGTGTAGGCGTTCAGATTAAAGCTTGTTCCAAGCACCCTTATGGTCGAGTTTGATGCATCGATCTCAAACGGGTGTTCTTCGTCATGCGCAACGTCAAACCAGGCCTCGCCTTCAAGCTTTATCCTGCGTTTTTCGGTAAAAGGCAAGGTATAGGAGATAGATGAACCCCCGTTAAGCATTCCCTTTGTTTTGTCGGGAAGAACAAAGGCAATCCTGGAACCGGGAGGCGCATAAATCGTTGATTTAACTTCCTGACTTTCTATTAATTTTATCTTATGACCATTTCTGTTTAAAAACATTCCGCCGGCAAAAAACAGAGGTATGAAAA
The DNA here is from genome assembly GCA_038252165.1 of Bacteroidales bacterium. Lineage (GTDB taxonomy): Bacteria > Bacteroidota > Bacteroidia > Bacteroidales > VadinHA17 > LD21. Next base: position 51,808 of record JBBSAP010000007.1, on the reverse strand, counting down.
GAATAGCTGCCGCACGCATATATACACTTATAATTCTGCGAAGAGGCCTTTCCCTTTTTTTGCTGTCATTAAGGTTGATCTTATGGTGGATTCTGTCAAGAAGGCTTGTAAGCTCAATATCTTCCTCAGGAGCCTCACTCAGAAAAAGACCTAGGTCTTTTTCAAGAATCTGTTTTATGCATTGCTCATTTTCCGAATAATTCAAAGAACCAGGATCAAAACTGTCTTCTTCATTGCTGTCATAATCAGTCTTGCTTATACCCTCTCCCGGATTTAATTGTGCTTTTCTTTTTTGCTTCACAATAAAGATATTTCGTTCAGATATGCTTCCCTTGCTATTATATCCTTATGTAAAAAGAATCTCATACTGATTATTCAATTTTTTTCCTGCTGAAGACAGAGACTTTATACAGAGGCTTATGAAATAATATTAAAGATGAGGATAAGAGCTATTATAATCTCTTCTTCTGCCAGCTGGTGTCGGATCAGCTTCAGTGCTCCCGATATGTAATTATCGACTGTGCCAGTCGTAATGTGAAGTTCGGTGGCAATTTCTTTCGAGGTTTTACCCTCATTCCGGCTTTTTAAAAATACAGTTTTCTGCCTTTCGGGCAGAAGGCTTATGATCTGCTTTATCCTTTCAATGACTGATCTTAATCCGATAGCCTCATCAATTCTATGCGATTGCAGAGGATTTTCCCTGCAGGAATCAGCAACAAACTTTCTGAAGTACTTATTACGACGGAAGAGTTTACATATATCATTGTATGCTATTGTAAAAAGATATGATTTAAAGGAAAGATCCTTTTTAAGCCGCCTGCGATGTTCCCAGATGGTTACAAAAACCGACTGTACAAGTTCCTCAGCATCAGCCGATGATCTTAAATATTTCAATCCGAATTTGTAAAGCCCTGGAGAGTATCTGCAATATAGCATGTCAAAGGTTTCAACATCACTTTTTTGCACCCTTTCAACCAATTCAATATCATCACAAAATAATTTCACCTAAGGCAGGATAAGGTTAAAGAAGGATTATCAATGTAAATTTAGCCTTTACTGCAACATAATCAAACTTTTTTTTAATTAGTATATTGTAACATTCTATAACCATACTTTTAAATAAAGTGTAAAAAAACACGGATTACACGATTTTCCTAAATAAATGTGCAGCTAATTGAGGGAACGACCTTCTTCTTATGGCGTTTTAATGGTCTGATTCTGTCTCATCCTCTCCATGTTCTCCATCATCATCTTATAATTTGGATTTTCCAGATACTGTCTGATGAAACTTGCCGCTATTGAATCATTATCCCGGTATTTGATTCTGAGGTCTTCAAGTTCCTTGTGCAGGTTTTCCTTCACAATACTATATTCAGGATCGTTGTAAACGTTTCTCATCTCGGCAGGATCTTTTTGAAGATCAAATAACTCCCACTCATCAATATCATAGTACAAATGCATAAGTTTGTAGTGGTCGGTGGTAATCCCATAATGCCTTGGCACAGCATGCTCTCCGGGGTGTTCGTAATAGTGGTAATAGTGTTCCTTTCTCCAGTCTTTTGGGGTTTTTCCCTTCAATATTGATAAAAAGCTTCTTCCCTGCATCTCATCGGGTATTTCGGCTCCGGCAGACTCAATGAATGTTTCAGCAAAATCCAGATTCGACACGATGTCTTTATTCACTGTGCCGGCCTTTATTACGCCTGGCCATTTAATCAGCAGGGGTGTCCGCAGCGACTCCTCAAACATCCAGCGCTTGTCGAACCATCCGTGTTCTCCCATATAAAACCCCTGATCAGAGGTATAAACTACAATAGTATTCTTGTCCAGACCACTTTCTTGGAGGTAATCAAGGATTTTGCCAACACTCTTGTCTACGGCAGCGATACAGGAAAGATAATCCTTCAGGTACCTCTGGTATTTAAACCGTGTCAGATCATCTCCTTCAGGCTTCATATCATTAAATTGCTGAAGTACCGGGCCAAAGACATTATTCCATTTTATAAGCTGAAGTGAATCCAATCCTCTTCTTGGAGTCCCGGTTAATTTCAGATCACGTTCAAGTGTCATGTCTCTGGCAATTGACATTTTCTGATCACGTTCTCCCGATCCCCTGTTTGAATAATCGTCGAAAAGGGTGGCCGGTTCAGGGAATGTAACATTCTCATACATACCCAGCTCATTGGGGCCCGGGTCCCATGCACGGTGTGGTGCTTTATTATGCATCATCACCATAAAGGGCTGGCCTGAATCTTTTACCCCTTTCAGCCATTCTATTGTCTTATCCGCGATAATCTCCGTTGCATATCCATGCTCTTTATGCCGGCCTGTAGCATTAATAAACACGGGATTGTAATAATCCCCCTGTCCTGGAAGTATTTCCCAAAAGTCAAAGCCTGTAGGTTCTGAGACCAGATGCCATTTGCCTATAACTGCAGTATTGTATCCTGCCCTTTGAAGTATTTCCGGGAATGTAACCTGGCTGCTGTCAAACCTGCTCATGTTGTCAACAAACCCGTTAATGTGGCTGTATTTTCCCGTAAGTACGGTAGCCCTGCATGGTCCACTTATTGAATTTGTTACAAGACAACGGTCAAACCTGACTCCCTCGGCTGCAATCCGGTCGATATTGGGAGTAGGGGCCAGATTAGCCAGAAGACCGCCATAGGCACTAATTGTCTGATAAGAGTGATCATCACTCATTATATAGACAATATTCGGCTTTTCCGGTACCTGGTTTTTACATGAAACAATTGCAGGAATAGTTGCACTTAATCCTGCTAGGGCAGCTAAGGAGAGTTTTATATCCATTGCATTAAAGTATTTGGTTTTTTACACTATCTCTTAATTTGTAATCCATCCTGAACGTTTTATTTCTTAAGCAATTACTATTCACAAACTGATTTCCGCGGTCGCAGGTCGATAAGTTAAAGGTCCGGCTTTTTTAATAGTTGTTCAGTCTTCCTTATTATAATATCCACTGGCAAAGCAAATCTAATAATCTGATTTTTGATTTTTTCAGGCATTTTCCCTTGCGGACAGTACCCTGCTTATTATTACTAACAGCCTGATCTCTGATTTTCGTAACAGACAGCAAATCATTTATAAAATTGCAATCCCGCGATTTTATTTTAACTTTGACCTTGATTCCGGCTTCCCGATTTTGAGCATTTCTCACTTATCAATAAAGCGTTTGGTAAATTTTGCGCATAATCATGTTTTCAGCCAGCAGTATTATTATTATTATTAACGAGACTCATTACAGTATATGGGAAGATCGCAGGAAACCTCCGGCAAGAAGGAAGTCAGAAACAGAAAAGACAAGAAGAGAAAATAAAAAGAACAGAAGCTTGCCAGGAAGAAGAACGACGGGAAGAACAGTTTCGACGATATGATAGCTTATGTAGATGAATTTGGGGTGATCTCATCCACTCCACCTGATCCGAACAGGAAGACAGCTGTGAACCCCGATACCATTGAACTGGGAGCTGCCAAAAACATGTCAGTCCTTGGTGATCTCGATCCGGAAATAGTTGAAAAGATCGAAGTTGTGAAAACACCATATCTTACAGGTGACCTGATATTGCATGGGATTGTTAACGTAATAACGCGCTCAGGTGATTTCAGCAATATAACTATGCCCGATTATACTGTTGTCCTGCCTTACAGGGTGATCGACCAACCGGATACCTTCATTGCTCCGGAATATCCTGACAAAAAGAATAGCCAGAACAGAATACCCGACCTCAGAAATACTCTTTACTGGAATCCTTCAGTTAAAACGGATATGAATGGGGAGGCTTTAACAGAATTCTGGACATCAGATCTTCCCGGTACATATATCATAAATATTCAGGGTATATCAGCAGCCGGAGAAAAGATATCATTGAAAAAATCATTCGTGGTAAGGTAAAGAAACTTCTTTTGCGTTCTCATTCAGAAAGGATCTGTTCAATTGATGCCAGTTCAGCTTTTGTGAACTCTTTATTTTTAAGGGCTGAAACATTATCATCCAGCTGTGTAACAGAGCTGGCTCCTATAAGGACCGAAGTTACCCTTGGTTCTTTCAGAAGCCATACAATAGCCATTTGTGCCAGGGTTTGTTTTCTTCGGAGGGCTATTATATTCAGCTTTTTCACTTTTTCGATGGCAGGCTTAACCTGATCCGGTTTCAGAAAGCCCCAGGATTTGGATGCTCTTGAGCCTTTAGGAATTCCATTCAGGTATTTGTCTGAAAGCAGTCCCTGGGCCAGAGGAGAAAAAGGAATACAGCCAATTCCTTCTTTATCAATAACATCCAGAAGTCCATCTTCAACCCAGCGTTCGAACATGGAATATTTTGGCTGGTGAATCAGGCATGGTGTTCCGAGCTCTCTCAAAATTAATGATGCCTGCGCTGTCATTTCAGGGGGATAATTCGAAATACCGGCATATAATGCTTTTCCCTGACGGACAGCCTGATCAAGGGCCATCATGGTTTCTTCAAGCGGTGTATTTGGATCAGGACGATGTGAATAGAAGATATCAACATAATCCAGTTTCATTCTTTTCAGACTCTGTCCAAGGCTGGAGAGTAAATATTTCCGGCTGCCCCATTCACCATAAGGGCCGGGCCACATTAGATAACCGGCTTTGGTCGAGATGATCAGTTCATCGCGGTAAGGAGCCAGATCGAGCTGCATGATTTTACCGAAATTTTCTTCAGCCGATCCTGGTGGCGGGCCATAGTTATTGGCCAGATCAAAGTGGGTAATGCCAATATCAAAAGCATGACGGCACATAGCACGTCCGTTCTCAAAAACATCAACCCCTCCAAAATTATGCCATAAGCCCAAAGAAATTGCAGGAAGTTTTAATCCCCACTTACCGCACTTGTTATAGGCCATCTGGCTATACCGGTTTTTCTCAGCAGTATAGTTCATGATCTTTACATTTAGTAAAATTTCTTCAATGTGTCCAAATTAGTCAAACTCCGTCTTTAATGCAAAAATATGTATTCTGATCTTCTGAAGCACTCAGGAATATTTGTCTAGCCTTTTTTATTCCGCAAGACAGGATGACTAACTCCTTACCCTGCAGGGAAAGTCACGATAATCATAGGGAGGGAAGGGGGCTAATAAATAAAAATAAATTCGAATTTTCCTTATATTTGAGTTAAACAAGACTGGATTAAAATCACATTCCAAAAATATTTTAAAACCGGATAAGATGGCAAAACTGGCCTTAAAGGAAAAAATCGGGTATGCACTCGGAGACGGTTCAGCAAATATAGCCTGGCGCGGTGTATCAACCTTTTTATTTATCTTTTATACCGATGTGTTTGGCATAAGCCCTGCAGCAGTGGGTTTGCTTCTGTTAATTGCCAGGTTTACTGATGGTGTCACGGATGTTCTGATGGGGATAATCTGTGACAGGACAAATTCAAAATATGGCAAATTCCGTCCCTGGATCTTATGGACAGCAATTCCTATGGGTATAGCATTATCGCTGTTGTTTATGGCCCCTAATTTAAGTACGACAGGAAAAATAATTTATGCCTATGCCACCTATATTTTATATATTCTTATTTACACTGCCAATAATATACCCTACGGTGCATTAATGGCAGTAATGACTGGAGACGACAAGGAACGTACCACCCTTGGCTCATATCGTATGGTTGGAGCCTTTACGGGTGGCATGGTGGTTCAGGGAGCTTTATTGATCCTGGTAGCCCAGTTTGGGAATATTAATCCATCTATTGACGTTGCCAAACTGGAATCAAAAAAATACGAAGTGACTGTATCCGCGAGAAAGGAAATAAAAAATGTTAACATCAAAACCAAAGACGGGGTTGCAATGTTTTCATGGGCCAATTCCGGAATGGCCGATAGTCTTGACGTCCCGACCAAGGGAAAAAGCTTTTCGATGGAAGCACAAAAAGAATACTCTTTTATAGTATCGGGTGAAGAAAACGTTGAAGCAAAGAATATAACAATAATTGACCAGAAGAGAGGCTACAGCCATGCCATTTATCTTTTATCTGTTTTCTTAGCTCTGTTTCTTCTGATTACTTTTGCTACCACCAGGGAACGCATTCTGCCTCCAAAAGAGCAACAGACAAATCTGGGTAAAGACCTTAAGGATCTCATCAGAAACAGACCATGGATTATACTCCTCCTGATCGGGCTGCTTTTCAATGTTTACAATTCAATAAAGCAAGGCATAGTGGTCATATACTTTTCTCATTATCTACATAACCAGTTACTTGCAGCTTCCTTTATGGTAGGATTAATGCTGGCTTCAATAGCAGGTGCCATGATAACATCGCCTCTTGGCAAACGATTTGGGAAGCGTAATTTGTTTATTTATGCACTGATTTTTTCGGGTATTGTAAATGCGCTATTTGTTTTTTGCGGACCGGACGACATAAAGAGTATTTTCACAATCGGCATCATCTCCGAATTCGGAGCCGCCATATTCCCGACCCTGTTCTTTGCCATGCTTGGCGATGCTGCCGATTATTCAGAATATAAAAACGGTAGGAGAGCAACAGGACTCGTTTACTCTGCGGGTTCTTTTGCAACAAAATTCGGAGGAGGGATCGCCGGCGCAATAATAGGATTTGTGCTGGCAGCATTCAACTATAACGGACAGGATGCAGCATCCATTCAGGGAGCATTACCGGGCATTGTAATGCTGATGAGCTGGATACCTGCAGTCATTACACTGATTGCAGCCGGAGTAATGACACTCTATCCACTGAACCAGAAGAAAATGGATGATATTACAATTGAACTGAACAGGAGAAGAGCCAACGCTCTGTGAGTTCTTTAATATTCGCTACAAAACATAATAACATTAAAAATGAAGTACGGTTACTTTGATGATAAAAACAGGGAATATGTGATAACAAATCCGCGTACCCCGTGGCCATGGATCAATTATCTTGGAAGTGAAGATTTTTTCTCCCTTATATCAAACTCTGCCGGTGGTTATTCTTTTTATAAAGATGCAAAATTCCGCCGCATAACACGCTACAGGTACAATAATGTCCCGATGGATAGTGGAGGAAAATATTTTTACATTATGGACGGTGAGACTATCTGGTCGCCCGGCTGGAAACCCTGCAAAACTGAGCTCGATAGTTATGAATGCCGCCATGGAATGAATTATACAGTCATAAAAGGTGAAAAAAACGGAGTTACAGCAAGTGTCCTTTATTTTGTACCTCTGAAAACCTGGGCCGAAGTGCAGAAGCTTACCATGGTGAATAATACTGAAAAGACCAAAAAGCTTAAAGTGTTTTCATTTGTCGAATGGTGCCTTTGGAATGCCGCCAGTGATATGGAAAACTTCCAGAGGAATTTTTCAACGGGTGAAGTTGAAATAGAGGAATCCGTAATCTATCATAAGACCGAGTACAAAGAAAGACGTAATCACTATGCTTATTATTCAGTAAATGTCCCTGTTCAGGGATTTGATACCGACCGTGAATCTTTCTTTGGATTGTATAATGGCTTTGATGAACCCAGGGTTGTCAATGAAGGCAAACCTCATAATTCAGTAGCCCATGGCTGGTCACCAATAGCTTCACATTATGTTGAAGTTGAACTTGGTCCCGGGGAATCAAAAGATATTATCTTCGTTTTAGGCTATGTTGAAAACAGGGAAGATGAAAAGTGGGAGTCTAAAAATATCATAAACAAGAAAAAGGCAAAAGATACAATAGCAAAGTTTGATACCACAGCTAAAGTTGATACGGCATTGGCAGCTCTTCGCAAATACTGGGATAATTTGCTGAGCATTTACAATGTAACATCAGGCGATGACAAACTGGATCGCATAGTAAACATCTGGAATCAATACCAATGCATGATCACCTTTTGTTTCTCCCGGTCGGCCTCATTCTTTGAGTCAGGCATAGGCAGGGGCATGGGCTTCCGTGATTCAAATCAGGATCTGATAGGTTTTGTTCATCAGATACCCGAAAGAGCAAGGGAGAGAATAATTGACATTGCATCCACCCAGTTCCCTGACGGCGGGTGTTACCATCAGTATCAGCCGCTTACAAAACGAGGTAATAATGATATCGGAGGAGGTTTTAATGATGATCCTGTCTGGCTGATCCTGGGAACTATATCATATATTAAGGAAACAGGTGATTTTAATATCCTTGATGAGATGGTCCCTTTTGACAACGATCCTTCAACAGCCCGAACATTGTTTGATCATCTTACTGTTTCATTCGATCATGTTGTAAATAACCTGGGTCCGCACGGACTTCCTCTTTCAGGCCGTGCTGACTGGAATGACTGTCTGAATCTAAACTGTTTCTCAAATGATCCGGATGAATCATTCCAGACCACCGAGAATAAAACCGAAGATTCGAAGGCTGAATCTGTTATGATAGCCGGACTGTTTGTGGTTTATGGCCGCGATTATATTGAACTCTGCAAAAAGCTGTTAAAAAATGATGAGGCTTTTCGTGCTCAGAGACATGTAGATGCTATGGTCAGCACAATCAGGAAACATGGGTGGGATGGAGAATGGTTTATCCGTGCATATGATTTTTTTGGCAATAAAGTCGGAAGCAGTCAGAACAAGGAAGGCAAAATATTCATTGAGTCGCAGGGGATGTGTACAATGGCAGGAATTGGTAAGGAAGAAGGCCTATGTACCAAAGCGCTGAATTCAGTAAAAGAAAGGCTTGATTGTGAGCACGGTATTGTACTAAACAATCCGGCATTTACCAGCTATATAATAGATTATGGCGAAATATCATCATACCCTGCAGGTTATAAAGAAAATGCAGGGGTATTCTGTCACAATAATCCCTGGATCATGATTGGCGAGACTGTCGTCGGTAATGGTGATCGGGCATGGGAGTACTACCGGAAAATATGTCCATCATACCTCGAGGAGATAAGCGATTTGCATAAGACAGAACCTTATGTATACGCACAGATGATTGCCGGGAAAGATGCCTTTAAGCCGGGTGAAGCCAAAAACTCATGGCTGACAGGAACCGCTTCATGGAATTTCTATGCAATTACACAATATATACTTGGTATTCGCCCTGATTTCGACGGGCTTTTAATTGATCCTTGTATACCCGCTTACTGGAAAGGATTCATTGTAACCCGGAAGTTCAGAGGCGATGTTTACAGGATCGAAGTAGCAAATCCTGATGGCAAATCGAAAGGGGTCAGGGATGTGATAGTAGATGGCACCGCATATAAATCCAATCTGATACCTGTTTTTGGAGACGGGAAAGAACATAATATAAAGATAGTCATTGGATAGATAGAATGCTCAATACAACTTAAACATGGCAACAAAAAAATTTGACCCGGTAAGGCACAAAATAATTATGAAGAGAATCATATCAAATGGAATGTTCCGGATTTTGCTAATGATTGTTTTGTCAGTTCAATGTGATTATTTTGAATGTCAGGGTCAGGATGTAAATCCATTGCTGCAGTACACTGTTTCGATGCCGGATCCTGCAAATCATTTTTTCCATATCGATCTGACCTGTAAAAACATGAAGTGGGACACTATCGATTTAAAAATGCCTCAGTGGATGCCAGGATACTATCAGATAATGAATTATTCAGAAGAGGTAAAAAACTTTTACGCACGCAGCCTTAGCGGGACGGAAATACCTGTAAATATTCCAAATAAGAATACATGGCGAATTATATCAGGTAACAATTCCTCTTTCAGCATAAGCTATGATGTTTATGCTGATAAAAAATTTGTAGCCAACAATTACCTTGACACAACACATGGTTACATTATACCAGCTGCAACTTTTATGTATATAAATGGTCATTTAAATATCCCTGTTAACCTGAAAATAAGATCATTAAGTCACTGGAAAGATATTGCCACGGGCCTCGACAGGTTGGCAGGTAAGATCAACGAGTTTACTGCCCCTGATTTCGATTTCTTTTACGATTGTCCCATACTTACAGGGAACCTCGAGGAGCTGCCTTCATTCAATATAAATGGGATTGTCCATCGATTCATAGCATATAATCCCGGGAATTTTGACAGAGATGTATTTATTTCCGGTCTGGAGAAAACAGTCAGGGCCGGAATAAATCTGATAGGAGATATTCCATACAACAAATATACCTTTATCGGAATTGGCCCGGGATATGGCGGGATAGAACACCTTAACAATACAACAGTAAGCTTTAACGGGAACGGACTTGAGGGCAATGATGCAATGATCCGCATGCTTAGCTTCCTTGCACATGAGTACTTTCACAATTATAACGTCAAGAGGATCAGACCATATGAATTGGGCCCCTTTGATTATGACAGCGAAAACAGGACCAACCTTCTCTGGGTAAGCGAAGGATTGACTGTTTACTATGAATATCTGTTGGTGAAACGTGCAGGATTAATGAATGAGGACGAGCTTCTGAAAAATATCGCAGGCAACATAAATACAATTGAGAATGATGCCGGAAGGCTATACCAGTCTTTATCACAGGCCAGTTATGACACCTGGGATGACGGTCCTTTTGGTAACAAACCGGGAGGTCCCGATAAATCCATATCATATTACGACAAAGGTCCTTTAATCGGTATGATCCTGGATTTTTCGATCCGTAATGCAACACGAAACAGAAAGTCACTTGATGATGTGATGAGGTTTTTGTACTGGCAATATTATAAAAAACTGGATCGTGGATTTACTGATGCTGAGTTTCAGCAGGCTTGTCAGGATATTGCAGGCACTTCGCTGAGCAGGGAATTTGAGTATGTTTATACTACAAAAGAGATAGATTATTCAACGTACCTGTTATATGCTGGTTTGAAGCTGACAGAAGGGACAGACAGTAAAACAGGAAAGAGAAAGTTCACACTGGCGAGACAGGAAAATATGAATCCCTTACAGCTGGCAATATACCGATCCTGGTCAGGTAATTAGGGTTAGTATCCAGGCGTTCGGCCAACTCGGTCAGAGTCAGTTCGGGTTCGGTAAATACTTTATTGCTTTGCATCAAATCCTGCAAATGTTGATGCAGATCTTTCGAAGATTGATCATTTAAGCCAGATTTGGCATATTTTCTTTTGCTACTATCAGCTTCGACAGCCCCTGTTTCATTCAACAAAATATCCGGCGGCACAATCTCTGGCAATTCAAGGTTTTTATTAGTAAAAATACCCACTTGTTTTATACCAAAATAGCCAATAAATACCACAAAAATTGTAGAGGTTGAGAAAATCCAAACATCATTATCAACAAAAATAATAAGCACCCATGTAAAAGCCATGCTATAAAACAAAATGCGAAGCCAATTCAGATTGATTTTTTCCTGATTTGTAAATTGGTTCAAAATCCGTTTTTTGTGTCCTTGCAGCAGCCTGTTTGTGCTGTAAACATAAAAAATACCTGACAGGATTAAGGCGAGTCTATAAAAATAAGTTTGGATTTTAATACTTTCACCATTGCCCTTATATATGGCTATTTTTTCTTCGAGACTGTAAAAAAGATATGGAATATCCAAACACAAAATAACCAGCGGAAGCACAAAATTATACATCCATTTTTTGGTACTAAACCTTTCTGGATTGGTGAGTGCACAGGTGTATAAAAGCAATAACGGCCCATGCAAAAAGGCGTACGGCAAATTGAAATTCATCAATATAGGGTATTCATATAGCAATCCCGAAACAAAGCTATAATACGAAAAAAGATGCCCTCCAATTATCAACATCCAGATTGATAGTATGCTATCAGCCAGGTTTCGCCCGTGTTTGGTTGCAAGCAACAAAGCTAGGAAGAAAGTAATAAATATTCCTATAATATAAAACATTGGGTAAAATTAGATGCAAATTCGAAATAATACCAATTTTTACGCTAAATCTAATTTCGTATCGAAAATGCACTTTGACTGTTTTCATACCATTTTGGAGCTAATCGGTAACCGTCCCTTTGAGGATTCCTTCTGTCATTTTTGTTCCACTGGCAAAAGATTCATTTTTCTAGAATATTTTCTACCATTTAAAAATTTACCAATAACAGTTGCCCGAACCAGATAATGATAACTTAAAAAGCAAATAAAACCTGTACCAGATAAAACAATCAGAAACTTAAAGGTTGAAGGAATAGCCCAATTAACAATAAGCCCGGGAATCAAAACGGCAATAGGGAAGTGAACCAGATAAACCCAATAGGAAGCGTCTGAAATATAACGCATTAAAGAAGAATGAGCACTGAAATAATGAATAAAAAGACCTGTGATACCGAAAATGAACAGCCATACAGTAATTGCCTTTGCAACAATTGACATTTCATCAATAAAATATGCTGGCCGTAGATAGGTAAATGAAAATATAGCAAGGCCCAAAACCACACAAATCCAATCGAAACGCATCAGCTGTTCCAAAAGATGTTTAGATTTAAATAAAACCCAACCAAAAAAATAGAAAAATAAAAAATAAACAAAAGTATTTACCTCTGGAATAAATGACCCGGGAGTTGACACTTTTGAAGTTCCCATAAATAGATATAAACTAAAAGTAATACTGGCAAAAAACAATACCCTTAACATGGGTTTTTGTAACAGCCAGTTAAAGAGCTGCGTTATTCGACTCGTTAATTTTTGGAAACGTTGAAGGAATAAGCCTATAACAACTGCAGTTCCTGTAATAGGAATTAAATAAAACAGAAACCACAAATGGAAAGTGTTTGTAGGGATATAAGCCAGCGGATTGGATAAAACTTCTATAATGTTGTCCAAGACATTTTTATCACCGGCAAATACTGAACTTGTATAAATAAAGGCAAAAATAATTGCAGGCCTGAGAAAAATCACGAATACAATAAAAGGCAATAAGATTCTTGAGATTCTATTTTTCACCATTTTCAGAGGCTTTCTTTCGTAAAAAAGCATGGCACCGAAAAAGCCGGCTACTAAAAAGAAAATTGGCATTCGGAAAACGTGTATCAATTCTACAATATAATCATTGGATGCATGGGTAAATACAGGATCCTTTAAGGGCCATTCATCTCCCCAATTAACAACTCCATAAGTGATAGCAGAGTGTACAATCAGTCCCAACAACATCATGATGGCTCGTAAAGAATCTAATGCAGGTATTCGTGAGGTATTGAGAGATAAAGTATTATTTTGGCCTGAGTGATTTTCTAAATTTTCTTTTTTAAAGATAAGGTCATTTCCCATTATGATTTCAATTATAATTTATACCATATTTAATGGCAAGTTTTATAAGAAGCCAATAAGAACTTACATTACTAAAAAACTTGTCTCAGGCCAAAATTATCTTCTATTAATCACTTAAAAGGTTCACCTTATACGCTAGTACTTATTTTACATTCATTTTTTGCCAACAAATCAATTGTCCTACTCTTTAACTCATATAGATAGTTGCTTATCTAACCCTGTAAAGATTATTATTCCATTTAATACTCATCAAAGAATACTTCAAAGAAGCTTAATAAGTAAAACCTGCATAGTAAAAAAGGAAATTGTCATTGCTCAATGCTTTTGACTCTTTGACTTTAGTTAGTTGGCCTTATAAACTCGGTTCTTTTCAAAATTTCCAGGACTGGATCTTTATGCACATTAACTATAATGATATAAATATCAGAACTCCTGAAAGCTTTTTCATATTGCAAAATTAATTAAGATTAGGGTATCATTTCTCCCTTTATAAACAGTTTTAAAAAGCCTGGTAATACTATCAGCAGCAATGGCAACGCCATGACCAGCCCTCCGATGACCACTATTGCAAGAGGCTGATGCATCTGAGCTCCTGTTCCTATTCCAAGTGCTAAGGGTGAAAGTGCAACAATTGCTCCGGTGGCGGTCATTAATTTTGGCCTTAAACGTGCAGATATTGCGTAAATCAAAGCTCCTGAGACATTGGATTTTTTCAATTCAGTCAAAAACTGCTGAATTGTAAAAATTGAATTTTCACCGATTATACCTACAATCATTATCAATCCGGTGTAGCTGCCTACATTTAAAGGGGTATTTGTTATATACAGCGCAGCGACACCGCCTGCAATCCCCAAAGAGCTTATGAAAATCACTATTGCCGAGAGTGTCAGGCTCCTGAACATGAAAAGAATAATAAGAAAGACCAGTAATCCGCTTATTAAAAGTATTTTCAGTAATTCGGAGAAAGATTTTTGCTGTTCGGCATAAGAGCCGCCATAAACAATCTGGTATGATGGCGGCAAGCTTATCCTGGCAAGTTTCTGCTGAATTTCTTTCATCACACTTCCAAGATCCCTGTTGTCAAGCCGTGCAGTGACCACTCCCATCGTCTGGAGATTTTCCCTCTGAATTTCTGAAACGCCGCTGTTTATTGTGAATGAAGCAAATTTATCAACCGGAAGATAATAGCCTGCAGGGGTGCTGATCCTTATTTGTTTTATTTTCTCAATCGGAGTTTTATTATTCAGCGGATAAATAAACCTTATATCTGTGAACTGTTCTTTTTCGGGAATGGAGCCTGCAACAATACCTCCCAGCCATGCCTCGATCTGAGTCTGTAAATCTGCAGATGAAAGCCCGAATTGTTTAAGATTACCTTCTTTCGGAAGGATGCTCATAACGGGTCCGGATACAATAATTCCATCAAAAACATCCGCAGTTCCTTCAACAGTTTCGACACTGTCAGCCACCTGTCTTGATAATTCTTCCAGCTTATCGTGATTGTCTCCGAAAACCTTAATTTCAATCGGTTGTACACTGCTCATTAAATCACCCAGCATATCAGTAATTACCTGTCCGAAGTCAGCGGTAAGGGCAGGTACCGCACTTTCAACCTTTTTACGGATATCGTCAGCAACTTCTTCTGTTGTCCTGCTTCTGTCTTTATATAATTCTATAAGATAATCACCGCTGTATGGCTCTGTTATGAAAAACCCCATTTCAGTTCCGGTACGCCGTGAATATGTTTTCACTTCAGGTATAGTCTCAATAATCTTATCCACTTCACCCAGGATCTTGTCAGTCTCCTCAAGGGATGTTCCGGGGGGAGAGGTATAGTCCAGTACTATTGATCCTTCATCCATTTCAGGCAAAAAACCAGTCGAAAGTTTTGGTATAATAAAAAAGATGCCGATAATCAGCATAAGTGAAACTACTCCGCTGATATAAGGCCTTGAGATAAAGAACTCAATCCATCTGTGGGTTTTCACTAAATGTATTTCCTTGTTTATTTCTGGTCTTTTATTCCTTGAAAGAAGCAGATAAACTACAGGTAATCCAATCCAGGTGACAAAAAATGAACAGATCAATGTAATTATCATTGTCATTGTAAGGATCTTAAAATAGGCACCGGCTATTCCTGACATCAGCTGGAAAGGGATGAGGATGACAATAGTTGCAAGGGACGAACTTACCATGGCAGGGAAAAGGTAAGATATTGCTTTGCCGGTCAATTCCGACGGACCTCTTTTGGGAAACTCTTCATGAGTCCTGTGGATCTGTTCAACCACAATAATTGCATCATCAATAATCAAACCTATGGCGGCAGCAATAGCGCCGATTGTCATTATATTGAAATCATAACCAAGGGCGCCAAGTGTAATAAAAGTAAGAGCCAGGGTCAGAGGAATTGTAATTAAGATTACCGCACTGGCTTTAAGTGAACGCAGGAAAATTACAGCAACTACAATTGCAAGCAGTAAGCCGATCCAAAGCACATCTATAATACTTCTTATGCTGCCGTTGACAAATTCTGCCTGATTATAATAAGGCTTCAGCACAACTCCGGCAGGCAAAACATTTTCAAGTTCCTTAACCCTGGCCGAAACTTTGTCAGCTACATCGACAAGGTTGCTTTCAGGCTGCTTAAGGACAGCGATCAAAGGCACATTCTTTCCATCAGCCTTGATCTTTACATATTCGTTGCGCTCCGAAATTTCAACTTTTGCAATATCTGTGACTTTTATATTTCGGATCCCGTTATTAAAAAGAACAAGATCTTCAAGCTGCTGTTTATTCTTCAGAGTGGCATCGGTAACAGTAAGATATAACCGATTGTAATCGACGGTATAGCCGTTCGATTTTATGAAATCTGTCTGTTGGAGTACTTCCAGAATTTTCTGAGGGCTTATTTTGAGCATGGCAAGTTTCCCTTCATCAGGAATAATTCTATACTCCTTTACCTTTCCACCTATCACCTGAACCGATGCAACACCTTCAATTCGTGATAAGTATGGCTTTACAATATATTCTGCTATCAGTTTCAGTTCAACCTGACTTTTTGAATCACAAATGATTGAATATCCCATCACGGGTAAAATTGAAGGATTCATTTTTTCAACCGTAATTTCCAGATCAGCTGGAAGACTGCTTTTTATTCGGGCTATCTGTGATTCCACCTGCTGTTTGTCAAGGTCAATGTCCGATCCCCATTCCATGTAAGCAGAAATCTCACAGCTTCCCATACTTGTTGCACTGCGGACATAACTCAGGTGTTCAACTTTTTTTATGGCGTCTTCGAGTGGTTTTGTTACCTCAACCATCATCTTATTTACCGGCTGTTCACCATTATCAGCAATTATCTTGATCTTTGGGAAAGTGACATTGGGGAATAAGGAGGTCTTTAAGTTTTTATAAGAGAATGCTCCTCCAATTAAGATCATAAGCAAAACAACAGCAACCGGAGTTTTAAACCTGATAAATATATTTTCCATTTTAATTCAATATTCTTATTAAAGTGCTGTCAGGTAATCCATAAGCACCTTCGCTGATAATCAAATCGTTTAATTTCAGATCGGGAGAAATAATTTCTGCGATGCTGTCATTTTCAATACCTTTTCTGACGGGGATCTTAACAGCCATATTACCGGTATCAACTTTCATAATCCAGAACTCACTTTGTGTTTCATTGGTCATTAATGAAGATTTGGTCACAAGAAAAGAATTCAGGTGCTTTTCATTTGTGAACTTAATTGATAGATTCAGATTTTCAGGTAACTGCCTTGCCGTTGCAGGTTTTATAAGCACGGTCTGAGTCTGGTTAGCCTCATCAACCACTGGCAGGATCCTTATAACCGAACCGGCAATGCGGGTGTTGTCAGTTAACAGGATTTTGCATCTTCTCTCGCGGGAAAGAAGAGAATTGTACTCAAACGGGACATTTACCTTAACAATCAGATCCTTTGTATCAACAATGCTGCAAAGGGAGCTCCCTTCTGCTGTAAACACTCCCGGATCATTAATATATAACTCATTAATGAAACCACCCGAGGTCGCAGGAACTTTTACCAGACCTAAGTCTCCGGATGCGGTTTTATCAGATTCCAAAGCTTTACTTTCCCTTGTTTGTATCTCAAACAGAACCTCATCTTTCTGAACTTCCTGCCCGAATTTCGCATTAGCCCTGACAATATAACCGGAGATTGGTGAAACCACCAGGTTCTTTTTAAGATAAACAGTGCTGCCATTAAAACTTATTTCATTCTCTATGTCGCCCTGGATGAGAGGTGTTGCTTTTACTGAAGCCAGAGGTAGTTGTTCTTCGCCAGATGCGCTTTTATTCCTGCAGGAAGAGAACATTTGCAGCATGCAGATAGTAATAAACAGAACAGATACTCTTTTCATTATATATTTATTAATAGTTCAGGTAATTATATGAATTGATCAATAGTTGTTTTTCCATTTTAAGCATCAATATTTCCTGTTTCTTTGCATAAATGTCTTTCAGAAGATTTTTATAATCCATTACTGAGGCTTCTCCCTGAGAAAGTTCTTTTGAATATGCTTCATACAACTTATCATATTGATCTGACTGGTTTTCATTAAGGGCTATTCTTTGATTAACAGCGCCTATCTGATTAAGGATCTTATTTTTACTAATAATATTCTGTGTCAGGAAGTTTTTCTTCTCAAATTCAAGGGTCTGAAGGTTAACAGCTGATTTTTCCCTCTGAATATCGCGCTGCCTGCCATCAAAGATATTAAGGCTGAAAGTAAGACCTCCGCTTAATCCAATCCTGTTAAGAGCAGGTAAATAAGCAGCATTTAAACCTGCATCGGTAAAAGCATCTAACTGGGGCATGTACTTAAGTTCGCCAATAGCCTGATCAGCCCTTATGTTCAGGCTATCCAGTTTATAGGAAGTTAAAAAATTAGAAGATTGGACATTATCAGCCTTTAAAATAAAATCTGTATCCTGAAGATCAATCCTGCTTGTATCATTGATTCCGGAGATATAATTAAGATCAAGGAGGTTGGTCATATATTCTGACTGGAACCTTTTATACTCAGCCATGTAGTTTTGAACCTCAATTTTTAAGAGCATCAGATCGGTCTGTCTGTAAATTGCATTTTCTACCAGTTTTTGCATTATTTTCAATTGTCCTTCAAGTTCCTCAAGGAGCGTTATACTGTTATTGATCTGCATTTTAGATTCAATACAGAGAATATACTGGTAACCGATCGTCTGCTCCAGCTCATGGATGGTCAAAGCAATATTATTATCACTGATCTGACCTGAAATTTTAGCTTTATTGGCATAGCTTTTATATTTACTGGCTGTCAGCAGCGGTTGTTTTAATGAAACCAATGCCTGGTATTGTCCGCCATCGGTTATTGCCAGGTCATAACCATTATAATCTGAAGCATTATCTGAGGCCAGCCTGAAATGGTTTGAATTGTTATCGTGAGTAATAATAGGTGCAAGCATGATCCCCGATACCAGGTTGACTTCAGGTTTTGAAAGAACGCTTCTGATCTGCTGCAAATCCAGTCCTGCAAGCTTGCTGTCGTTTTTATTTTTATTTATCAGCGGGCTGTTGATTTTTGCCTGTTCCAGATAAAAGTCAAGATTACGTTGCTGACCATTTATAACCAAAGAGATCATCAACAGCAACAGTGAAAGAAAGTATGCTTTCATTTTTTCAGATTCATAATTTCTCATTAATAACAAACCTGTGAAGTTCATTTTTCTGGTGCGTATATTAAGATTATGGAACAATGAATTGGAATACTCAAATGCTTTTTTGGTCAATAATCCCCTGAAAGATACATTGTTGTCTGTGTTAAATTGTCTGTTTATGACTTTTATAAGCGTAAAGGAGTATTAATCCGTTTCAGCGGGGAAATTAATAAAATATTCTGTAGGAAATCCAGGGAAAACTGAAAGTAGTATTATGAATTAGCCAGTACGTTCTGCAATGTCTTTGAGAAACTTTGAATATAACACGGCCACGTGAAGCTGTTAAATGACTACCTTTATTAGTTAATTAAAAACATTTTAAGATGAAAAAGTATTTATTTTTTATTAGCTGTCTTGTTTTCATTAGCTGCAGCAGTTTTCTGAAGGCTCAGACAAAATCTTCAGAGTATAAAGTAGCAAACAAGTTCCTCATTGGGGGGGATGGCGGATGGGACTATCTGAATGTTGATGAATCGACAGGAAGGATATTTGTTTCCCATGGTATGGTGGTAAATGTTGTTGATGAAAAGGATGGCAAGCTGCTTGGGACTATTCCTGACACCAAAGGAGTGCATGGCATCGCCATTGCTTCAGATCTCAACAAGGCCTTTATAAGTAATGGGAGAGACTCTTCTGTCACAATCATCGATCTGAAATCATTGGCATTCATAACTAAAGTCCAGGTAACCGGCCAAAATCCTGATGCAATACTATATGATCAATTTAGTCATAAGGTATTTGCATACAATGGCAGAACTGCAAATGCAACGGTCATTGACGCAACAACAAATAAGGTTGTTGCGACAATCAAGCTTGACGGGAAGCCTGAAAACACCGTTACCGATGGAAAGGGCAAAATATATGTAAATATTGAAGACAAAAGCGAAATTTCCGTTATTGATTCAAAGGAAAATAAGGTAATTCAATCCTGGAGCATTGCCCCTGGCGAAGAACCAAGCGGATTGGCACTCGATAATGAAAACCATCGTCTTTTCACAGTTTGCAGCAACAAGCTTATGGTTGTCCTGGACGCAGTATCAGGTCGGGTCATAACCACGCTTCCTATTGGTGACGGATGTGATGGTGCTGCATTTGATCCCATGTTAAAACGAGTATACAGTTCAAACGGGGAAGGGACAATGACCGTCGTCCAGGAGGTAAGTCCCGATGAGTTTAAAGTCCTTGAAAATGTATCGACACTCCCGGGTGCAAGAACCATAGCTGTTGATAAGAAAACCCACCATATTTTTATGTCGACCGCTGAATATGAAGCTGCAAGCCCATCAGCAGATAATTCAAACCGCAGGCCTGCTGTCAAACCAGGTACTTTCATGCTGCTTGATTTAGCCCCTGTGCGTTAGTTCAATTATTTTAAAGCCGGATTGACTTCTTAAGAAACTTTACGATCCCCTATAAAGGTGCGGAAGCCTATAATATATCAGGCTTTATCGGACAATACTGCCATGGAAACCAGCCTGATCACAGTTTTCCGTTTATGTATTATTTTGTTGACAAACAGGAAAAATCGCAGATTATCCCGGACAGCATTATGAATCATTTCTATGATATGGGCAAAGACAGGCTGGCTTATGCCGGATTGAGGAGGGAAGAATTTTACAATCCTAAAAAAGAATTCAGGCAGAAGAATCAGTAGTCTTACCTATGGCAATCGAAAGATTGATGGCTATTTCATTTCATATGACGAGATGAAGAAAGGCAATAAACTGGTAATAACTACCAGCAAATAATTCCATTCAACAGATAAATATAAAGATACAATTTTAACTACTGAGATAAGGAATTGACGTACTGGAATAGTGTTCCTATACACATTCAAGTCTCAGGTTACAGGTGTCCTCGTGAAGCATAAAGATATTGTAGATCAAATAGGGGAACCTTATTATTTAGTTGAAAATAATGGTGCTGATCCATATAAAGAAAGTACTAATCAAAAAATGAAACCGTATCACCTTGAATTTTAAAAGTAGTTTAAAATGAAAAAACATCACTTTCCGTTTTGTGGTCATTCCCTTTGCAGGCAACCAGGAAAATCACCGGAATTATCAGACTTAGCTTTGTCAAGATACGAGAGTTTGATTGGCAATCATTAAAGATAATCATTAGTGTCTGACTAAATTAATTGATTTACTGCTAACTTCTCGTTTTTCCGATATTCAGGTATATATCGCCCCGATGGGACTCATTCAGCTTTATTTCTGATAAAAGTGAGATGGTTAATCACAAACTTAATATCGCTCCATGAAACTTTGTCTCCCAGGATAGCTTTAACCGGTCCCATTTTAAAATCGTCGCTTCCTTCAAACTGGCCGGCGATAAGGTCAGTAATTTCCTGCGATACAAATTTATCGATCGGAATTTCACCCGTTCCAACATAATATGCCAGGTGTCCTTCAATAGTATTAATACTCAGAACTCTTTCCTCTGCTATCTGTGCAATTGTCTTACCTTCCCTGAAAAGATCGTAACTTTTTTTCTTCGTTTCTTCCTTTACCTTTTTTTCTTTCTTTTTCTCAGTGAGGGATAAATCAGGAGGTTCAATATTTTCTTTCGTGCAATATGAAATAATGATGTCTAAAAGCTCTTCACCGTATTTTTCTGATTTCTTTGTGCCCATACCCTTTACGAGTTTAAGAGCATGGGGTGTCTGAGGTACAAAATTTGCCAGCGTGACCATCGTTTTCTGGGGCAGTATCATGTAATGGGGAAGGGCCGTTTCCTTTGCTTTATTATTACGCCATTCCTTAAGACGTCTTAGCAACACAGGGTGTTTAATAATTCCGGAAATATCTTCAAATGACTTAACAGGATGAGACCTGACTGCAGGTATATCAATAGCCGATTTTGCCCTGGCATCAAGATATTTGCCAGTCTCAAAACCCGGTCTGACAGCATTGAGGCAGGCCAGTTTTATGACTCCTTCTTTTCTTGTTCGCTCCAGAGCCCCGGTAACCGATTTACGGACTGTTTTATTATCTGTTTCCACAGTAAAACCGGTCAGTATTTCTTTCAGGTCAGCTTCGAGTTTCCCCGAGAAGTAAACGGCTGCTTTTTTTACCCTTTCCTGCAGAGGAATATTTGCTTCAGCGTCAAGTTCACAGTTTAGCAGAGTTTTCAATTGGAGCTGGAACTTGTCGGAGACTTCAAGAAGGTCTGTCCTGACGGCGGATAATATATTTTCGAGCCTTTCACGTGGATTTCCCAGGATGGAGTCATTTTGCTCACTGAAAATCTTATGACAATAATTGAGTTTATTTATAAGGGAAGTAAAATCGAAAAGCTCTGAAAGCAGTTGCCGCTGATAAGCTTTTTTAGACTCTGCAAGCTGGTTCCGGTCGGATTGATTTTGTACGGGTCCATTAATAAAGTCGGAAACAACCTGATTATCTACAAAGCTTCGCTTGTTGATACGGCTGCTAAGTACAAGTCCGTCTAATGTACGACACCGGCTGAAGGCCACATATACCTGTCCATGTGCAAAAGCAGCACATGCATCAACTACTGCCCTGTCGAAAGTAAGTCCCTGACTCTTATGAATTGTTATTGCCCAGGCTAATTTGAGAGGATATTGCGTAAATGTTCCGATCACTGTTTCCTCAATCTCTTTGGTCTCTTCATTAAGAGTATATTTCACATTTTGCCATTCCACCATCTCAACCCTGATGCTGAAATCGTCGTCAGGACACTTAACAACAATTATGTCATCTTCAAAAAATTCCACCTTCCCTATTTTACCGTTAAAGAAAAGCCTGTCACCCGATAAATCATTCTTTATAAACATAACCTGGGCTCCGGCCTTCAGGATCAGTTCACTGGCATTAGGGTAGGAGAGCTCCGGAAATTCATCTTTGATTATGGCTGTGGATGAATGAGTTCTGCCAGGTAGTTTCTCAAGCTTTGAATCATTTATTGCCTGAGCCTGATAATTATGAGTTGTAAGAGTGATATATCCACCTCCGGAATCAGGGTCAAAATCAGGTATATATCTTTTATTAAGTTCGGTCAGCACCTCCTGATCCACATCACTGTCGCGGATCTTATTAAGCAGGTCAATAAAAACCTGATCATCCTGCCTGTAAATATGTTTCAACTCAATAGTCACATAGTCGGTGCTGCAGAGGGCTCTGCTTCCGAAGAAAAAATAAGAATCATAATATTTACTGAGTATTTCCCTGTCTTCGTCTTTGACAACAGGAGCAAGCTGCTGAAGATCACCTATCATCAGCAATTGCACCCCGCCAAATGGCAGATAACGGTTCTTGTACCTCCTCAATGCGGAATCAACAGCGTCGAGCGTATCAGCTCTCACCATACTTATCTCATCAATAATGAGAAGGTCAAGGCTTTTGATTATATTGATCTTTTCGCGGCTCATTTTATATCCGGGCGGATCATTTTGATCTGACTGGATCGTAAGACTGTTTTCGGGCAGGTAAAACGAAGGAATGTAAGGGTGAAACGGCAATTGGAAAAAAGAATGTATTGTAACACCTCCTGCATTTATTGCAGCCACACCTGTCGGGGCGATAACTATCATCCGTTTCGGGGATATTTTTTTCAGATCTTTCAGAAAGGTAGTCTTTCCTGTACCTGCTTTTCCCGTAAGAAAAATGTTGCGGTTTGTGAATTTAACAAAATCAAAAGCTAACTGAAGATCCTGGTTTGTGGCAGTTTCCATTATAAGGCATAAAATTATAAATATATCTGTTGCAGCGAGAGACTGAATCCAAAGTTATAAAAGTCTGATCAGATTTCCAAGGTATTCTATTGGGGAATGGTTTTTAATGATTATTCAGTAATCCTGCCGGTATGACTTGCTGACTATTTGGATGATTACTATAACAGACGTAATAAATCAGGTCAACCGGAAATATTTTTTCATACCAGATTTCCCCTGAAGTTAAGTAATTTGAATATTTTTGTTTGCAGCCTTGTGTTGCGTCAGGAATAATTCAGGCTAAATTGAAAATAACGGGGCCCGTCAGGGACCTAATATAATTAAACCAGAACCTTATGTATTTAAAAAATTTCGAAGTTAGCATCTCAGAAGTAGTTCTGAAACGTGGTCAAAATTATTATGAGGATGGTGCAGTTACCGATCTGCAGGAAATGGATAATGGACAATGGTTCGCAATTGTGGAAGGAAGCAACGATTACGAGGTCGATATCAGGCTCGGCAAAAATGATGCAGTTCTGGATTATACCTGTAATTGCCCGTTTGAGGGTGAAGTATGTAAGCATGTAGTGGCCGTATTGTACCGTATAAGAGATGAGAAAAAGGAGAAGTTGCCTGAGAAAAGATCAACTGGACAAAACAAATGGAAAAATCTTATCGGAACGGTACCTGAAAATGAGCTAAGAGATTTTTTGACGGGGTATGCCGCTAAGAATAAAGATTTCAGGAACAAGCTTATGTTGCATTTCTCAGAATATGATGACACGGTTAATCGTGATAAATACCGGGAAATAGTACAGGGAATCTTTTCTGCAGCAGCAGACAGGAATGGATATGTAGATTATCATCATACCTACGGAACCATCAGTCAGGTTTATGATCTTCTCGCCAAAGCAGATGAATATCTTGACAAAAAGATCTATACGGAAGCTTTTTACATCGCGACGGCTGTCGCTACGGAATGTGTCAGCGCAATTGAATACATCGATGATTCGGATGGTGATTGCGGAGGTGCAATAACCGATTCATTCGAAATTATCTCGAAGATCCTTTCAACCGATACGGATACTGTTCTGAAAAACGAGATATTCGACTGGTTGCTTAGCGAAGCCGGAAATCCTGATTATGATGATTACGGGTGTGCAGATGAGCTTTACCCGTTACTGGTAGAAGCGGCTGATTCACCTGAAAGAACAGAACGTGTACTTGAATTTTTTGACGATCAGCTAAAAAAAGCAGATTTGAAGGAAGGCTGGTCAAAGGAATACAGATCACGAACTTTTCTAAAGCTCAAGATGGATACTCTTATTAAATCGGGACAGGAAGAAAAAGCCGGTGATATTATCGCTGCCAATATGCATATTCATGATTTCAGAAAAATTATTGTTGAAAAGAACCTTGCAGAAAATAAATTCGATGAAGCCATTCGTCTCATACGGGAAGGCATTGACATCGCGGTAAAGGATAATTACGCGGGGGTGGTTATCAAATGGAAGGAGATGCTGACGGATATTTATAAAAAACAGAATAACGTGAAAGAGCTGAGAATCATTCTTAAAGACCTGTATTATTCCGGTCGCTATGAAATGAATTATTATCGTGATTATAAATCCACCTTCGGAAAAGAAGAATGGAATAGTGAACTGGAGAAAATCATCAACACGCATAAGAAGAATGAAAAAGGAGGGAATTTCCTCTTCAGGTCTCTGCCCGGCCATCTTGCCGCAGTCTATATTGAAGAAAAGATGTGGGGGGAACTGTTAGGAGTATTGCAGAGATATCCAAACATTCACGAATTGTTGCAGTATAGTCATTACCTGGAAAAAGAGTATGCACCAGAGTTGATCCGGTTATATAAAAATGCCATAGTCCAGCAAGCGGAAAGAGCATCAAACAGAAAGGCGTATCATGAGATAGCATCATACATTAAAAAGATGTCAGAAATACCCGGAGGAAGAGAACCGGCCGGATTATTGACAAACCAGCTGATGGCACAATATACAAAACGTCCTGCCATGAAGGATGAACTGGGAAAAATAGGTTTAACACCGGCCTAAACTTATTCCACTTAACGTTAAAAACTGACAGGATGCTTACAGGAGGTTTCTATGCTGAGGTTGAACTGGAATATGATGCCGCCATTGCACAGGAAAGTAATGGGAGACCTTTCGGTATAATACAAAGGCAGGGAGCATTTTACGCTTGAAGAGTGGAAGGATTTTTTACTCCGAAGCGTTGGAATGGAACCATCCAGCCTATCTGAAAAAGCTAAGAACGTACTATTCGTCAGAATCATACCATTCGTTGAAAGAAACTCCAACTTGATAGAATTAGGCCCCAGAGGCACAGTGCCATATCAGATCGGATCGTACATCGGGCTCATCGAATGGACCTCTCAGGAGAATCGATGAGAAAACGAAATAATAAATCAGAAATATCATTTGGAGAAACAAGCTAAAAAAATAACTTTGTAAAAGAGCCCTTTAAATTGTGATAAAAATGCGGCAAAAAAGGATGTTAACCTAGGGGGTGGTCTTTGCACCGGTGAAGCATGGTCTCTTAAAAACAGTGAAAGGTGGTCAATATGACCGATTTTTCCAGGTAATGGTTCTTAATTCATTATGTATATGAAAAATATGAAAAAGGTTTCCCCATTTGCCATATACCTCTTTCTTTTCTCAATGAATTTTGCTTTGCAAGCTCAAAACAGCGGTGAAGAAATATTTAAATCAGTCTGCGCAGCTTGTCATACAATTAACAAGGGCAGGCTGGTAGGACCCGATTTAAGTGGCATTTACCAGGTTAGAAATAATGAATGGCTGATCAGTTTTATTCGTTCTTCACAACAATTTATTAAATCAGGAGACACTGCAGCAGTCGCGATTTATGAGCAATATAACAAAATTCCAATGCCTGATAACCGACTTACCGATGAACAGATACTCGGTGTAATTAACTATATTAAAGTTTCAGACCAGAACGTGCAAGGTGTTGCTATGAAACCCGCGATTTCAAATGATAGCCTGGCAATTAAATTCAGTAGCGAATATGTGCCTGAAGGCAGAGCTCTATTTTATGGCTATACCAATTTTACCGATGGAGCAGCGCCTTGTATCTCATGCCATAATATTAAGGATCAGTCTTTTATGGGAGGAGGAAGACTGGCCCTGGATCTTACCGGCTCCTATATTAAATTAGGAGCAGTTGGTATCACTGCAATTATCAAAAATCCACCCTTTCCTGCTATGAAAACAGCCATGATTAATCATGATCTTAAAGAGGATGAAATTCAGGCCGTGATCTCGCTTCTAAAGTCAGCCGGGGAGCAAAAATATTACTCTGGAAGTCCTGGCTCAGCCGGTTGGATCTTTTTCGGTTTCGGGTTAGTGTGTACATTATTATTACTTGTACATATTTATATTTTTTATGATAGGAGAAGAATCCCTTAATTTATTTTAAAAGCAATTATTCCCAACATTTATATATTGGTATGCTGATTTAAAAACAAGAATCATGAGTTGGATAAAAGATATGATATCACCGGAAACCAGACAATGGGAAGAGTTTTATCGTAACCGCTGGCAATATGACAAGGTAGTACGGAGTACTCATGGGGTAAATTGCACGGGAGGATGCAGTTGGAATATTCATGTCAAGGAGGGAATTGTTGTATGGGAACTGCAGGCTCTCGATTATCCATTGCTTGAGAGTTCGCTTCCACCTTATGAACCAAGAGGTTGCCAGAGAGGAATATCATTTTCCTGGTATTTGTACAGTCCTGTCCGGGTTAAATATCCGATGATCAGGGGCGCCCTGCTTGATTTGTTCAATGAAGAAAAGAAAAAGACGGGCGACGCTCTTTTAGCCTGGCAAAATATTCAAAACGATCCTGAAAAAAGGAGACAATACCAGAAAGCACGTGGTAAAGGCGGATTCAGGAGAAGTACCTGGGATGAAGTTCTGGAGCTGATTGGAGCCGCAAATATTTACACTGCAAAAAAATACGGACCTGACAGGGTCGTTGGTTTTTCTCCAATACCCGCCATGTCGATGATAAGTTTTGCCGCGGGATCGAGATTCCTTCAGTTATTTGGCGGGGTGCATCTAAGTTTTTACGACTGGTACTGCGATTTGCCCAGTTCATTTCCTGAGATATGGGGTGAACAGACCGATGTCGGAGAAAGCGCCGACTGGTATAATGCCAAATTCGTCGCTGTAATGGGTGCAAATCTGGGTATGACACGCACCCCCGATGTACATTTCTTTTCCGAAGCCCGTCATAATGGAACCAAAACAGTGGTTTTCTCACCCGATTTCAGTATGGTTTCAAAATATGCCGATCAGTGGGTACCGGTTCATGCCGGACAGGATGGTGCATTCTGGATGGCGGTAACACATGTTATTTTGAAAGAGACTCATCTTGATAAACAGATATCCTATTTTATCGAATACACAAAAAAATATACTGATGCGCCTTTTCTTGTTGAGATAACGGAAGAAGACGGCCGGAATGTGCCAGGCAGGTTATTGAGGGCTAATGTGCTTGAGAAGTATTCAGACATTGAGAACGGGGGCTGGAAATTTCTGAATCTTGATGAGAGTACGGGTGACTTTATATGTCCTTCAGGCAGTTCAGGTCACAGGTGGCAGGATAAGAAAGGAGAATGGAACCTAAAATACAGAGACGGAGAAACAGGTTCAGGATATAACCCTGTGCTTTCACTTATTGACAGGAAAGATAAAACCCTGCAGGTTGAGTTCACTGATTTTGCCCGCGATATTAAATCAAAACGCGGCGTCCCTGTAAAATATCTACAAACAAAAGCGGGGAAGACAGCCTATACAACTGTTTATGACCTTATTATGGGGCAGTATGGGGTTGACAGGGGCCTTGGCGGTGATTATCCCTCTTCTTATGATGATGCCGGCTCAGCTTATACTCCTGCATGGCAGGAAATCTATACCGGTATAAGTTCAGCCACTGTAATTCAGTTTGCCAGGGAATGGTGCCGAACTGCAGAGGTTACTCAGGGTAAGTGCATGGTAATAATAGGCGCGGGGGTTAATCATTGGTATCACAGCAATTTAATTTACCGGTCGGCTACCATGGCTTTGATGCTTACCGGCTGTATTGGGGTAAATGGTGGAGGGATGAATCACTATGTAGGACAGGAGAAACTTGCACCATTTGATTCCTGGGGATCAATTATGTCGGGAAAAGACTGGAATATCCCGGCCAGGTTTCAACAATCGCCAATATGGCATTATATACATTCCGACCAGTGGCGATACGATGGCAACCAGGCTGATTACAATTCAGTGCCAAAGAATGATTTTTCTTCCCATCATTCAGCTGATATGATAGTAAAAGCCGTGAGAAACGGATGGATGCCATTTTACCCGCAGTATGACAAAAGCAATTTCGAAATTTCAACTGAGGCCAGAGAAGCAGGCGCCCTGGATGATAAAGCCATTCAGGATTATGTGATTGACCAGTTG
The DNA here is from genome assembly GCA_038252165.1 of Bacteroidales bacterium. GTDB lineage: Bacteria > Bacteroidota > Bacteroidia > Bacteroidales > VadinHA17 > LD21. The sequence continues at coordinate 22,692 of JBBSAP010000007.1, read as the reverse complement.
AAGAAAGGAGGATTAAAATATTCAGTTACAAACCCTGATGAAGAGGTGAATTTTCCGCGGGTATGGTTCATCTGGAGAGGTAACGCTTTGATGACGAGCGCCAAAGGACATGAATATTTCCTGAAACACTACCTCGGGACCCATCATTTTGAAATAGCCGATGAGGTTGCAAAGGAGTTTGTAAAAGAAATCGAATGGAAGGAAAACGCTCCTGAAGGAAAGATGGATCTGGTTGTTGATCTGAACTTCAGGATGGATACATCGGCTCTTTATTCCGATATTGTTCTTCCGGCAGCATCGTGGTATGAAAAGGCCGACCTGAACACCACCGATATGCATTCATTTATTCATCCTCTGGCGCCTGCAATTCCCCCGGTATGGGAATCAAAAAGTGACTGGGTGATATTCCGTGAAATTGCCAGGGCAACGAGTGAAATTGCTAAAAAGCACTTCCCCGAGCCGGTACTCGATATTGTAAATACACCTATCAATCATGACACAAAAGGTGAAATCTCCCAGCCTTCAGTCAAAGACTGGTTCAAGGGTGAATGCAAACCTGTTCCCGGTAAATCAATGCACAATATTGTTACCGTTGAAAGAGACTATACCAGGTTATATGAAAAATACATCAGTCTGGGGAATAACGCACGGAGCAGACTCGGCGCCCATAACATATCATTCCCGTGTGAGGATTTTTATGATCAGCTATTGAAAGATAAAAAACATATAAACCAGATAGGGGATGAAACATATCCCTCTCTCAAAGAGGACACAGAAGCTATAAATGCAGTGCTTCTTCTTTCATCGGTTACCAACGGTACTTTAAGCGGGAGGGCTTTCTCTGACATTGAAAAAACCACTGGGGTCGATCTTAGTGAGATAAACCCGGTAAACAATGATATAACTATCAATTTTAATGACTTGCAGGCACAGCCACGAAGGCTTCTGAATTCTCCTTTGTGGTCGGGTCTGATGACAAACGGAAGAGCTTATTCAGCATTCACCTTAAATATTGAACACCTTATACCATGGCGGACTCTTACCGGACGTCAGCATATTTATCTTGACCATGAAGGCTATATTCAGTTCGGGGAACACCTTCCTACATACAAACCGTCTCCAAGACCTGAACTGTATGGGGATTTACGTAAATCAATCTCAGAAGGGAAGTCCCGCCTTCTTAATGTTTTAACCCCGCATGGGAAATGGCATATTCATTCCACATATGGCGACACATTAAGAATGCTCACCTTGTCACGGGGCATGGAACCCTGCTGGCTGAGCGAAAAAGATGCAGAGGAGCTTGAAATAAGAGACAATGACTGGGTGGAGGTATTTAATGATAACGGTAATTATTGCACCCGCGCATGTGTAAGCTCACGGATCCCTTATGGAATATGCATCATTTACCATGCACCCGAACGTACCTATTCAGTGCCGAAATCGCAACGGAATGGCAATAAAAGGGCAGGCAGTCATAACAGCCTCACCAGGGTGCACCTTAAGCCCAACCTGCTGGTTGGAGGATATGGACAGTTTACCTTCGGAATGAATTACTGGGGACCGGTAGGAGTGAACAGGGATACATTTGCTCTTATCAGGAAATTAGATAAAGTGACTTTTTAATTCTTCTTAACAACTCACAAAATGGACATCAGATCTCAAATCGCCATAGTTTTTCATCTTGACAAGTGCATCGGCTGCCATACCTGTTCCATTGCATGTAAAAATGTATGGACCGACAGGAAAGGGGCTGAATACATGTGGTGGAACAATGTCGAGACTAAGCCGGGAACCGGGTATCCGGGCAAATGGGAAGATCAGGATTTATATAAGGGAGGATGGGAAAAAAGCGGCGACTCAATAGAACTGAGAGGCGCCGGAAAAATAAAAGGGTTGGGCGTAATTTTTCAAAATCCAAATCTGCCTGCCCTTGATAATTATTATGAACCATGGACCTATCAGTACGAGAAGCTTCTGGATGCACCGGCGGGTGATGATCAACCAACCGCTGAAGCAATATCCCTTATAACAGGAGACAAGATAACCCCAAAATCAGGTCCTAACTGGGATGACGATCTGGGAGGTTCTCCCCTTTATGCCCGCAACGATATAAATCTCAAAGATCTAACTCAAGCTGAGAAAGACTCATTGTTTCAACTGGAAAGGATGGTAATGTTTTATCTCCCGAGGATTTGTAATCATTGCGCCAATCCGGCTTGCGTTGCCGCCTGTCCTTCGGGAGCAATTTATAAGAGAGGGGAAGATGGAATAGTACTTATAAATCAAAAAAAATGCAGGGCCTGGAGATTATGCGTTACCGCATGTCCGTATAAAAAAGTTTACTTTAACTGGAACACGGGCAAATCGGAGAAATGTATCCTTTGCTACCCGCGGGTCGAAACCGGACAGGCTCCGGCATGTATGCATTCATGCGTAGGGCGCATAAGGTATCTTGGAGTTATGCTTTATGATGCTGACCGGATAGAAAAAGCTGCCTCCTCAGAGGATAAAGACGTGGTAAAAAGTCAATTGGATCTTTATCTTGATCCGAATGATCCCGAAGTGATCAGTTACGCAAAAAAAGCAGGTATTCCTGATTCCACGATGGATGCAGCCAGAAAATCACCTGTATGGAAGTATGTTAAGGAATGGGGATTGGCTCTGCCTCTTCACCCGGAATTCCGGACTCTGCCAAGCCTGTTTTATGCATTACCTCTTCTACCCTCTATGGCAACCATGGAAAACAATATCTACAATACAACAGGCAAATCGCTTTGGAATAATGTAGATGACTCAAGGCTCCCAATGAAGTATCTCGCTAACCTTTTCAGCGCAGGAGATACTGATTTAATAAAAAATATTCTAAAAAAGATGATGGCTGTCAGAATTCACAGAAGATCTGTTACAGTCGGGGATATAACGCAGAAAGAAGCATATAAGTTTCTAAAGGATTCTGATTTATCGGCTGAAACGGCTGATGCAATCTTCAGAATGACATCCCTTGTAAATTTCAGCGATAGATTTGTTATTCCTCCCGCTCACAGGGAAGAGGCTATTGAACTTATAGAAAAAACAGCTACACGAAAGGAGAACGCGGGCTTCGGATTTAGAGATAAACCGGAACGAGGACTTTAACATGAAAGATTTAACCCATTATAAGCTACTGGCTGAAATGTTCAGGTACCCTTCGGATAATCTGAAAGCTTATCCGGAAAAATGGAAAGATGTAATTTCTTTGCATGATGCTTCTCTTACCCCAAAACTGGACCTTTTTATTACTCATATCAATGAAAGACCATTATCCTTTCAGCAGGAATACTATATAAGTACATTCGATGTGCAGGCAATGTGTTTTCTGGATATTGGATATGTTTTATACGGTGAAGATTATAAACGGGGAATATTCCTGGTAAATATTAAAAAAGAGCAGATAAAGGCAGAAAATGACTGCGGGAGCGAATTACCTGATCATTTGCCAAATATACTGACCCTTTTACCTAAAATTAGTGACCCTGACCTGGCCGAAGAGCTGATTTATTCGCTGTTAATACCTGCATTACATGAGCTGATCTTAAAATTCAGGGATGCGAACAACTTATATAAAGGGTTACTGGAAATTCTGGTAAGAATCATGGAAACAGATTTTCCTTTTTCCGCTTTTGAAAAATTCACTTTTAACATCCGGAGAAAAACTGATCTTAAAGGGAACTCACCAATTGAAAAGTACGAACCGGGGGAGTGTAAAATGTAAAATTAATTGTAAAATTAATACAGAATAGAAATGAACGGAATTTTCTTTTTTATTTTGCTGCCTTATCTGGCTATAATCTCATTGGTTCTGGGAAGCATTTACAGGTACCGGTTTCATGGATTCCAGGTATCCTCCCTCTCGAGCCAGCTACTGGAAAATAAACTATTATTTTTTGGAAGCAGACCATTCCACTGGGGTATCATCACATTATTCTTCGGTCATCTTACCGCTTTTCTAATCCCACGGTCAGTGTTGGCCTGGAATGACAAACCAATACGACTGTATATTCTTGAAATCACTGCATTAGCCTTCGGGATTCTTACCCTTATAGGACTTATAGTTTTAATTGTGAGGCGACTGCAGGTTAAAAGAATTCGTCTGGTAACAACCAGGATGGATGTCTTTGTTTTCCTTATACTGTCAGTCATGGTTATAACAGGTTTATATACAGCTTTATTCTTCAGATGGGGATCATCATGGTTTGCCTTGGTACTAACCCCGTACCTCATGTCAATCTTAACATTCAGACCCGATGCCACAGCCGTAATTGCACTTCCTGTTATGGTGAAAATTCATATTGCTTCGGCCTTTCTTCTTGTCGGGATGATCCCCTATACAAGGTTTATGCACTTCCTGGTTTATCCCTTTTCTTATTTATGGCGTCAATACCAGGTAGTGATATGGAATAAAAGGGAAAAAGTTTAAGCAGTGTCTGGATAATAATTAATGCTTTTTTCATATTTTTACCTAACCAGAGTTATTTATAAGCTTAGTACATCCTTGTGTTATATTTTGAGCGTCTTTTTAGTTAAGATTTTTTACGTTTAATATTATACATTTTGAATTTATCAGTAATGTGCAAGTCTTATAGCCCAAAATATTTCCAATATTTATTCTTTACCACATTTTTATCATTTGTTATTATTCCTTCCTGGTCAAATACAATTCAGCCGAACGATTCAATAATAAACAAACAAAGAGCAAGCACTTCAGAAGACCTTATCAGGGGGGAAAGGCTTTTTTACGGACTGGTTTATCCTGGAAATAAATCAATGAATTGTGCCGGTTGTCACAATACAATTGCATCTGACACTTTGAACTGGAATCCTGATGCTGTAGAAATTTCCAGGAAATATATAAGTAAAAGTGTTGCTGATTTAAGCGAAATACTGCTTAACCCTTCCGGACAGAAGATGGCTCAGGTACACAAAAATTTCCAGTTTACTCCTGAAGAGATTATGCTGATCAAAGCATATATGGATAAGCTTCCTGATATCGGACTTAAACAAAATAAGCCGCTTATTACGAATCTTATATTGTTCATTATAGCATCATTTTTGTTTCTTATTTCAACGATTGATCTGATAATCACTAAAAGAATAAAAAAACAGTGGGTTAATCTCGTTATTCTCTCCTTAACAGCCGTTTATATTACCTGGTCTCTTGTTGTTGATGCCATTGCCATAGGACGTTCTCCTGATTATTCACCTGATCAGCCAATCAAATTTTCCCACCAGGTTCATGCGGGTCAGAATGGGACAGATTGTATTTATTGTCACAGTTATGCTCCTCACAGCAAATCAGCAGGAATTCCTTCGCAAAATGTTTGCATGAATTGTCATCTTTTAGTGCGCAATGGAACACGTTCCGGTATATTTGAGATAGCTAAAGTTGTAAGCAGTTACGGAGATAAAAAGCCAATTGAATGGGTCAAAGTGCACAATCTTCCTGATCATGTATTCTTCAGCCATGCACAGCATGTTAGTGCAGGAGGAATTGGCTGTGCTGAATGCCATGGGGCGGTTGAAAAAATGACCAGGATCAGACAGGTGTCGGATTTATCAATGGGATGGTGCATTAATTGCCACCGTACGAGAAAAGTCAATTTTCAGGACAATAAATTTTATTCGGAATACAAGGAATTGGCAGATAAAATGCGAAAAGGTGATATAGATAGTATTACGGTGGAAAGGCTGGGTGGTACAGAATGCATGAAATGCCATTATTAACAGATGAAGTTCGAAAAAAGAGATTTAATATGAAGAAATACGGGGATACTCCGGAAGAATTTAAAGATCTTACAACTGGTGATTACAGAAACCGTGAGGTGGAAAATCAGGATCAGGTTCTGGAATTGTTTGAGGATGATTTCTTAAAGTTAAGTAGCTCCAGGAGGGATTTTCTGAAAGTTTTCGGATTCAGTTTTGCTTCGGCTGCTCTTGTTGCGGGGTGTAAAAGACCTGTTCAGAAAGCCATCCCGTATGTTATTCAGCCACCGGAAATTACTCCCGGCAGATCTTTATATTTCGCAACAAGTTTTTACGATGGCCATGAATATTCAAGCATATTAGTAAAAACACGCGATGGACGTCCGATAAAAATCGAAGGCAATCCTCTTTCTGAATTTAACAGTGAAGGCACTAGTGCAAGAGTACAGGCATCTGTCTTAAGTCTTTATGATGATGCGCGGCTGAAATCACCAATGCTGGATCAGAAGGTTGTTTCGTGGGAAACTATTGACGAAAAGATTATTAATGATCTTACCACAATCAATTCTGAAGGTGGTGAAATTGTCCTCCTCACTTCAACCATCATTTCCCCTTCCACCATTAAACTTATTAATGAATTCGGAGCAGGCTTTAAGAATTTCAGATGGGTGCAATATGATGCACTTTCATACTCTGCTATTCTTGAAGCCAATTCTTCGTGCTTCGGAAAAATGGTAATCCCGGATTATAATTTTGAGAATGCGGATCTTGTGGTTTCTGTAAATGCTGACTTCCTGGGAACATGGGTGGCTCCGGTTCATTTTATCTCAAAGTATGTAGCTCGCAGAAAGCTGAGTAACGGAGAGAAGAGCATGCTCCGTCATATACATTATGAATCGGGTATGAGCCTTACCGGAAGTAATGCAGATATAAGAAGGAAAATAAAACCGTCTGAGGAAAAAGTTCTGCTTACAGATCTTTATAACAAGATTGCCGGAAAAACAGGCGCTGAAACACTCCCCGGGGTTATCTTCCGGGAAGATCTGTCAGAACTTGCAGAAAGCCTTATTGCTTCCAGGGGCAGATCCATTGTAGTATCGGGAACTAATAATATTGAGATACAGATCATTGTAAATGGAATAAACTCCCTGCTTGGCAATTATTCTGATTGCATCGACCTGAACAATCATATAAACATTGCAGCGGGTATTGACAGTAAGGCTGAAACTCTGGTAAATGATTTAAATGACGGTAAAGTCAAAGTCCTGCTTATGTACAATGTCAACCCTGTTTATGATTACCCCAATCCGGATAAATTTCTGGATGGTATCAAAAAAACAGATTTGACTGTAAATATGGCAGTCACTCTTAATGAAACAGTTGGTAATGTAAAATATGAATGTCCGGTTCCTCACTACCTGGAATCATGGAATGATGCCGAAATCATTCCGGGACAGCTGAGTCTGTGTCAGCCTGCAATTCACCCGCTTTTCGACACACGTTCTTTTCAGGATTCTCTCTTGAAATGGTCTGGAAATCCCGTTGCATGGCATGACTACATCGTCGCAAACTGGGAAAAGGAATATTTCCCGAAATCAAATCTGCCTTCATTTAAAAACTTCTGGGATTCATCTCTTGGTAATGGTGTATTCAGTTATTCCGCCACAGGGGAAAAGTCCAATCCTTTTGATAAAACGGCTCTGTTGCGGATTACTAATCCTGCAGGCAGTGCACCTTCAGAAGGGTACGAAGTTATAATTTATGAAAGCATTGCGTTGGGTACAGGGATGTATGCCAATAATCCATGGCTGATGGAATTGCCCGATCCGATTACCCGTCATTGCTGGGATAATGTGGCTTCCATTTCACCGTCCGATGCCACCAAGCTGGCGATTGTGACCGGACACTTATTAAAAGTTACCGACGGACTTGTTCTTCCGGCATTTATTCAGTCGGGACAGGCAGAAGGTACAATTTCGGTAGCTGCCGGTTACGGACATATAAACTCAGGACCTGTTGCGAATAGTATCGGAGTAAATCTCTATCCGTATGCAAAGGTCTCAGGGGGCACCCGGATTTACGGATTTACTGTCACCCGATTGGAAAATACATTTAAGGAAAGCCAGTTAGCCCTGACACAGGTGCATTCGTCAATGGAAGGAAGGCCTATTGTAAGAGATACAGTTCTAAGTAAATACAAAGAGAATCCCGCTTCAGGTAATGAGTTTCATGAAGGTTTTGAATCACAGCATAAAACTCTTTATCCCGATGTGAAGTATGATGGGTTCCACTGGGCGATAGCAATAGACCTTAACGCTTGCGTAGGATGTAATTCATGTGTAATTGCCTGCCAGGCCGAAAACAATATTCCGGTTGTAGGGAAAGATGAAGTAAGACGCAGAAGGATCATGCACTGGATTAAAATAGACCGCTATTATTCTGATACACCTGACGACCCGAAGGTTTACTTCCAGCCACTTATGTGTCAGCACTGTGATGATGCCCCCTGTGAAAACGTATGTCCGGTAGGAGCAACCAATCACAGCAGTGAAGGATTGAATCAGATGACTTATAACCGTTGTGTAGGAACAAAATATTGCATTAATAACTGCCCGTATAAAGTAAGAAGATTTAACTGGTACAGGTATACCAATAATAAAGCATTTGATTTTAATACGGCATCAGATCTTGGGAAAATGGTTTTAAATCCTGATGTAACTGTAAGGGAAAGAGGGGTGGTAGAGAAATGTTCTTTCTGTGTCCAGCGTATTCAGGAGAAAAAACTGGAGGCTAAGCTGGAAAACAGAACGCTGAAGGACGGCGAGATAAAGACAGCCTGTATGCAGGCATGCCCTGCAGGGGCAATCGTATTTGGCGACCTGAATGACAAGGAGAGTAACGTTTCCAGGTTATTCAGTGACCCCAGGCGTTACCATCTGCTGGAGGAACTTCACACACTGCCGTCTGTGGGTTTTTTGACTAAAGTATGGAATGATGAAGATGTTAAATCATAAATAGCACCAGGTAATCGATGTACAACAGGAAAATCAGGGGTCCGCTTGTTGAAGGTAATAAGACTATCGGTCAGGTTACAAATGAGGTCATTGCACCATTAGATGCAAGTCCCGGAGTATGGTGGTATATTGCTTTTGGCATTTCCTCAATTGCAGCAATTTACGGGGTTTATGCCATGTACATCACAGTAGTTAAGGGAATTGGAACGTGGGGAGTAAATAATTCTGTAGCATGGGGATGGGATATTGTCAATTTTATCTGGTGGATAGGAATTGGTCATGCAGGAACGGCTTTTTCAATTTTTCTGCTTGTTTTAAGACAACGATGGAGAACATCTATTAACAGATCTGCCGAAGCCATGACAGTTCTGGCTGTCATTTGTGCCGCGTTGTTCCCTGCAATACATATGGGTCGCATCTGGCTCGCTTTTTACATATTTCCCTATCCAAATACCAGGGGCCCTTTATGGGTTAATTTTAACTCCCCGTTATTCTGGGATTTTACTGCAATTACTGCTTATCTTCTTATCTCAGCTTCATTCTGGTATATGGGAATGTTACCTGATTTTGGAACAATCCGTGACAAGACAACTTCAAAAATTAAAAGAGCTATATATGGGTTTTTCAGCTTCGGATGGACTGGTTCAAGCCGCCAATGGATCCGTTTTGAATCACTGAGTTTTGTTCTTGGCGGCTTAGCTGCTGTATTGGTAGTATCTGTTCATTCAATTGTTGCTACCGACTTTGCAGCCGGAATAATACCTGGCTGGCATTCGACCATCTTTCCGCCTTTTTTTGTTGTCGGTGCAATTTTTTCTGGCTTTGCCATGGTAATGACACTAATGGTAATTATCAGGAAAATTTACAAACTCACTGATTACATTACTGATAACCATATGGATGCAATAGCCAGAATTCTTATATTCATATCACTTATTATGGCTACTTCATACGTAACCGAGCTCTTTGTTGCATGGTATTCAGGCAGTGAATATGAAATATTCGCAGTCATCAAAAACAGAGCAACTGGTGATTATGCTGTACAATTTTGGGGAATGATTGTCTGCAATGCTTTAATTCCTCAGCTTTTCTGGTTCAGGAAAATCAGGAGAAACTGGATTGCCCTTCTGTTAATCTCTCTGACGATAAATGTCGGAATGTGGCTGGAAAGATATAATATAGTTGTAACCTCATTGGCTAAGGACTTCCTTCCCTCCAACTGGGTCACATATACACCTACTTTTATCGACATCGGAGTGTTTGTCGGGACAATTGGCTTATTTGCTTCAGGTGTATTGTTATTCATGAGGTATATTCCGATGATGGCAATCAGTGAACTTAAGGGCGTTGTACATATCGGGAATAAAGAAGAGGATTAATATGTTCAGTTATGGCCAAAACTTTTAAAATAGGGATATTCGATGAAGAGGAAAAGTTTATTTCCTCAATAAAGATACTACAGGAACAGAAATATTCAATCTATGAAGTTTTTACACCATATCCTGTAAATGAGGTATTTCATCTGCTAAAGCGTAAATCAAGACTACCGACAGCAGCCTATTTCTTCGGCGTGTTTGGAGTTATATCTACCCTTGCATTTCTCTATTACACATCTGTCATCAGCTGGCCGATTGTTTATGGAGGCAAACCGTTTAACTCTTTCCCGTCCTTCATTGTTGTTACAATAGTCTTAACTATTCTTGCTGTAACAATTTTAAGTCTTGCCCTGTTTTCAGGCCGGTCAAAACTCTATCCCGGCCGCGATAATACGATATTTGATAATAGAGCTACTGATAATAAGTTTATAATTGTAGTGGATACAGAGGTCCTGGATAAACCATCGGCAAGCAGAGCGGGAGACTCTATGAAAGTAGAGGGTGCAATTGAGGTTATTGATAAAGAAATAGAAAATGTAAATACATGAGAGATAGTAATTTGGCAGTAAATATTTACAGAGCAGCTTTTCTCATCCTGTTTTCAATGATTCTGAACGGTTGCAACAGAGACAGGAATAATCCGGGATGGGATTATTTCCCGGACATGTTTTATTCTACTGCTTATGAAACATTTTCGGAGAATCCAAACTTCACAGACGGAATGACAATGAGAGAACCGGTACAAGGAACAGTACCACGTGATTTTACTCCATTTGAATATACCAATGATCCGGAATCGAGAATAAGGGCAGGAATTGAGCTCGTAAATCCATTTTTACCAACTACTGATATACTGGTTAGGGGAAAGGAAGTTTATACTGTATTTTGCACCGGATGCCATGGAATTAAAGGGGATGGGGAGGGACGTCTATTTACAAGTGGACTCTACTCTTTAAAACCAAAGACTCTTACAGGAAGTACTGCTGTACAACTAAAGGACGGTGAAATATTTCACACCATAACATTGGGCCTGGGTTTTATGGGAGCACACGGATCACAGATAAGGCCTGATGACAGATGGAAGCTGGTTCTGTATGTCAGGAAGCTACAGGAAGAGGTTCCGGAGGTAGCAGGTATCGGGAAAGGAAAATAAGAATTAAAAAGAGAAAAGAGATTTACTTAATATAATTGCATAATACTGTAAAAGTAAAAGTAATGAAGGAGCAATTACGAGTGTCAACAACCTTCAGAATAATAACCCTGATCTTAATAAGTATCGGTGCAGGCACCTTTGTCATTGGACTTCTTTCAGATCGTGAGACTACCTGGGCCGGTTACCTTATCACCAATTATTATTATTTTTCGCTTGCAATGGGAGGAGCTTTCTTTTATGTTATCCAGAGTATCTCCCAATCGGGATGGTCATCCGCTTTTAAACGTGTTCCTGAAGCAATGATGGCCTACATTCCTTTTGCGGCAGTTTTTTTTCTACTTCTTTATTTTGGCACCCACGACCTTTATCCCTGGTCTCATACAGAGACCGTTGTCAATGATTCCATATTGCAACATAAATCCTCGTTCCTGAATGTTCCATTCTTTTTCGTCAGAATAATCTTCTTCTTTGCCTTATGGATCATTTTCATACGCATATTAAGAAGATTTTCGCTTAGGGAAGATAGGTTTGATCCGACGAATCAGGATGGTATTATGGTGCTGTTTGGTAAAAGTGAACTATACTCAAAAATATTTATTTTCATTTTGGCAATTACCTTTTCCCTTTCTGCATTTGACTGGATAATGTCAATTGATGTACATTGGTACAGTACGATTTTTGCGTTGAAAAATTTGGTTGCTGCTTTTCTGCATGGGGTATCGGTACTAACCCTCATCGTATTTATTCTCTATAAAAGGGGATACTTTCCTTTTCTTAATAAATATCATATGCACGATTTTGCCAGATATATATTCATGCTGTCCATTATGTGGGGATATTTCTGGTTCGCACAATTTATGTTAATATGGTTTGGGAATATTCCTGAAGAAACAGTCTACTATTATGTGCGGTGGCACGAAGGCTGGAAAGTTATGTTTTTCCTCGAGATTGGCCTGAACTGGGCGGTTCCTTTCATGGTTCTGCTTCCCGTAAAAGCCAGCAGGAACATGACGGCTATAACCATAGTAATAATATTCCTGATCATTGGGCAATACGTGGACCTTTTCGTGCAGGTCATTCCGGGTACAACCGGGATGCTTAAATTTGGATTGATTGAAGCAGGGCTTTTTCTTGGATATGCAGGTTTATTTGCCCTGGTGGTGGCAATAACTCTCAGCAAAGCTAAAGTTATACCGCCTAATCACCCATACCTGAAAGAAAGCCTGAATCATAAGTTCTAATTTCGGTATCGATTATCTGTAAAGGTGGTCTGACAGAGTTACCGCAATAACAAGGCTGATAAGCAGTACGATACAAACCAGCATTATGTTAAGCAACCGGTTCTCAAACCTGAGATGCATAAAAAACCGTAAAACCATAAATGAATTAACAGCTGCAATTAGAAAGACAACAATTACTGTAAAGGCACACGGGTAAATCTGTGTAAGGAACATCGAGAAAAGAGTCAATGCTATTAGTCCTGCAAGGACCAGAAGAAATTGACGATAGGGAATTATATTGTCTTTTATATTCATCAGAATCTCAGTTCGTTTTATGTAATAAGATAAAACAGGGGAAAGAGGAAGATCCATATAAGACCAACCAGATGCCAGTATAATCCGCTGTTCTCAAGCACGGTATAATTCCCGGAATTTATTTTACCTCTGATTATCCTGGACATAACAAGTCCAATGAATGTCAATCCGATAATGATATGCAGTGCGTGCAGCCCGGTTATGAAAAAATACAAACCATAAAAAATAACATCCCCCTGGCCGCGAAGAGCGAGAACGGAAGAACCAGGATAAATTTGTCCTTTAATATATTCTCCCCATTCAAAACACCTGGTAACGAGGAAAACGATTCCGAGTAAGATTGTTATGCCAATAAGCTGTAGTGCAAGCCTTTTATTATTTTGCCGGATTGCAGCAACCGACATTGCAATAGTCGTACTGCTGATCAGCAGTATAATTGTATTGACCGTACCGGTAAAAACGGATAATTCGCCGGCTGCAAAGTGAAATGCCTGGGCATACCTGATACGGTATACCGAATAAACGATAAAGAGCCCTACAAACAGGAGCATCTCTGTTAAAAGAAAAAGCCACATCCCAAACCTGGATGACTGATCGTTACTAAGTGCTTCTGAAGTCATGTTTATTTATAATCGTATGATCCTGTTGAAATTACCTGATCATTGTTTAAAGGTAAAAATATTAATTTCCAAATCCAAAGACAAACAATCAAAAATTTATCAATCTGATTTTTATTACCTGTAGTTTGACATGAGGGCAGCCAAATCAAGTCCAATTTCGCTGTTCATTGAAAAATATGCTCCGTAAAAATTCTTGTCAATTATTTTTCTTCCTGGTTTTTAATAAAGCATATATTATTAGCAGATTGATAACAGAAAGGACAACGAATACAATAAATCCTCTTGCATATCCCGTTTTGCCATATTGACCTGCGATAGCTCCCATGATCGGAGGCAATGCAAATCCTCCAAACGCGCCTAATCCTCCTATCCAACCAGCGGCCCCGCCCACGGTTTTGGGTACATATACCGGTACGAGTTTGAAAATTGCAGCATTGGAGATTCCCATCCCGGCAGCCAGCAGTACAACAGCAACTACACTTAATATAAGATCCGATGCGAATGATAACAGAGCTGTGCTTACCAGGATAGTCGACATTGAAATCAAAGCAATTTTTTCTCCCCCGAATTTGTCGGCAATTTTACCACCGTAAACACGTATCAGGGAGGCCAGTATTGCAAATACTGATGTGAACAGTCCGGCTTTTAAGAGTGAAAAACCCTGAAACTCGCTCCAGTATGTGGGAAACCATGCCGTCAGGGCAATAAATCCGCCAAAGGATGTAAAGTATAAGACCACCAGGGCCCAGGTATTTCTGATTTTCGCAGAATTTATCAGGCTGTCTTTGACGCTTCCGGAAGGGAACATCTCCTGTCCATGTTTTCTGGCTTCTGTCCGGGCATGCTGGTCGGAAAATCCGGCTTTTTTGAGCTGAAAGTAGGGAGAATTTATGCCGAGGAAACCGTACAAGACCGTTCCCAGCAGAAGAAACAGAAACCAGGCAAAATAGGCAGAAATAAATCCGTAATAAGTTAAGAAAACAGGTAATACAATTGAGAAAATTCCCGGAGCCAGGTTTCCAAGGCCGCCAAATGTGCCAAGCGCTACTCCCTGTTTATTCCGGGGAAACCAGTATGAGGTCTGGCCAATCCCTACCGAAAAGGTGGCAATACCGCAACCACTAAGGAAACCAAAAAACAGCACCAGAGGGTACATTTCTTTCATTCCATCAGGATATGAAGTAGCGAGGAGCAGGGTAACTCCGCCAAGACCTGTAACACTTAATAACATCAGGACAAGAAAAGGTATTCTGCCGCCATTGATATCAACCCATGCCCCAAACGGGATGCGTAACAGTGATCCTGATAATGAAGGGATTGCTATCAGCAGACCAACAAGAGCAGGAGACAGATCCATGGCCTCTTTGAATTTTGTTGCTGTTGGGCCATACAGCGCTACTGCCGCGAATCCAAAAAAGAAACCTAAGGTGGTTCCCAGCAAGCCTCTTCCGGGTGTTCCTTTAATGATCATAATCCAATGTCGTTTAGTAAGGGAAAAATAGTTAATAAAAATCGAAAAACAAGTTCTTTGGAAAGTTGATTATTGGTGATGTTTATTATCTTAGAGGTATTCTCACGAAACCGGATAAGAGATCCTTCGGCCAACCAGACAATCAGGCAGGGATTTTCTAAAGAGAAATGATTTCTTCACTATTGATAATCCTTGCACCCCTCTTTATAAGATCTTCTTTTATGAATGCAAAGGTTTCATTGTTCAGGGGGCGTGCGGCATCCTCAATTAATATTGATGAAAAACCTTCATTTAATGCATCAGTTATAGTGTAATAGACGCAGATATCGGCAGCCAGACCACAAAAGTACAATTCGGTAATTCCCTTTTCTTTCAGGTAACCCGACAGACCTGTACTGATCTGATGTCTGTTATCATAAAATCCGCTGTAACTGTCAACTAAAGGATTCATTCCCTTACGAAAAATCGCAGAAACCCCATCAGTTTCAAGAGCAGGGTGAAACGAGGCTCCCTTAGTGCCCTGTACACAATGGTCCGGCCAGAGAATCTGATCAGCTCCGTGAAGGTCTATTTTATTAAAAGGCCGTTCATCCGGATGGTTTGATGCAAAGCTAACATGGTTTTGCGGATGCCAGTCCTGTGTGATTGCAACCAGATCAAATTTTCCCTGTATCCTGTTAATTACCGGGACTATAAGATCTCCATAAGGCACTTCAAGAGATCCGCCGGGCATAAAGTCATTCTGAACGTCAATAATAACCAGTGCTTTCATCATATTTTTTTGTACTCTGCGATCAGTCTGTCACGTTCATCGCGGAGACTGCTGCTGAGCCCCACTTTATAAACATGGGGATAATTAAACCGTTTATATTCCCCAGGCAGTTGTTTTAATCGTTCCTTACTGTATTGAGCTATTTCCGTTAACCGGACAGGCTCAGAGAACCGGGCTCCGTTTCCCATTACTTTATGTAGCAGAGGCTCTTTTTTCCTATCCTGAACTGACAGTGATTTAAGAGGATACAGAGGGTGATACATGACATCCAGGTCTTGTTCGTGAAAAAGAGTAACTGCATCGGCTTCGGCAAAATTATTGTCATTATCAAGTATTCTGAAGACTTGTTTCCGGTGAGGTAATGTAACTTTTCCCACGTTCTCCGACAATTTGATACGTGGCTTGCCATTGGCAAAAGCCAGCTTATAAACTCCATCCAGGGCACCATCCGGGTATCCGGTTACCAGACTGGTTCCTACTCCAAATATGTCAACCGGAGCCTGCTGATCCAGAAGACTTTTAATGATATATTCATCCAGCTGGTTTGAAACAGCAATTTTTACATAGTTCAGACCCGCCTTGTCAAGCATTTCACGGCTCTTTTTAGCCAGATATGCAAGGTCTCCGCTGTCGAGTCGTATACCACTCAGCCGGTGTCCGTTCTCTTCCATTATTTTTGCTGTTGAGATGGCATTGGGCAACCCGCTTTTTAATGTGTCATAGGTATCAACAAGTAACACGCAGTTATCAGGCTGCTGACCAGCAAAATCTTTAAATGCAGTTAGTTCATCATCATAACTTTCAATATATGAATGTGCCATAGTTCCTGAAACAGGAATGCCATAATCGCGGCCTGCAACAACATTGCTGGTGGCATCAAAGCCACCGATAAAAGCTGCCCTGCTTGCATAATATCCTCCGGTACTCTGTGCCCTCCGCAATCCAAAATCAATTAATGTGCCTTCTCCGGCAGACTGCCTTATACGGCTGGCTTTTGTGGCAATAAGGGTCTGAAAGTTGAGAATATTCAGGAGGATTGTTTCAATGATCTGGGCTTCAATAATGTTGGCTTCAACCTGTAAAACCGGTCTTACCGGGAAGACAATGTCGCCTTCATACGATGAATATATATTGCCTGTAAACCTGAATTTTTTAAGGAACCGGATAAAATCATTTTGGAATCCTTTTTCCTTCAGAAAGTCCAGGTCCTTCTTATCAAATCTCAGTTCCTGAAGCGTATTAAGTAAATCCTCCAGGCCGGCAAATATCGCGTAACCACTTTCGAAAGGAAGCTTACGAAAAAAATAGTCGAACACGGCTTTATTTTCATTCTGCCCCTTAAGGAAATATGCCTGAGCCATGGTCAGCTGATACAGATCGGTATATGTTGCGGTATAATTAAACATCTTTTTAATTCCTTATGAAATTCTCTTCATGTGATGGGTCATTTCTGCAGGAATAACCCATTCATCAAACTGTTCTTCAGTTAAAAGCCGCAGTTTTAATGCTGCTTCCTTCAGAGTCAAATTGTTTGCAAAAGCTTCATTGGCAATTCTTGCAGCATTTTCGTAACCTATATGATTATTTAATGCTGTTACCAGCATTAATGAATTTTTAAGATTTTCTTCAATTCGTTCCATGTTGGGTTCTATCCCGGCAACGCATAAATCGTTGAATGCTTTACAGGCATCCGCAATTAATGAAGCCGATTGTAAAAAAGAACTTATCATTACAGGCTTATAAGTATTAAGCTCGAGAAGTCCACCCGAACCTGCGATAGTAATGGTAGTATCGTTACCAATAACCTGAGCACAAACCATCGACATGGCCTCAGCCTGTGTAGGATTTACCTTACCGGGCATAATGGAAGAACCCGGCTCGTTAGAAGGGATGGTTATCTCTCCAATGCCTGACCGTGGTCCTGAAGCCAGTAACCTGATATCATTGGCTATTTTCATTAAGCTGACGGCCAATTGTTTTATTGATCCATGAGTTTCAACAATAGCATCATTCGCTGCCAGAGATTCGAATTTGTTTTCAGCAGATATGAAAGGCAAATTCGTCAGCAGGGCAATTGTATCTGCAACCTTTATGTCATAACCTTCCGGAGAGTTCAGACCCGTGCCTACAGCAGTACCTCCAATAGCTAATTCAGAAAGATGTGGTAATGTGTTTTTCAATGCTTTAATCCCATGTTTCAGTTGTGATACATATCCCGAAAATTCCTGTCCCAGAGTTAAAGGCGTTGCATCCATTAAATGAGTGCGGCCTATTTTGACTATTCCGGCCATTGCCGTCGACTTTTTTAAAAAAGTCTCAGCGAGTCTTTCTATTTCCGGTATTGTATATTCAACTATCTTTTTGTATGCTGCAATATGCATTGCTGTCGGGAAAGTATCATTGGATGATTGAGATTTATTCACATCATCGTTTGGATGAATAAACCGTTCACCTGCCCCAGGTTTATTGCCAGACAATACATGGGAACGATTTGCAATAACCTCATTACAATTCATATTTGTGTGAGTACCGGAGCCTGTCTGCCAGATTACCAGCGGGAAATGGTCATCAAGTTTTCCTTCTGTAATTTCATCACAAACACTTGAAATGATCTTCATTTTTTCATCAGACAGTAATCCGAATTTATTATTGGTTATAGCTGCAGCTTTTTTTAGATATCCAAACGCACGTATTATTTCGAGCGGCATCAATGCCGGAAAGCCAATAGGAAAATTCATTAGCGATCTTTGGGTCTGAGCTCCCCAGTACTTATCAGCAGGTACCCTAATACTGCCCATTGTATCTTTTTCAATCCTGTACTTCATAAATTGACTGTCAGACAAATAATTTAATAAACTGAACCATTATGGTCAGAAAGATTGCACCTGATCCGACAGCTCCTGACAGGCTTTGACCAAGGGCAAAGGACATTGTACTTGCAACTGAAAGTCCTGGCAAGAATGCTTTTCTTTCCATAATTTATAGATTTAGAATATCCCTATAAAGATTAACAAACAAACTGTAATTATGTGCGAAAGCAGGTAAGTTTATTAATCCATATCTTTTTGACCTTTCCGACTTTCATAAAATCCCTGCTGAAAAAGATATCATTATATCCGGTTGCAATATTGGCGTTGATAAAATTGGTTTTTGCCAAAACTAAATACAATATGGGTAAAAGAAGTTACATAATTTAATGAAGTGCCCACGCTTCCTCTGGGATTTTTCACGATCCATGGTATCTGAATGTAGTCATTAAAATCTACATCGTATTCATCATAAGGATCAATGAGACGAAAATCATATGATTTTGTAATATTATTCACCTAAGGAGGAAAAAGAACCGCTCTCTATTCATCAGAATCTTCTTCAAAACCATTAAATGGGATATCATCATCAGGGTCTTTGTCGAATGGGCCAACCAGAGAATGCTGCTGGATCATCAGGTCGCGTGCTGCTTTTCGTATTATTGCCGCATTTCCCATTTTCAGGTCATACAAACCTGCTGCTTCTGCACCGGCTATTTTTACAGTAAGCATGGCTGCATCACTTAACATGCATGCTTTGACATCCATAAGGTATTCATTGTCCTCAGGAATAAGAGCGGTAATTTTACTTACCATATCAAATATTTCTTCCCCTTTCTGGTAAATGGGAAGTCTTTCTGGTTGTACAATATCTTCCTCTTCTTCTGAATTCATTCTATCTTGATTATATTAGATAATATTTTATCTCTATTATACCTGATAAGGATTTTCAGGATCCTGTAAGTAAGGGGCTTTTGTAAATGACCATACTTTTAAGGTCAGAATTTGAGCAAACATTAATATTCCCATATTTTAATGGGTACTGACTAAAAAAGTGAAATTTTGAGATTTATTCCCTGCAAGGGATTTTTGCCGCCATTTTTCTTAATAATCCTCCGATTTTCTTAAAAAATGATCCGGAAGAAGATTTCCCTGGAACGGCTGCCTGAATTTCGTCCGGTTTGCCATCCTCTGGTGCAGTGAGGTGATTTGCGACGTCTGCATCAATTATTTTGCTGCTGCTGAATGGATCATTCTTTTCTTTTTTAAGAAGTGATTGCAGGGGAAAGTTCTTTATGAAAGACTCGGTATCAACTTCAGTCAGCGCTCTTACAGAATCCATGAAACCTTCAAGCATAACCTCATCTTTTCCCTCTTCTTCTATTACAACTGTAAAAACTGACTTTTTAAAATCGAGCAGATATAATATCCGGTGTTCAATAGTGCCCTTCGAAATAAAATTGAATACGTTGATATGTTTTTTTGTCCAAGCCTGTAGATCCGTCCGATTCTATATAACTTTCAACTCTTAATTCACAATATTAATTCAGAACAGAGATGCAAAAAATTACATTATTTATCGTATTAATAGCACTTTACGTTTCTCTCCACAGAATGGGGGACACATCCTATAAAAATAAAGTGGAGAATAATCATACAGAAAAGAAAGCAGGTATAACTCAGAATAACAGGGATCCTGCTTACTGGAAAAAGATGGCAGAAGGTATGAGCCGTGCCCTGATAAATCATTTCTGGGGAGCATGTTTTGAAGGATATAATGACAGAAACTATTTTAACTATGGCAGCGACTTGTCAAATATGACTACAAATCATTATTGGCCGCAGGCTCACGCGATGGATGTTATTATTGACGCTTATGCTCGTACCTTGGATCAATACTATCTGGACTTTTACCCTTTATGGTGGAAGGGTGCCCCTGAATTTAATTTTTCGGGAAGAACCGAGGATCCATGGTGGAACATGTATGTCGACGATATGGAATGGATTGTGCTTGCCCAATTGCGAATGTTTGAATCAACCACCAGGGAAGAGTATTTTACAAAAGCCAGACAAATGTATAACGATTGGATTTGGCCTGCGTGGGGACCGGAAGATGAGGCTCCCTGGTATGGCGGCATCACCTGGAAAACTGATGCGGTAAAATCGAAAAATGCCTGTTCAAACGGACCAGCTGCCATTATAGCTGCCCGGATTTATTCCATGTATGATCAGGTGGAAAATCACGGCAATAAACCAAGACAGGCATACCTCGATGAAGCCATCAGGATATATACATGGCTGAGAAACAACCTCTTTGATCCAATTGAAGGGAAAGTGTACGATAATATGAATGCGAAAGGAGATGTAAGTCGTGCTATCTATACCTACAACCAGGGAACATTTATTGGAGCCGCCTATGAGCTATACATGATTACAGGCAATAAGCAATACCTCGAAGAAGCGAAGAAAGCATCGGATTATGTCATTAATCACATGTCGGATAACAAAGGTGTGCCAGCGAATGCGACTACCGGCGATGGTGGCCTGTTTAACGGTATATTCTTCCGCTATTTTGTTAAATTAATTAACGAGCCGGATCTTGACTATGCTACGCGCGAAAGGTACCATCGTTATATTACCGGTTGCGCAATGGTTATGGCAGAAAATGGAGTTAATCCACACACAATGCTTTTCGGTGGAGATTGGTGGAAAGCTCCTGCTGATGAAGATCCGGTATCGCTTACCCCAATGTTGTCCGGATGTATGCTGATGGATGCAATGTGTGTACTTAAGCCATTAGATGGCAGGAAAAAACAGGTTAAGAATAATGTTTACTGGGTAGGTAAAAACGATTGGGAATTAAGAAGTTTTCATGGCTATGAATACTCCACAAACCGCGGATCAAGCTATAATTCTTACCTGATAAAAGAAGAGAAAACAGTGTTGATCGATACTGTTTACAAGCCTTTCTCCAATGAGTTTGTTGAAAACCTCGCGAGTGAAGTCGGATTATCATCCATCCATTGATTATATAGTTGTCAACCATGCAGAACCCGACCACAGTGGCGCGTTGATTGACCTGTTGAGGATAATTCCGGAAACACCGGTTTATTGTACAGAGAATGGTATTAAATCCATCAAAGGGCAATATCACAAGGATCTGAATTTCAGGACTGTTAAAACAGGAGACAGGCTTCCGGTAGGTAACGGAAAGGATTTGATCTTTATTCAGGCTCCGATGCTTCACTGGCCCGACACTATGTTCTGTTATCTCACCGGTGAAAATATTCTGTTCAGCAATGATGCCTTCGGCCAGCATTATTGTTCGGAAATGCTGTTTAACGACCTGGTTGATCAATATGAGCTTAATGCTGAAGCTATAAAATATTATGCCAACATTCTAACGCCTTTCAGCAAACTTGTGACAAAAAAGATTGATGAAATTTTAAAGTTTAATCTACCGGTTGATTTAATTTGTCCGAGTCATGGTATTATATGGAGGGACGACCCATTACAAATAGTTAAGAAATATACAGAATGGGCCGGCAGTTACAAAGAAAACCAGATAACAGTAATTTATGATACCATGTATAACGGAACCCGCTCTGTCGCAGAAAATATTGTGAAAGGAATAAATGATGCTGATAAGAGTATAACTGTTAAACTGTACAATGCCTCAAAAAATGACAAGAATGATATGTTAACGGATGTTTTCCGTTCAAAAGCAATAATGGTTGGCTCTCCCACGGTAAATAACGGCATTTTATCATCAATAGCAGGATTACTTGAAATGGCAAAAGGACTGAAATTTATGAATAAGAAAGCCGCTGCTTTTGGCTGTTATGGTTGGCATGATGTATCAACAAAAATAATTGAAGACACATTGAAGGAATCGGGATTTGAAATCATATCTGAACCTCTCCGGTTCCCCTGGGCACCTGACAATGAAGCCTTAAATCAGAGTATTGAATATGGACGGCAGTTTGTGACTTTATTGAATGCAAATTGATTTTCCTCCTTTTTGTATGATCTATATGAACTGAAAACCGGAGGAGATGGATTCACCTGGCTGCCAGCCTTAAGCGAATAAAAAAGTCTTTTGTAAGCTAACTGATTAATTGAGCAAAATATTTATTGGATGAAAAATGGGTTTTTAAACTGGACAAGGAAATACCATAAGTGGCCTGCACTGATTATCAGCT
>JBBSAP010000006.1:0-69400 GCA_038252165.1 Bacteroidales bacterium | reverse complement strand
TCACATGAAGAATTCCGTAACGGTTTTTATATTTCTTAAGCATAGCAAGCGGATCGGCGCCACCTTTTTGT
Organism: Bacteroidales bacterium; assembly: GCA_038252165.1. Lineage (GTDB taxonomy): Bacteria > Bacteroidota > Bacteroidia > Bacteroidales > VadinHA17 > LD21. The sequence continues at coordinate 69,329 of JBBSAP010000006.1, read as the reverse complement.
ACCCAATAGACATCCATCTCGCACTTAACAAGGTCTTTTTCAGTATTCTTCATCATATAATCAAATGGCAGTCCCTCTTCCATTGGAATAAATTCCTTATCGTGATTATGCCAGCAGAGAATAAGGCCGCGTTTTTTGCATGCCTCTCCGATTTTGTTCAGCATGTCTGCACTCACCTTACAATCTTCAAGTTTAAAAGGTCCGCCGACAAGCCATGGCCAGTAAATGACAGCATATTTAAGATCCATTTCATTAAGAGGATCGAGAGATCTGTTTACCTCATCAATATCCTTTGAAAGTTTTGCTGATCCTGCTATCGGTTTAATTCCAATCTCAGTGCAGTCTTTTAAAAATGTTTTTGCAGATTCTCCCCTGAATTTACCAACCTCTATTTCGGTATATCCGTATTTTACTGTCTGACTCAGAGCAGCCTTCCAGTCGGTTTTCATTTCTTTGCCAATAATACCTTCGATATACCCTATTTTTCCGAGTTTTCGTTTCCCTTCTGCTCCCATTGCCATCAATGGGTTTAGTGTAACGGCCGCAGCAGTTCCCACTGCCAACCTCTGAACAAATTTTCGTCTTGTAATCATTTTAATATTATTTAGAGTTTTTCTTATTTAACCAGTTAAGCCATAGCTTTAAACCTTCTGTCCATGATGCAACATGATTATTCATTAATCCCAGACCAAAACCATGATTGCCCTCAGACAAAATATGCAACTCGGCAGATATTTTTTTCTTCCTGAGTGCTTCATACATTAACAGTGTATTTTCAACCGGGACTCCTGTGTCATTATCGGCATGAACAAAAAATGCCGGCGGGGTGTCTTCTTTTACCTGCAATTCGTTAGAGTATAATTTTACAAGATCTGCATCAGGATCTTTTCCGAGTAAAGCATCCCTTGAACCTTTGTGCATCGAAGGTGCAGTGAATGTAATTACAGGGTACATCAGTATCATAAAGTCAGGTCGACAGCTTATCTTTTCAATTGAATCAGAAGAGGTTTTATTACCGTAGTCAAAATGTGTTCCCAATGTAGATGCAAGATGCCCCCCTGCAGAGAAACCCATTATACCGATTTTAGCAGTATCGAGGTTCCATTTACGGGCATTAAATCTCACAAGTCGCATTGCACGTTGAGCATCCATCAATGGTGCTTTATGTGGTTCAACAACATTCCCATAGGTAGGCAACCTGTATTTCAGAACTATGCCTGCGACTCCGATTGTATTTAAATACTTAGCAATATCGGTTCCTTCAAGGTCATAGGCGAGGGCCCAGTATCCGCCACCAGGACAAATTATTACTGCCTGGCCTGTAGAGTACCTTTTCGTTGGGAGAAAAACTGAAATATCCGGGATCTGGACACTACTGATGCCGATAATATCTTTGCTTGATACTTTTTCTACTGTACCGTTATTTTTCGAATTTGGAATTTCACCTTTATACAGAGGCACTACATAATTCTGGGCACATATAAAAAGGCTCCGGAATACGAGTATCAACAGGATAAACCATAGCTTTCTGAAATATAACAACTTATTCATAATGATTATATTAATGATGAATGATTCATTTAAAAACTATGTCATCAGAATGTATTGTTGTTATCATTCCGTTATAGGTACTTGTAATTTTAGTCCCGTTAATTACAAAATTTTCGAGGGTTACCCCTTTGATCCTGTTCGTTTCATCAAATCCAAGCAATTGGGAATATGGAAACCTGTCACATTCAACAGTGATATTTTTAAACCTCACGTTCTGGATATAACCTCTTGTTTTATCTCTGGAGTATCTGGAACTTAATATTTTAAAATCAATAAGCCAGCCATAAGAATCCTCCACTCTTATATCTTCATATAGAATATTCTTGACAACTGCTCTGTCTCCGTTATGTATTGTAAAAGTCCCTTCCGGTCCTTCCACATGGATAAGATCACAATTTTTAAATGTCACATTTTTGATTGTGTCGGCTCTGGTTTCAAAACCAATTTCAAGACCATTACCCCAAATACCATTCCACATTACACAATTCTGAATTCTTATATTATCGACATTGGCACCGCTGAAAAATTTAGTATAATATGTTATTCCTGCTTTAATGGCAATGCAATCGTCTTTTGTTCTGATGAAGCAGTTGTCGATCGATACATTCTGACTACCTACAATATCAATACCATCATCAACATCGTTATCAGAAACAATTTTTATATTCTGGTATTCAACGTCTTTTGATGCAAATGAGGCGCATGACCAGTGACGGCTTTCATTAATAATAAAACCTTCAAGATAAACATTCTCACATTCATTGATCTCTATTGGGCGGGCCTGCTGAGACTTGTACATGCTATTGTCGATAATACCCCTTCCGATTATTTTTATATTCTTACACTTATCTGTCATAAAAGAACCTTTTACAATAGCTCCACCCTCAATGTATACGGTCTGATTGCTTTTTAGCATTACAATACCCGGGGTATGGACTTTCCCTTTTTCATAGAAAATCACATCAGGATTTGTTTTATCAGGAATATTTTTCTCAAGGGGATTTGCAAAGATAAAAAGAGGCCGCTTAAGGTTTTTATTCACCTCAACACTCAGATTGGCTGGTTTATCCAAAGAGAAATTTATTTGATTCCTGTAGGTTGAGGATACAATATTCCTGCTTTTCGGCCTTATGTCATAATTATAAATTACTGAGCCATAAGTTACCTTAATATCAACCTTGCCACTGAACGAAAAGCTTGCAAAAGCTGCAACACGTGAAGTGTAAACAAATACCTTCTTCCCATTCACTTCAAGTTCGTATTCAGGAGCAGCATCAGTTCCGCGTGGAGGTTCATAAATTACAAGCTGCTGGGCAAATGAAAGTGATGTATAAATAACTGTGAGCAGAATGCCAATTGAAAGTTTACAAATTCGTCTTTTCATATTTACCTGGTTGTTATATCTTTATTAAAATGTCTTTTCTATGTTGCAAACATGAAGCTTGAAGAGAAAAATAAAATTATTCTTAAAACTTCGGATCCCTGTCTTCTGACTTTGGAGATCATTTAAAAGCAAACGAATCTACTGCAAGAAGATCATCTCCATCGCCTCTGAACCTTAGCCATATGGAGTGAATTCCTTTTGTATTCCTGATTTTTGTTGAAACTGTTTCGGAAGACTTGCCGTCTCCGTTTCCTGAAACATTAATCCTTCCGATTGATGGGCCCCAGGAGTTATCAATTCCAATATCGATAGTAACACCTTTTACCCCTCTAAAAACTCTGAATTTTACTGAATCTGAACCTGTACCAAAATCAAGATACTTATAAGCTGCAACATCTCCATTTCTAATACTGGTCAAAACCTCAGTATCTGATTTAAAAGCTCTAACTCTTACATTACCATATAACAAACATGATCTCGCAGCATCAAGTTCAGCCTTTGCATCTAAGGGATCACTTGCACCCTGTGTTGTCATTTCGGCTTCGTTAATGCTTCCATCCGGATTAAAGGTTATTGGTTCAACACAAGCTTTCCGCATTGTATTGGACCCATGAGTTGAACGGTGATAGAACACATACCATTTCCCATTGAACTCAGCTATTGAACCATGGTTATTCCAGCATCCCGGATCGCAATGATCATTATCGACAATTACACCACCATACTTAAATGGACCCATTGGGGATTTACTTGTTGCATAACCAATACATGTCGGCCTGCCTGCTCTTCCCATATGTGAATAAACAAAATAGTAAATCCCGTTTCGTTTAACCATGTAACCGCCTTCATGAAAAAAGTGATCCTTTTCTGTGACTATATTGTCTTTTATTGTTGAAGAGTCAATATCAATCATATTTGGATTCATTTTTGCCATCTTGGCGGTGAATTGTCCCCATATATAATAGGCCTGACCGTCATCATCAATAAAGACACATGGATCGATTTCGTTGTAATTAAAGACTTTAATGTTTGTACCTTTCATAAAGGGGCCCGTTGGTGATTTACTGGTTGCAACACCTTCTGTGTTACGGTTGCTGGCAAGGCAATAATAGAAATAATACATTCCGTTGGCATACTGGCAATCGGGAGCATAGAGAGCATTATCGCTATATGAAACCTGATCGTTTGTCCCTTTACTTGCAAAACTGTATTCAGTTCTGACCCAGGTTTTCAAATCTGAAGAAGAAAGGACGTCATGACTGAATGAGCAGTAATAATTAGGGCTTTCATCTCTAGATCCATAAACATACATTTTCCCGTCCTTCCATTGATGAGCAGAAGGGTCAGCAATATAAACCCCCGGAGGAACAATCGGGTTCTGAGCAGGAAGGAGATATGCAACAGACAGGAAAACAACTTCTAATAATAACTTTCTCATATTTCTATTTAAAAAGATCTTCAAATGCATATTTGACAAGCATTTCGTGCATACCGGTAAAAACTGTCAATTTAATACTATTTGTTTCTTTAATCAGGCAGACATCTCTGCCTCCTATTTTGCCATAATCACCCAGTGGTTTTCTGAATTCAAGGAGCTTTAGGATTTCTGAATCAGTTACAAATTTTGAATGATTTCTAACATTCAAATCCTTTAATAATTTATTGTAGAAATTAATAGATTGAGTGATGGGTATCGGGCCATTATTCTCCAGTCCATCGTATATTCCGGTAAAGATTTCCAGTCTGCATTTTTTAAGTTTTTCAACGGGAGTTTTCCAATAAAACGGTGATCTCAGAATTGCCTCCTGTATGTTCAGGATTTTCCCTTCCGATCCTGTACATTTAAGGATATCATCGGCATAATACAGTTTTCTTATCCTCGTTTCATCGTACCATTGCAACAGGTCGGAAATAGGTACCCAGGCAGAGAACTTTTTTATTCTGTGCTTTGATTTCATAAATACAGCCAATGTTGCATAACCACCTCCACTTTGTCCAATCACATAAATTTCTGATGTGTCAACATTCGCATTTTTGATTGCGAAGTCTATTGCAGCATCAATATCAGATAATACAAGATTGCTGCAACAAGCATTGAAGGATTTGTTTGGCCCCCGGAAATCGGGATGAATAAAATTTACATCTTTCTGTTTTGCAAGAATCGGAAGGGAATCAAATTGTCTGTAATCATAAGTCCATGAATGCAGGTTTACAATAAGTGGTTGTGGTTTTGCTGATCTTGTTTTATAGAACCAGGCGTTTTGTAGTTCACCATCAACAGTAGACTTAATCTTTACAAGAGTGAAATCAATATTCCAATTTGAATTCATAACATCCTGTGCAAGAACTGGATGTACAGTTGTTGCTGAAAGGAAAAAGTAAGATAACCAGACCAGAATTACACTACAATAATCATTCTTTAACCTTTTCATTCCATTTTGCATGAATAGATTTACCTACAAGTCAATGCTTAAAATTTAATAATAATGGAGGAATAATTTTAAATAGAAAGGCGGAAGTTCCATAAGGAACTTCACTTTTCACCTAACCTGATCAACTAACCAAATTTATTTTCAATATAATGGATTCGGTATTCCTTCTGCAAGCCAAGTCAATTCTCATCTATTGTATTGATAATTCTATTGTAAATAGCGTACTTTAATTTCCGGCCCATATAAGCACTATTTTACTTTTTTAGTTTATTATAATCAATAAGGTAATTTCATATTACTTAAATATTGCATATATCTTATAATTGGACTTACTCAAGTTTATATTTTTCCAGTGCCTCCAATGGTGAGAGATTATTTTTAACAACTTCACAAAGTGCCGCCTGAAAAGTAAACGGATCCTTCACCTGTATTGCATTCCTTCCAAATACAACTCCCCTTGCTCCATCTGAAATTTCATCTGCTGCAAGCTGGAGAGCTTGAATCTGAAGAGGTGTCTTTTCAGCTCCAAGTCCAAAAACCGGAACAGGACAACCCTCTGTTATTTTTTTAAAATCATGAGTGTAAAACGTTTTGATCATGTCACAGCCCAACTCACTTAAAATCCTGCAAGAAGTAAAAACCTGTTCGTGCATCTCCTCTTTTGATATTGTTCCTGAATTTACAGGGAAGTATTCTCCAACTACCGGGATCCCCATTTTTGCTGCACTATTCACAAGCCTGCTATATACTTCAACATTCCTGGTATCATTTTTCTCATCACCGGTTTGCAGTGTAAGGGAAACCAGAACACACTCGGCTCCATTAGCAACTGCTTCTTCAACAGTCTGTGCCAAAACAGTATATGCATTATTGTAATTCCAGTGAAAGCAATAAACCGAACTCCAGTTTAGTCTTACGATCGGCATAGGTGCACCCTTATAATTGAAAGCATGACGAAGATGTCTCAACATCCCCGGACTGACCAGAACCCCATCAACACATGGATTTATTTTCTTAGCTGTCTTTCTTAAATCAATCATTCCTGGGATGGGTCCGTCAAACATTCCATGATCAATTGCAATTATTACAGCATTTTCACCCTTACTAAAAAGCTTTTCTAATCTTAAATCTTTCCCGTTCATACTATTTTCAACAATTAAATGATCGTTTATGATTATTTCTAATTATTTTAATAACGTTGTAAATATATTAAATATTTGAATAATCTGCAAATAAGAAATCATCTTCTTTACAAATAAATAATTTTTTATGTTTATATTTGATTACTTTTGTACAACTTGATCAGAATATGTATTACCAGAAATATAATCTATGAATCAGGAATTAAGAAAAAAGTTCATACTAAGTCATCTTGATAAATTTGACACTATAAATATTCAGGAAATCGTTACTAAATGCGCCATCTCTGAAATAACAGCACGACGCGATCTTGGAACTCTCGAGAGCCATGGTCTGCTCATAAGGACTCATGGCGGTGCAATAAAATCTGAGATAACCAGCGGAATGTTTAGTTTTGACAACAATTCTGTTAAAAACAGGGAAGAGAAAATTGAGATATGCCGGTTCGCCTCCGGTTTTATTGAGGATAATGATACAATATATATGGATTGCGGGACCACTGTAGTATTCCTGGCTCGTTTCATTACAAAATTCAGGAACCTCCGGGTAATAACAAATTCACTACCTGTTGTCTCAGAATTGCTTCCTTTTTCGAATATTACAGTATATCTTATTGGGGGAGTGCTAGATAATACACGGAGAGCACTGTATGGACAGATGACTGACAGTCTTATTGCCCGATTTAAGGCAGACAAGGCATTCATAGGTGGAGGTGGAATTTCGCTGGCACACGGCTTAAGCAGCGGAGATGAAAAGAGTGCTTCAATAACTGTTAAAATGGCTGAAGCAGCACAAAAAGTTTTTCTTCTGTGTGATTCTTCAAAGATTGAAAAGGATTCCTATTATACTTACTCCTCATTGTCTATGATAAGTTATCTTATAACAGACCAGAAGGTGGATCCAAAAACCATTGAACTATACAGAAACAATAATATTAATTTAGTAACAGCCACATAATAATTAATATGACTATCGGGAATCAGGAATAAACAATTTATTTTACAATTATTTAAACTCAATGAGATTCCTCATTACGTCAATCCTTAACAAGTTCAGGGTTGAAAAATAAGCTTAACTGTGATTAAATCCTGCCCTGGAAATAGGATGCATTACAGCCAGCGAGAGAGTCCCGGTTCAGACAGTTATTGACATGCTTAAAATGGGAGGTACTGCTGCCGATGCAGCAGTTTCAACCATTTTGGCTGAGGCCATTTAGCTTCCGCCAGTGCTTGATCTGTCTGTTAAAGTATTACAGCTATTTGGATGCATGGTATAAAAGAAAGGGTTCGTTTTTCACCAAAGAGGACCTTGCAAAACATGTCACCGAAGTTGAGCGGACATGGAGGATCACATACCTTTCTAACACATGAATTCATTGATGCTTTGGTGAATAACCGCAAACCCTTTATTGATATTTATGAAGCAATTGCTTATACTGCTCCAGGTATTGTAGCACATAAATCGGCACTTAAAGGAGGCGAATGTATGTCTATCCCGGGTTTTGATATATAGTTAGTCAGAACAATGCATCACAATCACCAATAATTCTCCATACATTTATAAAGCAATAAGTATTTCAGGTATGTTTTCCTGTACATTTCATAATTTACCTTGTCCGGTTCAAACCTAAGATCGTCCTTTATACATATTTTGCAGCCATTTTCAATACTACTGAATATACCTGTTCCTACACCGGCAAGAATTGCTGCGCCTAATGCTGCATTCTCTGTTTGAGACATTGTAACTACCGGGATCCCTGTCATGTCAGCCAGTATTTGATTCCAAAGATGGCTTTTAGCTCCCCCACCGAGTGAATGAATCTCACTTATTTTAACACCTTTTTGCTTCATCGTCTCCAGGTTCAGCTCAATACAACAAATAACTGCCTCAAGAATTGACCGGATGAAATGTCCTTTTGTCATTCCGGGAGTCACTCCGGCAAAAACTCCCTTAACTTTATTATTAAATTCCGGCGAACCTGTTCCCATTAAATGAGGTAACATTATTAATCCATCTGCTCCCGGGGATATTTGTTCTGCCATGGCAATCAGAATATTGTAAGGGTCGGAATTCAATTTCCAGGCACATTCAATTTCTCCCCTACAAAATTCATCTTTAAACCATTTCAACACCAGACCAGCGGTTTGAGCATAAGGTAAAAGAAAATATAAGCCGTCAACAACATGGCACTGACACGGTAACTTCAGTGTCATATCATTAACAGGTTTATCAAGTGTAACGCACATTGCCATTGAGGCCCCTATCGTCAGGGTAATCATTCCCGGTGCAATGTTGCCTGCACCAATTGCCCCTGAAGGATGATCATATGCACCTGTCACAACTTTAGTATCAGAAGTCAACCCCATAAGCAAAGAAGCTTCCTCTGTCAGATTTCCAACAGGCATACCTGATTCATAAAGCTGCGGTAAATGCTTTTCAGAGATGTTAAGGAAATCAAGCATTTCCTGCCACCAGATTTTTCGGGTAATATCAAAATATAGGGTTGATGATACAAGTGAATGTTCAGAACTATATTTACCAGTCATGCGGAATAAAAGATAATCTTCGACCAATAAAAACTTACCAACCTTATTAAAGATATGAGGTTCGTTTTCCCTTAGCCAGAGAATACGTGTCGCAGGCCATATGGCAAGAACTTCAGGCTGACCTGTAACGTCAAGGATTTTCTGATTGCCGAATTTTTCTTCAATACGTTTGGCCTCGATTCCCGAACGGTTATCGAGCCAGATAATCGCTTTTCGCAATGGTTTGCATTCATGATCAACAACAATTACTGTTTCTCCCTGGCTGGAACATGCAAGTCCCGTAACAGAAGCAGGATCAATTCCGGATTTCAGAATCATGTCACGTACAACCATGCAGGTAATTTTCCAGTAAACTTCCGGATCAAGTTCACACGTTTCATCCGGCCCGTAATCGAGAGCATATTCCTGTCCGACAGAAGTGACAAAGACTCCGTTATTCGTTAGAAGAACTCCTTTTATTGAAGTCGTTCCTACGTCAATTCCGATCAGATAGGAAATTCCGGCTCTTTTCAGATTCATGTTTCTTTCAAAATATTAACAATTACAATGATCGCTTATGATCTTTTTCATATATCACAAAACTAATAAATATAAAGAGAAAATAAAATATGCTTGCAAAATAATATTTAATACGTTATGTTTGTTTATGACTTTATGTGTATTTTTCGATCATACTAATAATTCAAGATAATATTAACCTATTAAAACAAAAGAAATGTCAAAAGATTGGTGGAGAGAAAGTGCAATTGGTATTCCGAAACTAATAACAGAAACTCCCGGACCAAAATCCCGGGAAATGCATAAAAATACAGCAAGGTACATGAAAGGACTGAGCAGCCAGGTTAAACTATTTCCTGTCTGTTTTGAGGAAGGGTCAGGAATCAGGTTAACTGATGTTGACGGGAACAAGTACCTCGATTTTTCTTCAGGGATTTATGTCACCTCACTTGGCCATTGCCATCCGAAGATATCAGAGGCAATTGCCTATTGGGCAAAAAAACTTATGAATGCTCATGATTTTACTACTCCGGTAAAAGAGAAACTCATGGAAAAAATGGCTGAAGTGCTTCCCGGAAAATTAAATGCTATCCAACTATATTCTGATGGAACATCGGCGGTAGAAGCAGCATTACGAGCAGCCAGGGCAATTACTAATAAACACGAGTTTATTTCTGCATACAGGGATTTTCATGGTAAGTCGCTTGGCTCTGTTAGTTGCGCACAGATGTACCGCGGAGAAACATATAGTTACGGACCAACAAGAGCTGCAGGATTTTATATGGTTCCGCGCCCCGATCCTTATCGCCCCCTATGGACGAAAACGGATGGGACTATCGATACAGATGCTTATATAAGATTTTATGAAAATTTTATTAAAGAAGCTACCGTTGGTAATGTTGCGGCATTCGTCCTCGAACCTGCACAGGGATGGGCCGGAAGCATTTTCCCTCCTGATGATTTCTTCCCGAAACTGAAAAAACTCTGCGACAAATATAAAATCCTTTTAATTGATGATGAGGTACTTGCCGGAATGGGACGTACCGGCGAGTGGCTTACCTTAAACCACTGGGGAGTAATTCCAGATATAGTAACCTTTGGTAAATCATTTGGTAATGGATTCCCGGTAACTGCAATGGTTGTAAGCGAAGAGAACGGAGAGGCTCTCGAAAAAATATCTGCCTCATCTAGCTATGGTGGAAATCCGATGGCCTGTGCTGCCGCTCTGGCTTCAATCGAAGTAATTGAAGAGGAAGATATTCTGCAGAATGTACGGACTATTGGCGATTTTTTTATGAAACGGATGGTCCAGATGAAAGATCAGCATCCAATAATCGGTAATGTAAAAGGAAAAGGTTTTCTGCTTGGCATTGAACTTGTTAAAGACAAAGTTACCAAAGAACCTTTTGATGAAGCAGGAAAGCTTGTATATCAGAAGGCATTCCGAAATGGTCTTGCATGGATTCCTGCCGGCCATATTCTAAGAATGTCACCACCTCTTATTATGGACGAGAAATATGCCGCTATGGGAATGGATATTATTGAAAATGCAATTACTGAAGTGGAAAAAGAGTTTGGGTATTAACTTAATTTTAAAACCTGAAAATTCATTAACTTAAAACTGATTTTCCATTTACTTTTATATCAAATTACCAACATATGAAAAGTATATTAATTTCCCTTTTATTTCTATTCTGTATAAGCAACACACATGCACAAACGGTGCAATCTAAAAGTCAGGATTCAATCCTGACCCATAAAGTAAACCGCAACAGTACAGGAAAACTGCTTTCGTGGTATAAACCTGAGATACCTGGTGCAGCATTTAGCCATGTTATGAAACTAGCATCTGAATTTCTCATAAACACCTGTCCCATAGACTCAAAAACCGGATTGCCTTTTTATTTGATAACCTGTTGTTTCAATAAACCTGACTTAAATGGCGACAAATACGTGGCAGAAGACTGGCCTCACAATCCTGCTTGTTTTTATGCCGGTTGTGTACAATCATTGGGTATAAATTATTATCAATTCAGCGGTGATGCTAAATACATTGAGTTGGTTAGGGGAATGCTGGATTATCAGATACAAAATGGTACTACCCCTGAAGGATGGGTATGGGAAAAAGTACCTTATGCCAGTTCTGATGCTTTTGAAAAAGTATACCAGGGCGGTACACGTTGGGAAAATGACGGGTTCAGAGGGGATGGGCTTCACGGGATTGAGCCTGATAAAGTAGGTGAACTCGGATATGCTTATATTCGCTTCTTTGAAATAACCGGTGATAAGAAGTACCTTGAAGCAGGTCTGGATTGCGCCAATGCTCTGGCAAAACATGTTCGAAACGTTCTCCCTTCAAAACCTCAATTTGCCGCTTCTGTAACCGGCAAATCTCCATGGGCCTTCAGGCTAAATGCGCGTACCGGTTATGTACTTTCTGATTACTGTTCTAATGCTCTTGACCCATTCAAACTATTTGAAGAACTTCTGCGGATCAAAAACACCATTCAATTGGATTCAGCATCTGAAAGAAAATATACAGATGCAAAAAATATTGCCTGGCAATGGCTGTTTTCTGTGAATGGTCCAATGAAAACTTCAATTTGGAACGGATATTTTGAAGATATACCTAATGATGCACTAATTTCAAACAGGTTGCAGATAACACCTGGTGAACTCGGAAAATATCTTATACAAAATCCGTCGAAAGATGCAAACCTGCCAATTGATATACAGTCAATCATTTACTGGATTGAATCGGTTTTCAGGGATAAGGATTTTGATGCCATAAAGGAACAGACATGGTGCTATGAACCAATGGGAAGTCATTCTTCGAGGTTTGGTTCGCTATGCGCGTTATGGTACGAGTACTCCGGTGATGTGACTTTTAAAGAAAAGGCTTTCGCATATTTAAACTACGCCAGCTATATGTGCCTGCCCGATGGTTATGTGGCGGTAGGCCACAATTGGCCAGGGGCCTGGTTCTCTGACGGATACAGCGATTATATAAGACATTTTTCCGATGCAATGGCAGCTGTTCCTGAATGGGCCCCTGCCAGTGAAGACCATTTGTTAAGATGTTCTTCAGTTGTTAAAAACATTGAGTACTCAACTTCTGAAATAAGGTATTCAACCTTTGATAATTCATCCAGATCAGTGTTCAGATTAGCCTCAAAACCAAAGTCAGTTTCAATTAATAATAAACTTCTTTCTGAAACAAAAATCAAAGATTCAGAAGGTTGGACGTGGCAAGCCTTAAATAATGGCGGTATATTTAGAATTACAGCAAACAACAGCAATTCAATTATAATTAAGAAATAGCAGGTATCAGGAATAATTTTTCAATTTTATAAATAATTATCAGATAGATAAATTAAATATAATGAAACAAAATAAAATCAGGTTTGGTCTCATTGGCCTGGGCCTCATGGGCAAAGAATTTTCCAGTGCGGTAGCACGATGGTGCCATTTACTTGATGACAACCTCCCAAAGCCTGTTATTACCGCTATATGTGATAAGAGTAACGATTCTGCCCGTTCATGGTTTTTGAATAATTTCGATACCATTCAGGTGTCCTGTAACAATTATAAAGAACTCCTTGCATCTGACAAGATTGATGCAATCTATTGTGCAATACCACATAACCTGCACCAAAAGATTTATACTGACATAATCCTGGCAGGGAAACACCTTCTGGGAGAAAAACCTTTTGGTATTGATCTGGCAGCCAACATTAGCATATTGGCAGAAATAAAAAAAAGACCCGATCTGGTAGTTCGATGCAGTTCTGAATTTCCTTATTTCCCGGGGGCAAAACGCGTTATTGACTGGATAAATACCGGAAAATATGGCCGTCTGATTGAGGTCCGGAGTGGATTTCATCATTCAAGCGATATGGATCTTACCAAACCTATAAACTGGAAAAGGATAGTTGAAATCAACGGTGAATATGGATGTCTTGGGGATCTTGGTCTTCATACCCAGCATATTCCTTTTCGCATGGGGTGGAAACCAAAATGGGTATTTGCCGATTTACAAAATATTGCAGAGACGCGTCCTGACGGGAAAGGTAAAATTGTTCCGTGTCATACATTCGATAATGCCGTATTAACAACCCATTGCGATGATCCGCAAACAGGAAAGGAATTTTCCATGGTTCTTGAAACCAAAAGGATGGCACCTGGTCAAACCAACACATGGTTTATTGAAGTTTACGGCACTGAAAGTTCAATGATATTTACTACTCACGATCCACGATCGCTTTATTGCCTTGAAACCAGAGGAAATGAACAGGGATGGACAAGGACAGATATCGGATCACAATCTTTCATTCCAACTATAACCGGGGGAATTTTTGAGACAGGATTCTCAGATGCTTTTCAGCAAATGATTGGAGCATATATGATGGAATTCAGTGACAGAAAAACAGATATCCCTTTTAATTGTGTACTTCCGGAAGAAACTTTACTAAGTCATAAGTTAATGACTGCAGCACTTTTTTCACACAAAAAAGGAAAAAGAATTGATGTTTAATTAAGATAGGCTTTCTTCAAATGCGAAAATTATATCACAGAATAGTCAGATTATTGCTTCTGGTTATAATATCAGGAATTTCAAATCCGTCCATTTGTCAAAAGGTGAAAATTATTTCAGAGAACGGTTCATATACACTATTAGTTGACGGCAAACCCTTCTTTATAAAAGGTGCAGTAGCCAATGAGTTTTATGAAAAAATACCTCTTCATGGTGGAAATGCCATCAGGTCAGGAGCAAGAGATCTCGACAAGATGCAATCTCTTGGATTGAAAGTCCTTGTAAACCTCCAGGCCGGGGCCGAGAGAAGCGGCTTTAACTATAGCGATACCACTGCAGTAAAAAAACAAAAAGAGAGGATCATTGCGACTGTCAGGGGAGCTAAAGATCATCCGGCAGTTTTGATGTGGGCTATCGGAAATGAACTTGACTACATTCCCGGAACACTCCCGTATAATCTGAAACTATGGGATGCGATAAACGATATAGCTGTTAGCATAAAGGCTATTGACCCTAACCACCCTGTAATGACTGTAATAGGCACCAGCATGATTGAAAAAATAGCAGAAATTACCAAACGTTGTCCAGCTCTTGACCTTCTGGGAATTAATACTTACGGAGATATGTACAGGATTCCGGAAGATTTAAAAAAATACGACTGGAAAAAACCATATGTAATAACGGAATGGGGTACCGATGGCTACTGGGAAACTCCAAAAACTGATTGGAAAGCACCTTATGAACAAACGGGTCGCGAGAAAGCAATCACCTACGAAAAGAAATACAGAACTACTGTAATGAATGAATCAAAGAGCTGTCTGGGCGAATTTGTATTTTACTGGTCGGGGTTTAAACAGGAGACAACTCATACATGGTTCTGTATGTTCGATAAAAATGGGTATGAATCTGCAACAGTCGACGTGATGCACCGTCTCTGGCTTGGGAAGGAGCCTGAGAACCATGCTCCGTTACTTGATTCAATGTGGATTATGGGATTCCAAAATATAAGAAGTATCTATCTCGAAGCTGGCAAGCTGTTTAACGCGAAGTCCTTTGCAAGCGATGCAGATGGAAATCAGTTGCGTTATGAGTGGGAAATCAGACCTGAGGCAAATTATGCATCCTATGCCGGGCAGGGCGAAAAGGTACCTCAGCCTATTCCCGATCTTATTAAGCTTAATGACGCAGAAATCTCTTTTACAGCTCCTTCTGACGAAGGACCTTACAGACTATTTGTTTACGTGTATGATGGGAAAGAAAAGTTTTCCACAGCCAATTTGCCATTCTTTGTAAAAACTCAGTTATCAAAATAATATTATAATCATGACAAAGATTAAAGCAGGATATGTGTCGTTCGGAACAATGTTCTATGAACCGGCTAATCTGAAAATGATTAGCAGCCGGGCAGAAAAGCAACTGCATGAAGCAGGGCTCGATCTAATCATTACCGATCCGGTTTTTGGCGAGGGCCCTGAACCTGAAAGGGCAATAAGGGAACTTAAATCACAAGAATGGGATTTTCTTTTTGTCAATATTATAAACTGGATAGATACCCGTGGGGTATTCAGGGTTCTGTACGAATTCAGGAATGAACCAATGATACTCTACAGCTTTGGGGGATTTACCGACCATGAAGGAAAGTTTGGGGAAAAGGGAACACTTATCTCCCCTGCTGCAGGAGCCGGTTCCACTTCTTTGCGTTTTCCTATGGAGCAGTGGGGTATCAAATTCAAATATCTGTTTAATGCCCCCGACTCTCCAATGGATTTAGAAGGGATACTCTCATTTGCCAGGGCTGCATCAGCTATGAAAAAACTGCGCCACGCAAGACTTGGAACAATCGGATATAACGATATGGGTCTTTACTCAACAGGGATAAACCCGACAAAATTACGTGATCTTATCGGGCCTGAAATAGAGAGCATGGATATGCTTCAGCTTCAGCGAAAGATGGATGTAATTTCTGACGAGGCTGTAAAGGTTGAAACAATAAGAGTTTCAAAAGATTGGGAATATCCGCTTGGAAAACCCGACTTATACGTCGTAGAAAATGCAGTACGGTTATATATGGGTACAGTTGCACTTTGCAAAGAAAAGAACTTCGACACATTTTCATACAAATGTGTCGATGGGGTGGATCTGGAAATGGGAATGACTCATGCTGTTCCCTCCTCCCTTGTTGCAGATGCCGGGTACCCGTACGTTGATGAAAATGATCTGGGGAACTCTGTTGCCCAGTTAATGCTTAAATGGATATCAGAAAAACAGGTTACTTTCATTGAACATTACGAACATCACCCTGAATGGATATTACTTGGTGAGGATGGTTATTGTCCATCCGACTTTATTGAAGGAAAACCACAGATAAAGTATATCAAAACTGTTCTCCTTAAAGGTATTGCACATTGTTCGAACATGAAAAAAGGAAGAATGACTCTGACCTGTTTATCTGAAACAAAGGAAGGATACAGGATGCATATTGTCACAGGTGAAGCTAAAGAACGTCCGAAATGGGTTGAAATGGGTGTTCCGCTACCATCATGGCCAAGTGTTACCTTTTATCCTGATGTTCCGGTAAGACAAGTTCTTGACCACGTTCAGTCGCAGCACTTTGCAGCTGTATACGGTACTTATGTGAATGAATTGGTGGATTTATGCAACCTGTTAAATATTGAAATAATACTGGATTCTGAACTGTGACTCTACCCTGATTAATGAAACATCAATATAAACCTCTTATCCTTCTTTGCCTGGTCTTTCTGACAGTAGGTTCGATGTTCTGCATGAACGACATCCTGCTTCCTTCTCTCATTAAGTATTTCTCACTGAATTACACGCAGGCAACAATGATCCAGTTTTCGTTTTATCTTACCTATATTATTTTCCCTCTTCCAATCGCCTGGATGATCCACCGCTACGGATACCGTGTAAGTCTGCTCATCGCCCTTACGACTTGCTCTTTAGGCTGTTCTCTATTTATTCCGGCAAAGTTTTTTGATTCATATTTGTTTGTACTACTTGCAATTTTTACACTTTCGAGCGGAATTACGATAATAAATGTTGCTGCAAATCCTTTTATCACCTTGCTCGGTGATCCTGAAGGTGCACATATCCGGATGAACTTTGTACAGGTATTTTCGAGGATCGGATATGCTGCCACACCCCTTGTTGCAACTGCTCTCATTTATAAAACCTCAGGTGAGATCAGGTTTCATTTTCCATATATATTACTTGCTGTTGTTATCCTGACTATTGCTGTTCTTATTTATTTTTCTAAAATGCCTTCCCTTAAAGCAGCAAAAGAAGATAAGTTTTCAGTCACAGGGTTGTTCAGGGAAAGTATAAGGTACAGGCATTTATTTTTCGGGGTGATTGCTATGTTTTTTTATGTAGGCGCTGAATCGTGTACTGCCGGATTTTTTATACCCTACCTGAAAGAGGTAGTTGGTCTTTCCGAAACGGAAGCTGCCAAATATCTGACACTCTACTATATTTTTGCCGCCGCCATGGGTTTGACCGCGGTTTTCATTCTTCGTTTCGTTAAAGCCTTTAAACTTGTCGGATTTTTTGGTATAGCTATGATATTGTGCTATCTGGTGATAATTTTCCTTAATACCGGTTACAACGAATATATTCTGGCAAGCCTGGGATTTTTCCTGTCTATAATGTTTCCAACAATCTTTAGTCTGGCCATTGAAGATATAGGAGCATTTGCGGGAAAGGGCTCTGCCCTGCTGAACTTTGCTATCGTGGGGGGATCAGTTTTCCCACCTTTGCAGGGTATGATTGCAGATAAAATTGGAGTGAATTACTCTTATACAGTGCCTTGCCTTTGTTTCGCAATAATTACTTTATATGCATTTTTCTTCACAAAAACACCATTATTAAAAAGAAGTACCGCTCAATAATATCAATTTATTGAACACAATATTTTCAATCTGTCGTGAAATAAAAGATTAAGATGTTTTAACCCTAAAAAACAGTAAAATGGCACATCAGTCTCTCTCTTTAAACTTTTTGAAACGATCATTATCATTCGTATGCGTTATATTAATAGGGATTCATTCTGTATTTGCTCAAAACAGAGTTTCCATTCCGGTAAACCCTGTAACTTTTAATCCCTCTGCGGATTTTAGCGTTAAGATTGACGGAAAAAGTGCTTTGGTTTATTCTTCACCCATTCCTGCCTCCTTCTGCAGCTTTATAATGACAAAACCGGTAGATATTACCATTAAATCTCTAAACCGTGATATTAAATGGGTCGATGTCAGACCGACATCTGCAGGAATAAAACCACTGTTCCAGAATAGTGACAGTCTGATAACCTTAAGGATAACAAAAACTGGCCAGTATAGCATTGAACTGAATGGAAGTATAAAGATTCCACTCTTACTGTTTGCAAATGGGCCAGAAAAAAATAAGCCCGACAAAAATGATAAGAATGTCTTATACTTTGAATCAGGTAAGATTCATTACCCAGGCACTATGAATTTAAATGACAATCAACAGATATACATTGAAGGCGGAGCAATTGTTGTAGGGAATATTAAGGGGAGGAATGTAAGTAACGTCAAAATCAGAGGGCTGGGTATTCTCGATGGTTCATATGGAATACAATTCATGGACTCTTGTGCAAAAGCCTTCAATCATACCCTATCATCAACCGATCAGCCCAGAAGAGGTGGTGGAAACGGTCTTATTCTTCTTAATGAATGCAAAAACATAATAATAGAGGGTATCACAATCTACAATAGTAAAACATGGGACGTAGTCCCCACTCTCTGTAATAAAGTAAATATCAATAATATAAAAATAATCAGCGACAACGGCGGGGATGATGGAATTGATATTGTAAGTACCAAAAATATGAGCGTAACCAACAGTTTTGTCCATACTAAAGATGATTGTATTGCAGTTAAGAGTCATGCCAGACCTCAGATTACTTCTGCCCAAAATACTGGTCTTCAGGTTGCTCCTGGCCAGACAAGATCAATTGATCAGTCCTTTCCACCTCTGCCTGAAGGACCAGCATACGGAGTTGACAGTGTAATTGTAAGAAACTGCGTTTTTTGGAATGCACTTTGGGGAAATGCCCTTGAAATAGGCTTTGAGCTGTCTGGTGATGTAAGCAATGTAAGTTTTATTAATAATGATATTATTCATACAGAAGGTGGGGCTGCTTTCAGTATTCATAATGCAAGAAGAGGGGTTGTAAGTAATATATTGGTTGATAACCTGAGAGTTGAAGGAACAGACCAGAAACTATTCGATCTTGCAATTTTCAGATCTATTTACTCGGAAGACGGTGTGCGTGATCAGGCACTTGTCAACAAACTTTATGTACATGGTATATGGGACAATGTAATGAGTGTACCTCGTGAGGATAAAGAATTGCGAATGAAATATCGCGGTCACATTAAAGACATAACTCTTAAAAATGTGAGTGTGGTTGATGGACCAATTCCATTTTCAGTGTTCTACGGATCGGATAAAGCTCACCTTGTAGAAAATGTAACAATTGAAAACCTTTCATTCTACGGGAAAAAGATTAAGACAATTGAAGAGGCAAAATTCTACTTTGAAAACACTAAAAATATAAATATCAAATAAATAAGACCTGCTATTTGTATATCCCATAATATATTTACAATGGAAAAATCAAAATGGTTCTATATTGTCGTATTGACAATAAGCCTGAATATTACCTGTTTGGGTCAGCAAAAGATGATCACACTTGTCATGGTAGACAATGCTGACTCCGCTTCACTCATTACACGTCAATACCTTGTACCATATCTTGATCATTTTGGAATAGTGTATGAAGTTGCGGATATCAATAGTAAACGTCTTTCATCAAAGCCTGAAGATTACTCTCTGATAATTATCGGGCACGACATGAACGATCCTGGCAAAGCAAAGAAGATAATAAAAAAAATCACTTCAAAAGGGGCCGGTCTTATATCATTTGATCCCGACTGGCCATCTGTGAAATCGGATATGAATGCTTCAACAACATATGCAAAGTCAGTATCATTTAACACAGATCACTATATAACATCATTGCATGGAAAAACTGATACTATTAAAAGTTCAGTACCATTTCCTGTCAGGAATGTTTCCGGATCTCCGATGACATCGCTTATCCAGGCTGATGGAAGGCCTCTCCTTCTTGTTAGTGACAATAATAACCCTTGCGTTGTATTCACTTCGATGGATTGGATGAAAACAAGATATATAGGTCCAATGATGGGACTTGATGATTGTCTCTGGCGTTCTATTGTATGGGCTGCAAAGAAACCATTTGTTATGCGTGGCCTCCCACCTCTTGTTACAATGAGAGTTGACGATGTTGCCGGAAGAGGTGAACTCATGCAGAAATCGCCTTTTTATTGGATAAATACAGCTAATAAATATGGATTCAAACCATGGCTTGGCCTATTTATTTACAACCTTAGCCCTGTTGCTATTGAAGAGTTACGCGGATATATTCTTAGCAACATGGCAACTGCGACACCACATGCACTTGGTCGCCCTAACCGGCCAGGGAATAATGCACCGATTGAAAATTTATATGGAGAAAACTTCGTCCAGACAAATAGCAGGTTTTACTATAATCCGGATGCTCTTCCGTTCAGGGCAAAAACATATGACGAGTTTATTTACTATGACCATAATGGTGGAAAACCATGGAGTGATGAAGAGGCGGTGCAAGGGCTTGAAGCTGTTGACAAATGGTACGCATCGAATCAGCCATTGCCAATGTCTAAGTATTTTCTTGCACACTGGTATGAGATGGGAAGTAATATTATACCACATGTTTCGGATAAATGGAAAATGGAGTTTATTGGTATTAACAAGGAAATAAATACACCTTATGCCGACAAGATACCATGGATAAAAAATGGTCCGTTCAGACTTTATGAAAAACCAGGGACAGTTACCAACAATGATGCACTTCGCGGGAAAAAAGCTGTATACTATTCTGATTTTATCGAAATCAATAATAAGAAATTCTTTAACAGTTTAACTGAAATCAGAGACGATGCAGGTTATGAATGGGCTCCTGATAACCAGACAGAAGTATCTGCAGGAAGAGGGATACGCCAGCTGAGACGCGCTCTTTCATCGATGGCTCTGGCAGTTTTGTTTACCCATGAAACCGATTTTATCTACAAGATCAAACCGGAAAGCTGGGAGGAACAACTTAGGATCATCTCCAAAGGAATAAGTGATTTTAATCCTATTATGCTAACTATGGATGATGCATTGAAGATTGTGAGATCCCAAAAAACCTCTCACTTAACAGAAACTATACTTGGAAAAGATAAAAAAGGAATTGATATCACACTTAATGGTTCGGCGGATACAAAAACCTATGCTTACCTGTTTACAGAGGAAAATAAAAAAATTACTCAACGATTGGTTGAGATCCCTGAATTTGCCGGATCAGTAAAAGTTAGTGTTTCAAGTAGTTTGAATAATAATATGATCTTAGCAAAATAACAACAGATGAGAACTCTTCCTTTAATGAAAAAACAGATTTTTTTCGATGCCTCACCTGTTCTGTTTGACCAGCCGTTAAGTACCGAATCTTTACAAAAAGACTGGAGCATACATCATAGCGAATGGAAGGTTGAGGATGGCTGGCTCAAAGGGAAAAATCCCGGTAACTGGCCCGGGATGGCAATAATGAAGAAACATTTCCCCGGGAACGTATTGGTTGGATTTGATGCTGCAACGATTCTTCCTTCGACTCATGATATAAATGTAATGTGGAACGGAGAATGGCTTGAGGATAAAGATCAAAGGGGAATTGCCTATGTTGCGGGATTACAGGGCTGGTGGACAGGGAAGGTTGGTATCGAAAAATCGCCCGATTATAAATTTATGCCAGGTACATCGCTCTTCAGGTTCTTGCCTGGGAAAGTTTATCATATTGAGGCAGGCAGCATTGATGGTCATTGTTTTATTTTTGCCGATTCAAAACTCTTACTAGAGACAATGGATCCCGATCCTATTGATAACCAAAAACACACAATGGTAGGGTTTGAAGCTTATGCCAGCAATATCCAGATCAAAAACATTACAGTAAAACAAATTTCCTGGGAACCTGTAAATATGAATTACGAACCAGAATTTTAGACTCAAAAACTGCTAGAATATTTAATTATATGTCATTATGCGAAACCTAATTATATTTTTCCTGGCTATTGCTAATCCCCTAATTAGTCTCTCTCAATCATCAATACAAAATAATGCAATTGATAACCACAAAATAAGCCGCACTTTAAATCTCCTGGCGACAAGCACCCCGGAACACAGAAACAAAGTACAAATAATTGTTTATGGACAGTCAATCAGTGAACAGGGATGGTGGCTTCAGGTAAAGGATTTTATTCTTAAGAAATATCCTTATGCTGATGTTACAATAGAGAACCTTGCCATTGGAGGATTCTCCTCTCAGTTACTTTGGAAATCAAACCTGTACGATATTATTCCTGCATATCCCGATTTGCTAATTTTTCATGTTCTTGGTTCCGATAAAGATTATGAGAAAATTATAAGGGATATAAGAACCCGCACAACATGCGAAATACTTATTCAAACTGATCATATTTTTTCTAATCAGGCGCTGGCAGATTTAACAAAACACGATACCGACAAGGCCTATGAGAACTGGGAAAATAAAATGTCTTTAATTTATGTTCCCGGATTTGCTGAAAAGTACAAATGTTCACTTGTGAAGATGAGAGATGCCTGGCGAAATGACATGGAAACTTCAAAAACAAAACCAAACGATTACACAAGAGATGGAATACATCTTAATCAGAAGGGAATGGATCTTTTTGCAGCCACAACAATTCCGTATCTAAAATACAACCCTGCAAATGTTCCCGATCCTTATGGACTGGTTAAAACTTATGTTATTGGAAAGGATGTTTTCTTTAAAAGGGGGAAGTTAAATATGGAATTTGAAGGGAATAAGATAGAGTTTTTATCATCAGAATTGTCGGATAAGCATGATACAGCTGACATCCTTATTGACGGCGAAAAACCATCTCATTTCGTTGAATGTTATTCATTTACGCGACCAAATGCCGGTCGGGGATTTCCTTGGAACACTCCATCATTCTACCATTTTACAAATAATACTCCCTTGCAGATTGAAGACTGGAAACTTACTATTACAAGCATTGATAGCACATTGAATACTTCGAAAAATAGTTATTACTATTCAAATTGGCGTTTTAAGGTTGAAGGAAGCAAAACCGGTTTTGACGGAACAGGACAAGGTTCGAAAGATTTTGTTTCCAATTCCGGAAGAGTGAAAATCTCTAAAGATGACTGGCATATAAAACAGGCACAGAATGTCATAAAATCGTTTCATATGAAATCGGGAGACCTGATTTTATGGAAAGTAATACCACTATTCACCGATAAATATGTAGCTCCAAAAGTGCAGGATCCTTCTCTGGAGTATACAACAAATATTATACAGGGAATAACAAATGGCAAGCACACACTTCAGGTAAAAACAAGAAATAAAAAAGGTGCTCAGATAAAAGAAATTAAAGTATATCGTCCGATAATAATAATTAATAACTAACCACTAAAACCTTGATTTCCAAATGTCCCCGGTGCCACAAAAAGGCACTTTTTAGCGAGTGGAAAAATAATAGTGTTGAATATCTGGTAATTACATTTTTGGGAGTGGGAAAATAATTGAAAAAAGGCGATTTTAGGCGATTTTTAACATTTACAGGGTGGTAACCCTGCAATGTGGTTTAAATTTAACGGTAACTCGTCCTGATATAGTATGAAGGAGTGCACTAAAAAATTATAATATCCTTCCGTTAAAAACATATAATTAGTCAGGAATGGCTTTTCGATAACATTTCATAACCTGATATTACATCAAACAGTTCTTCATCAATTGTACTTTGACGCAGACTATGAAACTTATGGCTAAGATCATCCAGTAATTCATCAATATTTTTTTCAGCACGTTGCATCGCAGCCAAACGGCTTGCGTTTTCGCTGGCCAACGATTCAGCGCATGCCTTGAACAACGAAGCAAAAAGATAGGTATGGATAAGCGCCAATAAGGTCGGCTTAATCCCTCCTATAACCTGCGGTATCAACTTTGTAGGCCATTCAAGCTCAGTAAGTGATTGCCTCCATTTTTCATCCAATGGCAGCAATTGATGAATTGCAGGTTCATATCCCGCCCCCTGCTTTGGTTGATTATGAAAAATATAAACACTTTTTACATTCCCCTGGTCGAAGCTTTCTTCGCTTTTCATTAAAATTTGCTGTACAAGCGGAGTAATTGCATTAACAGAATTGGGAACGGGGAAAAGTTGTGTAGTATTATAACCAATATCTGAAAGTAGCAATTGAACACGTTCCCCAACTGCCCATATTTCTTTTTTACCTGGCAAGGCATGGAGCCTCTGAGATACAAAATCGGTAAGTGAATCGTTAAATTGACCCACAAGACCCTGGTCCGAACCAAAAACAACAGCACAGATTAATTTTTCTTTTTTTTCTTTGGATTCTTTCTGTTCGACCATATTGTCAATTCCCTCCTGCCTGAAATAGGCAATTATACCCAACGAAACAGCCCGGTAGTAATCTTTAAGTGAACTGACGGCCATCTCATATTGACCGATATTTGAAGCCGCCATAGCTTTCATAGATCGGACTACAGATTTAAGTTCTTTTGCACCATTCAGTTTTCTATGTAGGTTTTCCTGTGTTTCCATTACTCATCTTTTTGATCTGTTTCAGGCTTTTCCTGAAAAGGCTCAAGTATTTTGCCGGCAATATTCAAAATAGTTTCACGATCCGGATTGCTCAATTCTTTGTCTGAAAAAAATCTTTTCAGAAGTTCTGCCGGGAGTTCAGAGTTCATTTTCTGCAAGGCAACCTCTGCCTCTGCCATTTTGTCTATAGGGATCGTATCAAAGAGTCCGCTGGTTAATGCAAGAAGTATCACTATTTGTTCCGGGACAGACATTGGTTGAAGTTCATGTTGTTTGAAACAAATACGGATGCGTTTTCCACGTTCAATGATTTTTCTTGTATCAGCATCCAATCGCGTACCGAAACGTGAAAAGGACTCTAATTCCTCAAATTGAGAGTAGGAAAGCTTCAGGTCGCCAGTAGTGGAACGATATGCTGGCAATTGTGCTTTGCCGCCAACACGGGAAACGGATTTACCCACATCAACAGCGGGTAATATACCTAATTCAAATAGTTTAGGTGAAAGATAAATTTGTCCGTCGGTAATGGATATAAGATTTGTAGGTATATATGCCGATATGTTTTGTGCTTCTGTCTCGATAATTGGCAATGCTGTAAGTGAACCTCCCTTGAGTTTATCGTTCAGGTGTGTAGCACGTTCCAATAATCTTGAATGTATATAAAAAATATCGCCGGGAAACGCTTCACGACCCGGTGGTCTTCTCAGCAAAAGAGAAAGTTCCCGGTATGCACGTGCATGGTGTGTAAGGTCATCATAAACAATGAGCACATCACGGCCTTGTTCCATAAAATATTCTGCAATACTTGTTGCAGCATAAGGAGCTATATATTTTAACCCGGGTGCGTTGTTCCCTTCGGTTGTAACCACAATTGTATATTCCATTGCACCTTTTTCTTCAAGATTCGCAATTACTTTCGCCACAGAAGATGCTCTCTGCCCGATGGCACAATAAACACAAAGAACATTTTTATCGTGCTGATTGAGAATGGCATCAATTGCAATGGCTGTTTTGCCTGTCTGCCTGTCACCCAGAATCAATTCACGCTGTCCCCGACCGATTGGAATCAGAGCATCAATGACTTTTAACCCCGTTTGCAAAGGGACGGAAACCGTAGCGCGGTCCATTATGGCTGGTGCAGGACGCTCAATGGGCAATCGCTGCTTAAATACGATAGTACCTTTACCGTCCATGGGTTCTCCCAATGGGTTAATAACTCTTCCAATCAAGGCGTTATCCACAGGAATATCCATTACACGGCCTGTATGTTCAACTTCATCACCGGCATTCAGAAGAAAATCTTCACCAAGAAGAATCGCACCTATCTCATTTTCATCAATATTGTAGGCTATACCAAATAAACCGCCCGGAAACTTTAATAATTCTTCAAAGCCTGCGCCCGGAAGACCAGCAATTTTAACAATTCCTGCAGATACGCTAACAACAAAACCAACTTCGCGGAGCTCAAAAGAAAACGTGTAATTTTTCCTGCCTTTCTCCAACTCATTGAATGTGGTATTTATCGTTTTTTTTAATGGGTTTAAGGGCATGTTATTTTTTATTTGGTTTTGCCTTTAATTTTGGTTTCGATTTTGTTTTTGTTTTCGATTCAACTTCAGGTGCTGGTTTAAGTTTTTCTTTCGGTTCTGCTTTAGGTTCTTCTTTCACCGTTGTGGAAATACTCTTTTGAAGTGAATTGAGATATTCTGAAATACTCCATGCCAGTTTATAACCATTTGAGGTAAGCTCGATACCACTTATTACTTCGGGTGTGGTTTTAAATTGAAAATTAGTTTCTGAGCCGAGAATGTTATTTACCGCGCTTTTAATTTCAGCTTTCTGTTTTTCAGGCAAATCAAACGCACTTTGTACAAGAACCGGGTTTGAACCGGATTTAAAAGTTGCCATAAATTGCTTCTTCTCTTCATTTTTAAGTTCATTTATTCTCTTAATGAAGATGCTCGTCGTTTGTTCTTCAAGACTGACGGAGGCAAGGTCGGTAAGTGTTTTTCTTGCTATGGCAAAAACTTCCTGTTGCGTCTTTTTCGAAATGTCGCGATTTAAGCTTTCCTGCATCTCTTTCAACGCGTTGTCCAGTTTGGAACGTAACTCAGCCGCTTCATTTCTTGCAGCTTCAAGAAGCTTTTGTCGTTCCTCGTTGGTTTCGGCGACAACCTTGTCCATCAGCCCCTTCTTTGCCTTATCGAACGTTTCATTTTTCTTGCTGAATTCAGCCTGTTCTTTTTTAGCTATAGTTTCTTTCGCTGCTGCATCCTTAATTTGTGATGCAATTTTTTCTTCACGTTCGTCAATAGCTTTGAGTATTGGCTTATAAAGAAATCGCTTAAGTAACCATACCAAAATGAGAAAATTAAGTATCTGGGCTATTACTGTGAACCAGTTTATTTGCATTTTGTATGTATTACTTTGCTATAATGTGATTCCAGAATGGGTTAGCGAAAATGAGAATCATCGAAACCACGAAACAATAAATAGCTGTTGACTCAATCATTGCCAGACCCACGAACAGTGTTCTGGTAATAGTTGGTGCTGCATCAGGCTGTTGTGCAATTGAGCTTAAAGCAGCCGAAACAGACTTACCTTCGCCCATTGCCGGAAACATACACCCTATGCTTGTTGAAAATCCGGCAGTAATAATTGATACTACTCCAATAATTGATACATTATCCATTTTTAGTCCTCCTATTATTTAGTTGTTATAATTTTTTTCTTATCCAATGGTTTGGAATCATGAACTGCCGCTGCAATATAGACTGTTGCCAGAATACTGAAGATATAGGCTTGCACCATACCTGTAAGTAAACCAAGTGCTTTCATTACAATCGGGAATATAAAGGGTGTTATACTTAAGAGAATAGCGACAATCATTCCTCCACTCATGATGTTTCCGAACAAACGCACGGCTAATGCCAGTGTGCGGGTAATTTCACTTATCAGGTTAAATGGTAACATAATAAATGTCGGTTTTATATATGATTTCAGATAACCCTCAATACCGGACTTTACAATTCCAAAAAAAGGCACAGCCATGAAAACACAAAAAGCAAGGGCTACGGTAGTGGAAAGCGAACCTGTTGGCGGTTCGTACCAGGGGAATATTATGCAGATATTAGATGTAACTATAAAAAGAAATAAGGTGCCGATAAAACCAATATAATCTTCGGGCTTTTTCAAACCGATTTCTTTAATCTGATTGTTTATGCCTGTTACCAACATCTCAAGAATGCATTGCCAACGCGAAATACGATTATCTGACTTGAGTTTTCGTGTAATCAATACAGAAACCAACACCAGTATTAGCATTAATGCCCATGTGGTAACAATGGTCAGGTTAATGGTAAAAAAGCCATGTTGCCAAAAAATGGTTTGATCGGGACTAAGATTCATGATAAACCTCTTTTTTTATTGTTTTTCCTGATATTGATCTTGTAAGATATATAAGAATGAAACGGGCTACAACAAAGCCAAACACACAGATAAGAAGCCTCTGCCAACTTCCGCGAGAGATAAAGTAAAACCCGGTCAGTATAATACTTACACGCAAAAAGAAACTACTGAGAAACCAAATTGCCGGCATTTTCGCGTTAATCGATTTTTTCACTGTAAACCAAAGCCCTCCAAAAAATAGTATTCCTAATGCCAATCCTGCTATAAAAGCCAATATCATAAATAAAGTTTCATTCATCTTTTTCGTCTTTTTGGTTCATCTCTTTATGTTCTTTTGAAATCCAGTGCCACGCAGTAAGACAACCAACCAATAAGCCTGATATCAATAAGGTAAGTGTCCATGAAAATGTTGTGGAGTGATTTTTGTCTAACCAGATACCCAATGCTGCTCCACCCAATGTAGGAATTGCAATCGTCCAACCAACTATCCCCATCATTCCTAATCCAAACCAAACACTTTTATTATCGTTATGCTGTGCTTTTAGTTTACGTTGAGCCTTTTTTTCTACCTGTTTACTAAACAGGTTCTGATTATTTCTATTAGCAGATTCCATATTATTCTTTTCGAAATTTTTCAAGATTATAAAGGAATCCGCTTTCAATCTTTGCCATCGTGGAGCGGACGTCTCTTTCACTTTCATCCAGCTTCAGAAACTCCTTTTCAACAGATTCATGAAGCTTTCCCAGGTCTGTCCCTCCAAAAGCATTACGAACCGAGACCAATACCTGTGACCCTGCTTTTACCAATATGCCTTCATCAACAGCTAAGTAATGAACCTTTCCTGATTCCGTTTCATAAGTAAAAATGCAGGGAACCAACGCTGCTACACAATCGAGTCTTTGTGGTAACAGGCCAAAGGAACCTTCGCTGGTTTCTGCAACTATGCTGCTAACATTATTAATTTCAGCGAAAATCCGGTAAGGAAGAAGTACTTTTAAGTCCATTGCTATGTTTTTTATTTTTTCGGAGGGTTTAATTTGCCGGGCTTTTCAGGCTTTTTCTTAGAAGAAGTCTCTGTTTTATCCTGTTTTACATTTGGAGTTCCTTTTTCCTTAGCTTCGTCTATGGTTCCAATCATGTAAAAAGCGCCCTCCGGTAAATCTTTAAACTCATCTGCAAGAATACGTTCACATCCGTCAAGGGCATCGTCCAACCCAACCTCTTTTCCCTTCAAACCACTAAATTGTTCGGTTGTAAAAAAGGGTTGAGTGAAGAAACGTTCCAAGCGTCTGGCACGATTAACTAAATTGCGGTCATCGATAGATAATTGTTCCAAACCAAGCATAGCGATAATATCTTTGAGTTCTTCGTATTGCGCCAGTGTATGCCTTATTTCTTGCGCCAGCTTATAATGCTTCTCTCCAATTATTCCGGGTGTAGCCATTTTTGAATTGGATTGAAGCAAATCGATAGCCGGATAAAGGCCTTCGCTTGCTTTTTTCCTCGAAAGCACGATAGATGCTGAAAGATGGGAAAATGTATGTACAGCTGCAGGGTCAGTTAAATCATCGGCAGGGACATAAACTGCCTGAATAGAGGTGATGGCGCCGGCATCAGTATTAGCGATTCGTTCCTCTAATTTTGCCAGTTCCGTTCCCATAGTGGGCTGATAACCCAGACGTGAAGGCATTTGTCCCATTAATCCGGACACCTCCATGCCAGCCTGTATGAAACGGAAAATATTATCTATGAGCAGAAGCACATCACGATGCTCATCATCCCGGAAATATTCAGCCATTGTCAAAGCTGCATGACCTACCCGAAAACGCGCACCCGGCGGCTCATTCATCTGGCCAAACATCATTACCATATTGTCAAGAACGCCCGCTTCTTTCATATCATGATAGAGTTCATGTCCTTCCCGGCAACGTTCACCAATGCCGCAAAACATGCTAACACCTTTGTTGTGTTCTACCATATTGTGAATCATCTCTGTCAGCAAAACTGTTTTGCCCACCCCCGCTCCTCCGAACAAACCTGCCTTTCCACCACGTTCTAATGGTATCAATATATCTATTGCTTTAATACCCGTAACAAAAATCTCAGATTTTGTTGACTGTTTTGCTAATAGCGGTGGCGATTGGTGAATATTACGCCTTTCAACATCAGAAGATAATGGCTTCCCATGGTCAATAGTATTGCCGAAAACATCAAACATCCGACCCATAATTTTTTTCCCAACCGGAACTGAAAGCTGTTTTCCATCGGTTTCTACTACCATACCACGCGCCAATCCCTGAGTTGGCGTTAGTGCAATACCCCGAACGTGGTGAGCATCGCGCTGCTCCTGCACTTCGATAACTATTTGCTCTTTATCTCCTGCATGCAGTACAGTGTTTATTGACGGCAAATACTTATCAAACTTTATATCAACCACACTTCCACGTACAGAAATGATTTTTCCCTGGTATAGAAGGTTGTTTTTATGTTTTGGAACTGTATCCATTTTTTTTGTAGAGTGTTTTCCCTTTTTTATACCAGGTCTTACCATTTCTCCCAGTGGTCTGCTGGTTTTCACATATCTTTCGGTATAAAGACTAATGTTTTAGCCTTAGTTAATTGCTTTTTTAGTCGGAATAATTAAAAGAGGGATAGAAGAGCGTAGTAAAACTTTCCTGGTTACACTTCCCATGACTCTCCTTGACGACACTTTCCGGCTATGAGAACCCATAACAATAAGATCTGCATGTAAATCTTGCGCAGATGTCAGTATAGATTCTGAAAATTCACCTTCCTTTAACAGGGTTTTAATGGTTTTATCACCCAGATGCTCTTTTGTTTTATCAAGAAATTCTTGAGCTATTTTTTTTAGTTCATCAATATTATCTGATTTAAGCGGAAGAGTGTTCTTGCTACCTGCAAATCCCATTATCGTAATATGTTCTGCTGAAGAGTAATACGCCGGATCTGATATTATATGCAGCAAATTAACTTCAGCGTTCATAGCTTTAGCAATCGAAAATCCTGACTCTGCCACTTTTTGTGCAGAAGGATCAAAATCCAGTGCGATCAATACTTTTTTCATTTACTTTGTTTTGTAGGTACAATAAATAGCGGTATGTTAGTGTGTTTCATAACTTTTTCAGTTACACTTCCCATAATTATATTTTCCAGCCATTTCTGACTATGAGATCCAATAACAATAATATCGGCATGCACCTCTTTTGCAGTATCCAGAATAGTTTCGGCAAAGTCACCTTCTTTAACAATGGTTTGAATAGTTTTGTCACCCAGGTGCTGTCTTGATTTGTCAAGATATTGAAGAGATGCATTCTTTAGTCCATCAACACTATCCAGTAGCGTCGGACTCATGTCCACATAACCATTAAAGCCCATTATCGGAGAATATCCCGATGTGGCATAAAAGACCGGATCTGTTATTACATGCAACAAGGTCACTTCAGCATTCATGGATTTTGCCAGGGAAAAACCTTCCTCTGCCACTTTTTGTGCAGTTGGATTATAATCCAGAGCAATCAATATTTTTTTCATCTTATTTATTTTTATGTTTATTATATGTTTTATATTAGAATGAGATAACCATATTTAACCCATTTGTACATTTTATATACTTGATATCAGATATTCAGTATTACCTCACCTGACCGATACACTGTTTTTAAGATTGAACTATCATTTACTCTATCCAATCCAAAATTGATTTCAAGGATTAAATGCCCCCAAACTCCATATATCTTCAGCTGTGATACGCAAATGATAATTTGGAAATGATAAAACAGGAATAAAAGCTTTGTTTATCATTTGGTGGGCATAGTTACCTAACAGTAAATTGGATGCGCTCTTCTCCTGCTCAGTCATTATTGAGATCAGGTCGGCATTAACCGAGCGTGAATAATCGAGAGTTAAATCAGTCAGGTTGCTGCCTTGAAGATGTTCAACTTTATACGGAACCTTATTTCTTTCAAGGTAAGAAGCTACCTGGTCAGAATACTGATTAAGCTTTTTCTCAATACTCTTTAAATTTGATAGTCGGATAGTAAGCAGGTGAATTTTTGATCCGAATACTTTTGCCAACGCTACGGTATAGGGGACCTTTTCACGGGTCTGAAAAGTAATATCGAGCGGTAATACAATTGTATCAATATTTGAAGGTGTTTTGCTTCTTCTGACAGTGATCACCGGATTCCTTGAATGAGAGGTTATTTTGTAAGCATTACCTCCAATAAACAATTCTTCAAAACCTGACGCCCCATGAGTTGAAAGAACAGTGAGTGCGTCTTCATACTTATCAGCCAGATCTGCTATTTCCTTAAATATCTTACCTTCTTTAATCGTGTAACCAAGAGTAAAGTTCAAATTGTACTTCTCTTTGTACTTTTGAACTATTTCTTCAAATTTTGTTTTTTCAAGTTGATTTTCCTTTTCCAGCTGGTCATAATAGTTACCGGTATTTTTACTTATCACATGAACCATCTGAATATTTGCTCCGGTTTTAGAAGCCAGCATCACAGACAAGTCAAGTCCAATATACGACTCATCTGAAAAATCCATTGGAACGATAATTGTTTTCATAATTTGCTTTTTATATAATCATAATTTTGTCCTGCTTTCTACACCCATTACGCTTCTTCGAGCCAGGTTCGGGCTTTATCAGCAGCCATATGATCGAAGTAGCTGATTTTGGCGGTAGTGAAGGGTTTGCAGAATACGGCCATATCATGCTCCCACTTAGTTTCACCGACAATAGCTATACGTTCAATGTCGTTGAAGTGTTTTGCATCGAATTTTATATCTTCCCATAGTGCGCCTGCACTCCAGCCATGAAAATCATGCATTTCCACCAACATACGGATTTTGCCATGCTCTTTTACCAGTCTCTCCACTGTGGGAACAAAAAGTGCATAGTCCTCTTTGACAAGTTTGCCGCTAAGTTGAACTTCCAGCAATTTGCCGTCATTTTTTTCATTTAGTTTTACATTCATAACAGTTTTCATTTAGTTTAAGTTTCACTTCATTTTATTTTCTTCATTATCAAATTCAGATTTAACAATTGTTGGATCCGGATAATCTCCAGGCAATTTTTTGAATAATGTCTTTCTGTCCTCTTGATTTTTTTTGAGAAGAAAGATTATTAATGCAATGGCAACCAAAACAATTACTATGATGATGACCCAATACGTTTTCATAACTTTTCTTTTTAAGAATGTATTACTGTATTAATGATGATTAAGACTTTTTGAATGACCGCTCATCAATGTACTCACCACGGCGTGCATCCTTGTTGCATTTTGCACGATGAAGCAGCGCCTGTTGTGCTTTTAATACGTTCGCCTCCTGACCATGCCATAATTCCAATGCTGGTTGCTGGATAGCACGTGCAAACGAAAATGCCAATGCCCACGGTATCTGATTCTTGAATCTGCCATTCATGGCATTTAGACGTGCTGAGGCAAGTTCTCCCGATTGGCCACCGGATAGAAATGCTATTCCGGGAACAGCAGCCGGGACGGTTCTCAACAGGCACCTCACTGTGGCATCGGCCACCTCTTCGACAGATTCCTGCTTATCGCAGGTCAATCCTGGTAATACCATGTTAGGTTTCAAAATTATACCTTCAAGCATCACCCTTTGATTATAGAGGTGATAAAAAACATTTCTCTGGACTTCCTCCGTCACCTCAAAGCATCGCTTCATGGTATGATTACCATCCATTAGTACCTCTGGTTCCACTATGGGTACAAGTCCTGCTTCCTGGCATAATGCTGCAAAGCGTGCCAATGCATGTGTGTTGGCCTCTATGCAACCCGGACTTGGGATTTTATTACCAATAGCAATTACTGCGCGCCACTTTGCAAAGCGAGCGCCCATTTGAGCATATTCAGCCAGACGATCGCGTAATCCGTCAAGCCCTTCTGTAATTTTCTCTCCCGGGTGAATAGCCATATCCTTTGCACCGGTATCGACCTTGATTCCGGGAATTATTCCCGCATCAATTACAGCTTTAATAAAGGGGGTGCCATCTTTCAATTGCTGACGGATCGTCTCATCGTAAAGGATACCACCACTAATACACTCACCAAGACCGGAAGTAGTTATAATCAACTCCCTGTATGCCCGCCGGGTCTCCTCATTCTGAGGAATACCCAACTTGGCAAATCGCTTGTTACAGGTTGGATTACTTTCATCCATAGCAAGCAGTCCCTTATCTCCTGCGACCAATGCCTGGGCTGTATTTATAAGTTCCAGAGTGTTCATTTTGAATTGCTCCATTTCCAGTTAAGAATTTCTGGCATGTCTAAGCCATTTTTATCAATATAGATTTTGTGTTCGATGAGCTTGTCCTGAACGATCTTTTTCAGTCTGGCACCGCTGGCGCCCAATTGAGGCAGGTGCTTTATTGCATCAAGTACCAGATGGAACCTGTCAAGCTCGTTTAAAACCGTCATGTCAAAGTATGTAGTTATTGTGCCTTCTTCCTTATAGCCATGAACATGCATGTTTTCATGGTTATTACGGCGGTATGTCAACTGATGGACCAGTGAAGGATACCCATGGAAAGCAAATATAATAGGCTTGTCTTCAGAAAATAACGCATCGAATTCCTGATCACTCAAACCATGCGGATGTTGCGTATCTGATTCCAGTTTGAACAGATCAACTACATTGACTACCCGGATTTTCAGTTCGGGCAGATGCTCGCGCATAAGGGAAACTGCGGCAAGGGTCTCTAGTGTAGGCACATCGCCACAGCAGGCCATTACCACGTCGGGTTCTTTGCCATTATCGCTGCTGGCCCATTGCCAAACGCCAATTCCTTCTGTACAATGCTGGATTGCTTCATCCATAGTTAACCATTGAGGGGCCTGGTATTTGCCGGCTATCACAACATTAACATAATCACGGCTCCTCAGACAATGGTCCCATACTGACAACAGGCAGTTGGCATCAGGAGGAAGATACACTCGTACGATAGAAGCTTTCTTGTTTACCACATGATCAATGAAGCCTGGATCCTGATGGGTAAAACCGTTATGAGCCTGTTGCCACACATGAGAAGCAAGAAGATAATTCAGAGATGCTATTTCACGTCGCCATGGCAGTTCGGCACATACTTTCAGCCATTTGGCATGCTGGTTAAACATCGAATCGATGATGTGAATAAAAGCCTCATAGCAATTAAACAACCCGTGCCTCCCGGTGAGCAGATATCCCTCGAGCCAGCCTTCGCACTGATGCTCGCTCAGCATCTCCATTACCCGGCCATCAGTGGCAAGAAACTCATCATTCTTTTTGGTGCGGGCGTCCCACTGCCGGTTGGTGGTTTCAAAAACAGAGTTCAACCTGTTTGAAAGCGTTTCATCGGGACCGAAGATCCGGAAATTTCGTTGCTCCTTATTGAGATTGATCACTTCGCGCAGAAACACTCCAAGCTCGTGTGTGTCGGCAGCTTCGACCGATCCCGGTGACGGTACCTCTACGGCAAACTTCCGGAAATCAGGCATAATCAGGTCGTGCAGCAGCAAGCCTCCATTCGCGTGCGGGTTAGCGCCCATTCTCTGTTCTCCTTTAGGTGCCAGTTCGGCCAATTCAGGTAAAAGGCGACCACTCTTATCAAAAAGTTCTTCGGGCTTATAGCTTTTCATCCAGTTTTCAAGCAGCTTCAGATGATCAGGATGTTCAGCATCTACCAACAGCGGAATCTGATGGGCCCGAAACGTGCCTTCAATTTGCAGTCCGTCAACCACTTTTGGGCCTGTCCATCCTTTGGGTGATTTCAGTACGATCATTGGCCAGCGTGGTCGGGTGGTGTCGCTGTTGTTTCTTGCATTGCTCTGTATGCTTCTGATCTCCTCAATGGTCTTTTCCATAACAGTGGCCATGAGCTGATGCATTTTCTCAGGCTCATCACCTTCCACATAATAAGGAATCCAGCCACATCCCCGCAGAAATTGATCCAGCTCTTCAGGTTCTATGCGGGCCAGTATAGTTGGGTTGGCTATTTTGTAACCGTTAAGATGCAGGATTGGCAATACGGAACCATCAGTGATCGGATTGAGAAATTTGTTGGAGTGCCATGCAGTCGACAATGGCCCGGTTTCTGCTTCGCCATCGCCGACAACGCAGGCGACAACCAGTTCAGGATTATCGAACACAGCTCCGAAAGCATGAATAAGTGAATAACCCAACTCTCCACCCTCATGAATTGAACCCGGCGTCGTTGGTGCGACATGGCTGGAAATGCCACCAGGGAAAGAGAATTGCTTGAACAACTTCTTTAACCCGGTTTCGTCCCGGGTGATGTCCGGATAAACTTCACTCCATGTACCTTCAAGATAAACATTACCAACAATAGCAGGTCCACCATGGCCAGGACCTGCAATGTAAAACATATTTAAATCATACTTTTTGATGACCCGGTTCAAATGCACATAGATAAAGTTCTGGCCAGGTGTGGTACCCCAATGCCCAAGTAGCATCGACTTCACATGTGATAATTTCAGCGGCTCGTGCAACAAAGGATTATCGCGAAGATAAAGCTGACCGACTGAGAGATAATTTGCCGCACGCCAATAGGCATTCGTTTTCCTCAGTTCTTCAGTGGACAATGTTGTACTATTCATAATTTATTCCTTTCTTTTTAATAGCCAATTACACGACCGCTCAGACAAATCACATTGATAGAAAGCTCTTTCTCGCATTTGCTTCAATGGGAATGCTTATTGGCAACACGTTCATCTACCCAATATCCCTTGCGATTGTAATGTCGATGCAGTTCGGTCTCATAATCCCGGGTTAGCAGAAACTCATCCGAATATTCCGGTGACTGCTTAATGCTCTCGCGGGAAAGATTGACGAAGACTTTTAATTCGTCCCAACTAACATGGTCAATCCATTGTGGTGAAACCAGGACTTTCTTTCCGGCCCACCAGTTTTTTGTGTCGATGATCAGATAACGAATTGCCCAGTTTTTATCATCAATTATAAAATCCTCTACATGACCTATTTCGCCATCGCTGGCCTGAATATGGTGGCCACTCACAGCATTGGTGCTGCGCAAATTGGGATTCCAGGATTTCTGGTGTTGTTTTAATGCTTTCCATTCTTTACTGTCACGCGTTATATAAGGTTGAGGCCCCCACATGTATGAGCCGCTCCAATATGCCGGCCATCCATAATAACCATAGTAAGACATCTCAAATTGTCGTGATACGGGTTTGTCACTATCCAAAGATGGACTTTCCTCGATCTGTTTTTTGCTCAAATTGATTCCGATGTTTTCTGCTTCCTTATTTACAGAAATCAACGCATACGGTGAAATCAGCATTTGTCTGCCTGTGAGCCAGTTTCCTGTATCAGCAACCAGATAGCGAACGGTCCAATGCTTGTCGTCGAAATAGAATTCTTTAACATTACCTACTTCGCCATCCTTAGCATCTAATTTGTACCCTTTTAGGGTTTTTGCTTTGATTAACATAATTGTTTCCCTTTCGTTAATTAAATAATATTTACATGTTACTGACTGTTTTAGCAATCATCCATTCCTCGTCAGTATGAATGACCCGAACGACAGCCTTTACCTTATTTGTTGAAATTATCGGAGAGTTTGCCATATTTCGTTTTTCTTCAATTTCGATCCCAAGATATTCTAAGCCTTTGCAAATCCTTGAGCGTACTTCCGGAGAGTTTTCGCCAATACCTCCGGCAAATACCAATGTTTCGAGTCCGCCGAGTGCAGCGCTATAAGCGCCAATCTGTTTCTTTGCCTGGTAGCAGAATAGGGCCACTGCTTCAGCAGCCCTGACATCTTCTTTTTCCAATGCCAGTAAATCGTGCATGTCGGAGTTGGTTTCTGATACCCCCAGCAATCCTGACTTGTGGTTAACCATTTCTTCAAATTGTAACGGGGTCATCATTTCGCTTCTCGCTAAAAATGAAACCAAACCGGGGTCCAAATCGCCTGAACGGGTGCTCATCATCAAACCAGCAGCGGGTGTGAAAGCCATTGTTGTGTCAATACTGTGTCCGTTAAATACAGCTGCCATGCTTGCGCCACTGCCAAGATGAGCAAGAATGACGCGCCCTTTCGCAACCTTCGTGCCAGCCAGCCGTGCGAGTTCTTCCATCAAATAAGCATAGGATAAACCGTGGAACCCATATCGTTGAACTCCATTTTCTTCGTAACGTCGTGGGATTGGCAATATCCTTGCAATACGGGGCATAGAGCGGTGAAAGGCAGTATCAAAACATGCTACCTGGATTAGTTTTGGATGACGCTGACGGATGGTCTCTATGATTTTGATCTCGTCAGCGAGATGATCAGGATCATAGGGAATGTTGTTATGAAGTTCATCCAATAACTCCTGGCTGATAATTTCGGGTTCGGTATGCTCCATACCATGAACTACTCGGTGCCCCACAGCCATGACAGAAGAGAATCCATCCTGCTTTTCGAGCCAATCCATCAGAAAGTTTGAAGCAGAGCGATGATCAGAAGCCTCTACCTTAAGGGTATTTTGCTGATTATCCTTCTCATTATGGAACGTCAATTTTGAATCTTTCAGGCCTATCCTGTCAATTATTCCATGAAGTAGACGAGTTAAGATTTCATCTGCTCTGTAAATTGCAAATTTTATTGAAGATGAACCCCCATTCATGGTTAATATATGAGCCGGATCCTTATTCATGAAATACTTCTCTTTCTTTTAACTGGTTTTTAGTCCCATAGTTGCTAATTCTGAGGATGTTGATACGTAATCTTTATGACGGATGCTTCGAATGCCCAAATCTCTGGCAACATCAACAAACATTTGTATATCTTCTATATAGACAACTTGTTCGACGGGCACCTGTGCAATGATCGGAATTAGCTTGTCCATTTTCATGATTATCCTTTTTGCCATTCTGTATGAAAAGTTCCTTTAGCATCGATACGTTCATAAGTGTGCGCACCAAAATAGTCACGCTGAGCCTGGATAAGGTTAGCCGGCAACCAGGAGCTCCGGTAAGCATCGAAATAACTTAGCGAGGCCATTAGAGCAGGAACAGGTACTCCTGAATCAGCTGCCTGGCAAACAGTTTTACGCAGGGATTCCTGTCTATCCATGACATTCTGTGATAAATTAAGATCGAGCAATAAATTAGGCAAATCATGTCTGCGTCGAAAAGCATCCTGAATCTCTTCGAGTAAAGCAGCCCGAATGATACAACCACCACGCCAGATTTGTGCTATTGCTTCAAGGTCAAGATTATACTTATATTTTGTCGAAGCTGTAATCAATAATGCCATTCCCTGAGCATAGGTGATGATCATAGCTGCATATAACGCATCGTGTAATTGTTTGAGTAATATATTCTGGTCGCCTTTAAATTTCTGTATCGGTCTTTGTAAAACATTACTGGCTTTTTCCCGTTGATTTTCAAAAACAGACAGATCCCTCATAGAGACTGCCATATCTATTGTTGGAATTGGTATCTGAAGTTCCATTGCGCTTTGCGAAGTCCACATGCCGGTACCTTTCTGTCTGGCCACATCCAGAATTTCGTCGATCAGCCTCTTCCCGGTCTTTTCGTCCATCATATTGAAAATATTGCCTGTGATCTCAATCAGGTAGCTGTTTAATTCTCCTTTGTTCCATTCAAAGAAAATTTTGTGCAACTGATCATCATTGATATTAAGACCACGTTTCATTAAATCGTATGTTTCCGAAATGAGCTGCATCATAGCATACTCAATTCCATTATGTACCATCTTTACAAAATGACCTGCTGAACCGGGACCCAAATAAGTCACACAAGGATTATTGTTCACTTTAGCAGCAGCTGCTTCGAATAGTGGGCGTACTCTTTCCCAGGATTCTTTAAGACCTCCGGGCATTATACTTGGTCCATGACGTGCACCTTCTTCTCCGCCAGAAACACCAACACCCATGAATTGAATCCCTTTTTCGGTCAATTTGTTTGTACGGAGGTCAGTATCTTTAAAGTAAGAATTTCCTGCATCGATTATAAGATCGCCAGGCTGCAGGTATTCCAGCAAATCTTTAATGACTGAGTCAACCGGAGCGCCGGCAGGCACCAGCATCATTACTGCACGGGGCTGACGAAGTAACCCAATAAAATCTTTAATATCAGCCGAATAGTGAATTTTCTTCTGTTTTGATTCATCACGTAAGGCATTCACCTTTTTTATATCATTATCGTAACCTGCTACCTGAAATCCATGATCGGCCAGGTTCAGTAAAAAGTTATTACCCATGACACCAAGTCCAATCATTCCAATTTCAGCTAATTTTTTTGCATCTGCATTTACCATAATTATTCTTTATTAAGATTATCGCTGCCATAAAATATGTGAGGCTTCCAAAGGAATGGAAACACCGTCACGGAAAGGTATTACCCGTACTGAATAATCATCAGCAGGGCGTATTGCAGGCACTTGAGAACGATAGGTATAACCATTTGTTACATCAGGTATTGACTGGATTTGTATCATTTCCTGCTTTACTGTGCCGTTTCCATTAACTCTATCGGCATAAAGCTCCACTTTTAATGAATTCGGATCGAGATCATTGAGATAAACCTGAATTTCAAATATATGCTGATCTCCTTCAGTCCTGATATTAGATTTCCCGAAATGCAACTTTGTCCAATTTTGTTCCAGAGAATGTTGCCATTCAACAATTTGACGTCCTTCTAAACCCTTTCTGGCTGAGCGCTTCAGATATGCCTTAGCAGAGGGGAGATAGTGTTGCCCGGTGTACTCACGAACCGATCTGTCTGCACTGAATTGTGGTGTCAGTCGAGCCATACTTTCCCTCATTTTTGCTACCCAGCCAGTTGGTATGTTATCTTTATTGCGGGTATAAAACCCCGGGATGACCTCCC
The DNA here is from genome assembly GCA_038252165.1 of Bacteroidales bacterium. Lineage (GTDB taxonomy): Bacteria > Bacteroidota > Bacteroidia > Bacteroidales > VadinHA17 > LD21. The sequence goes on along the minus strand of JBBSAP010000006.1, from coordinate 28,163 downwards.
GCTCGAGAAGGTTGTATAGTGCATCTGCTTCAACTCCATCCAGGTTTGGGTCTCTGCCATGTTCCAAACCATCTCCTATTGCCCATCCTACTTCAGGTGTAAAAGCTTCGGCCCACCAGCCATCCAATTCGGACAGATTGATCCCTCCATTGACAAGAACTTTCATACCGCTGGTTCCACAAGCTTCCCAGGGCCGCCTTGGTGTGTTAATCCAAACATCAACACCTTGTACAAGGTGTTCAGTCATAAGCATATCATAGTCGCTTAGAAAGATAACATGATGTCTAATCTCAGGCTGACGGATGAAATGTATCCATTCCCTGATAAGTGACTGCCCCTCGAGGTCAGCAGGATGAGCTTTTCCTGCAATGATGAGCTGTACAGGGAATTGAGAACTCGTCAATATTCGAAGGAACCTTTGCCGGTCATGTAATAGCAGGTTGGGTCTTTTATAGGAAGCGAAACGACGGGCAAATCCCAGTGTTAATATATTTGGATCAAACATATGTTTTGCCTCATCAATTGCTCCCTGTGTCGCACCTGACGCCATAAGTTGCAGTGACAATCGTTCCCGTGCATATTCAATAAGTGATTTTCGGGCAATAATTCTCATTTGCCAGATTTTGTCATCCGAAACACTCCTTATATCTTTTTCGAGAGTTTTTGACATCCCCAGCCACCTCTCTTTCTTACATGCATCAGTCCAGAGATCGTCGGCCGACTGGGAGTCCCAGCTAGGTATATGAACTCCATTGGTTATATGTCCGACAGGTACTTCGTCTTCAGGCCAGCGAGGGAAAAGAGGAGAAATAATCTGGCGGCTTACTTTTCCGTGAAGACTGCTTACACCATTAACCGATCCGCAACCGCGGATTGCCAGATATGCCATATTGAAACTCTCTGACGAATCTGCAGGATTCAGGCGACCCAGTGCTAACAAATCAGAAAATGAAATACCAAGTTTCTTCTGTGCATAGCCACCGAGATATTGTTCAACCAGGTCGGGATGAAAACGATCAAAACCAGCTTCTACTGCCGTATGGGTAGTGAAAATGTTCCCTGCTCTTGTGGCAGCCAGGGCGATTTCAAAGGATTGTCCGGTTTCCTTCATGAAATCAAGGGCACGCTCCAAAACTGCAAATGCGGCATGTCCTTCATTGAGATGACAGACCTGTGGCCTGATCCCAAGCGCGCTCAGGAGCCGCCATCCGCCTATTCCCAGGATTAATTCCTGCTGGAGGCGTAACTCAGGTCCTCCCCCATAAAGTTCACTGGTTATTCCCCTGTGAACCGGTATGTTAGCAGCATCATTACTATCGAGCAAGTAAAGTTTTACCCGGCCTACCTGTACTTTCCAGGTACGTAACCAAACTGAGTAACCTGATAATTCTATTTTAAATCGCAACCATTCTCCATTACTTTGACGGAGTGGTGTAACAGGCAGCTGTCCGGGATCGTTATACGGGAAAAGGGCTTGTTGTGATCCGTCCTTGTCAATCACCTGGCGGAAATAGCCTTGCTGGTAAAGCAACCCAATGCCAATAACAGGCACGCCAAGATCACTCGCTGCCTTAAGCTGATCTCCTGCCACATTGCCTAACCCGCCTGAATATATCGGGAGGGCCTCGCTCAACATGAATTCCATGCTGAAATAAGCGACACACGACAAAGGCGATTTGGGATGATTTTTCTGAAACCATGCAGGTGTTTCTTCAGCATGCTTTTTTAATTGCAGAAGATCATCCAGCTTTTTTCGAAAAGATGAATCTGCCAGCATATGCTCAAGTTTATCCCTCGATACCGTCTGAATGACAATCCATGGATTATGTGTAAGTTCCCAGAGTGCAGGGTCAAGTTCCTGCCACAATCCGTCCGATGCATGATTCCATGACCAACGCATATCCAGGGCGAACTCTGCCAGAGAATCAAAACCCTGGATTTCATAGGGTAAGAAACTATGTGCTGTATTAATAATTGGTAATTTTTTATCCTTATCCACTACTTTCAGATTTTTAAAGGGGTTTTTTCTTTAATTATGTTCAGTTCACTTAATTTTCATAAGGAGATTATATGCTGCCAGGGGTGTACTTTCGGCCCCTGTTTCGGATTCAAGGGCGTTTAAAAGAATTGTTAGCAATTCGTTGTATTTTTTCCCCTGCTGTTCATGCAATATATGATGCGCACCCTGACGCAACATGAAAGAATCAGAACCCCTCTTTATCAATGCACGCAACAGAGCCGGCCACGCAGCCATCCCGAGTTTTTCCAAACCTGATGCTGCCAGCCATGCAACGTCTTTGTCATGGTCTTCGAGTGCCTTCACCATAACAGGTATCGCTTTAGTATCAACAATTTCTCCCAGAGCTTTTATTACTTCCCAGCGAACCTGGCTGACCTTTGAATTTCGAAAGGTCGAGATCAAAATAGAGACGGCTGGCTTACCAATTGTTACCAAGGATTTTCTGGCTCTTTTGCGCAACATACCGTCTTTGCTTGCCAACATACTGACAAGGGAATCAATATTTTCTTTGGTTTGTTTTTGTTTGCTCATAAGTTTATAATTGAATTTTACAGCATAAAGATAAAAATCAAAACGGTTAATTGCCTTACATAATTTTAAAAATCAGTTACATAATTCACACATTTAAAGTGTACCGTTTCATTCTGTTTACTTACACCATACTCACTTTAAGCATATTGGTTCGGCCATGAAGCGGCAACGGCATACTTCCGACATGTATCAAAGTGTCGTGCTCCTTCACGATATTCAGCTCTTTTAACTGCCTGGTTGATCCCTCAATAGCTTCGTCAATTTGTTCATATTTCATAAAGTGTGCTTCAACACCCCATATAAGCGACATCTTTCTTACCAGCTTTTCATTGTTAGTGAAAGCATATATTTTTGTCTCAGGTCTGTGACTTGAAATGCGTAAGGCAGTATAACCTGAATGAGTAAAAGTGACAATGGACTTTGGCTTAATTTGTATGGACAATTGTACGGCATTAAAGCAAATCGAGTCCGGCAAATATTCAGAAATACCACGATTCGGTTCATGCATTTTATTAAAAGGTTTCCCATTGGATTCTGTATAATTTATAATTCTTTGCATACTCCGGATTGTTTCGACCGGGTATTTGCCAATGGCAGTTTCACCACTCAGCATCAGGGCATCAGCACCATCCAATACGGCATTCGCCACATCAGTAGCTTCAGCCCTGGTAGGCATGAAATTAGAAATCATACTTTCCATCATTTGGGTGGCAACTATCACTGGTTTGGCACGTTCAATACATTTACCCACGATGTTTTTTTGAATCAATGGCACTTCATCGAAAGGTACTTCAACACCCAAATCTCCCCTGGCAACCATCACAGCATCAGCAAGGTCTATTATCGCATCGATCTCCAGCAAGGCTTCAGGCTTCTCAATTTTGGCAATTACACCGGCATGTCCGTTTTTCTTTCGGATCAATTCTTTAAGGGCTTTAATATCCGACGCTTTACGAACAAAAGACAAGGCAATCCAATCTACATCATTGTCAAGAGCAAAATTTGCATTTGAAATATCCTCATCAGTAAGGCAGGGAAGTGATACTTTAGTATTGGGCAGGTTAACCCCTTTATTGGAAGACAATGGCCCGCCATAAATGACTTTCGCTTTGACCATATCTTTCTTATTCGTTTCCACAACTTCAAGTTTTAATTTTCCGTCATCGATCAAAATCGTTTCGCCTACGCTTACATCGCCGGAAAACTCTTTATAGCTCATGTAGATCCTTTCTTTTGTTCCTTCACATTTTTCGGCCACAAATGTGATGATATCACCCTCGAGTAAATCGAGATGGTTATTCAATATCTCACCTACTCTTAATTTAGGCCCTTGCAGGTCAGCCATTATCCCGGTTTGAAAATTTGTTTCAGTATTTATCTCTTTAATCAGATTTATCAATTTCAAATATTCTTCCTTGCTGGTATGTGAAAAATTCAACCTGAAAACATCCACACCTTCATCAATCATTTTTCTTAGAATTTCTTTTGAAGAAGATGATGGACCTAAAGTGGCTACAATTCTGGTGCGGGAATTCTTATTTCTCATGTAAGTTATTTTTTATAGAAATTTTGAATCCGATTCTTTAATAAAAGATGATTACATTTCTTAAATAAAAGCAGAAATCACTTAATAATAATATCATTAACAATGGTTTGTGCTTCCTCCAGAATGCGCTTCAAATGATCTTCACCCAGGAAACTTTCTGCATAAATCTTATAGATATTTTCTGTCCCTGAAGGACGCGCAGCGAACCATCCGCTTTTGGCTATCACCTTTAACCCCCCGATTGGTGCGCCATTGCCTGGTGCATTGGTGAGTATAGATTGTATTTTTTCACCTGCCAGATCCGTGATCTTAACCAGCTCAGGCGAGAGTTTAGCCAGCTGATCTTTTTGTTCGGCCGTGGCTGGTGCTTCGACACGGTCATAAACCGGTTCGCCGAACTGTTCGGTAAGTTTTTTATATAGTTCGCCAGGATCACGGCCAACCCGCGCAGTAATCTCGGCAGCAAGCAGGGCAGAGACGATACCATCCTTGTCTGTAGTCCAGACATTGCCATTCTTACGAACAAAAGTTGCACCTGCACTTTCTTCTCCTCCAAAACCAAGGGAACCATCAAGCAGTCCTTCAACAAACCATTTGAAACCAACGGGCACTTCATAAAGCTTCCTGCCATGCTTCGATGCTACACGATCAATCATCTGGCTGCTAACAACTGTTTTGCCTATAGCTGCTTTCCTGCTCCACTCAGGTCTATGCTGAAAGAGATAATCGATGGCAACAGAAAGGTAATGATTAGGTGGAAGTAAACCCGAACTCCTGGTAACAATACCGTGCCTGTCGTGATCGGTATCGCAGGCTAAAGCAATGTTGAATTGATCTTTTAATTCTATCAGTCTCTGCATTGCATAAGGTGAAGAAGGATCCATCCGGATCTGACCATCCCAGTCAACTGTCATGAAACGAAAAGTAGGATCAACAACTTTATTGACAACTGTCAGGTTCAATCCGTAACGTTCTGCAATTGGTTCCCAATAATGGATACCGGCACCACCGAGAGGATCAACTCCGATTTTAATTTTTGAAGAACAGATAACATCCATGTCTATTACGGAGACAAGATCGTTTATGTAGGTATTGTGAAAATCATATCGGTGAGTTGTGGAAGCGTGAATAGCTTTCTCAAATGAAATCCTTTTTACACCCTGAAGTTTATTTTCAAGAATCTCGTTTGCTTTCTTCTCAATCCATCCTGTGACGTTATCATCAGCAGGTCCTCCGTTTGGAGGATTATATTTAAAACCTCCATCATTGGGTGGGTTATGAGAAGGAGTAATCACAATGCCGTCAGCAAACCCGGTTTTTCTGTCTCCATTGTATCTTAAAATAGCATGTGAAATGACAGGAGTGGGAACATATTCATCATTTTCGGCGAGCATAACCTGAACACTATTACCGGCTAATACTTCCAGTGCTGTTGCAAGTGCAGGCTCTGAGAGAGCATGTGTGTCCTTTCCAAGAAACAAGGGGCCATCTATTTTATTCCGGATCCTGTATAAACAGATTGCCTGGGTAATTGCAAGTATATGCCATTCATTAAATGAAGTATTAAATGACGAACCACGATGTCCGGAGGTCCCAAACATGACTCGTTGTTCTCTTACTTTTATGTCGGGGATTTCAGAATAATAGCTTGTTATCAGCTTTGGAATATTAACAAGCATATCAGGGTTAGCTGGTTTACCTGCAAAAGGGCTTATATCCATTTTGTTATGATATTAACTCTTCGGATTGTCATGAGAATAACCATTCAAATAATACCCTTCTTTTTTTCTTCAAATTCTTCTTTGCTGATTTCACCCCTGACATATCTTTCATTTAAGATATCCAGCGTAGATTTTTCTTTTGGATTTTTGCTTGGTCGTATAGCTCTGACAATTATCCAAACAATAACTACAATAGCGATAAGGCCAATAATCCAGCCCCATCCCATTCCCCATGCGTGTTGTCCAAATCCGTTCATCATTATACACCTCCTTTGTTTTTTAATGACCCAAATGTCTGTACAGAATATCTGGTTTAATAACGAAATATTGCTGTAAGGCAGGTTTTAGTGAGTATTTTTTCCTGAGGAATAACCATTATTTTTCCTCCCATTTTAACTACAAATCCTCCAATGTCGTCTATCAGATCGTCTGTCTCCGGATGCTGAATATTCCCTGTTTCAATACTGCCTGAATCCTTATCTTTTATCGCAATATCTGATAGGATCCTGAAGATTTTCCAGATGGTTTAGATGCGTAGGCATGTACAGCAAAAGGCAGGCAGCCTGGGTTACAGGCAGAAGTTCCTCCAATATTTTGGATTCAAGTAATTCTATAATTTCCCTATAAATGAAAGTTTTATAATAAACAGAGGATTAGAGCGCTTCAATAATCTTATATAATAATTCTTTTATTTTGCCAAGTCAGATTTAAAGTTTTAAAAAGAATTTGTTGTCAACACAATGGGACCGACAGGATACTGAATATTTGCCTCATCCTCGGCTGTAATGAATATCCTGGAAGGTTTAAATGAGGAAATAGTCTTGAAGGAACCTTTTAGTTTTTTGGATAAGAAGGCGGACGAGCTATTTATCTGACCTATGTTTTTCGTATAATTAGCCGTCTCCATCCAGACTATATATACATTCTTCGGGGGCTGAAGTCTGTCAGCACCGGCCAGATTTATTAGTTGGATGTCTATAACATTATTTTTGTTTTTATCCTGTTTTATTTTTACATAACCTTGTGCTGCAGGAACAACGGAAGAGCTCAAAAACATTACTTTTTTAGCACATGAGCTTAAAGAAATTATTATAAATAACAATGCAGAAACAAAAAGGACTTTTTTTGTTTGAACCATCAAACTTGTTATTTTCATTTGAATTGGAATTAAATGGAAATTATATTAATATACTTCAAAGATGAATCTCTTTGTAGTGAAAAGTATTACAAAACTTCGAAAATAAGTTACATAATTTACAGATAATAGGTGATTACTTTCCAGGTATCCAGATTGTACTACTAATGAATATGGCCTCGTAAATATTTGATTTACAAGATCATTTTATTTATTCAACAGGGGTGAGAAGACTATCTAAATCTCTCAAATATCCCCAAGCCAAATAGTGCAAAATCATATTTGGCAGGATCCTCATTGTCTAATAATCGTAAAATTCTGTCCAATTCTGACACTGCTCTGGAATCGTTCTGTTTTCGGGTAAGAAGACCAAGTTTTCTTGCAACATTCCCGGAATGAACATCGAGAGGACAAGATAAAATTGAAGGAGAAATGGATTTCCACAAGCCGAAATCAACACCTCTGTCATCCTTCCTTATCATCCACCTCAAATACATATTTAATTTCTTTGCTGCCGATCCCTTTAGTGGATCTGAAATATGTTTCATTGTACGGTTATCATGCGGCAATTCAAAAAATATGCTTCTGAATTTATGAATAGCTGATTGTAAGGAATCTTTGGTCTGGTACTGGTTAAATATACCCTCCAAACCATCGTATGCGTTGTAAATGTTTTTAAGTGCCTTTATGAAGTATATGAAATCTGCCGAATTAAATGTCCTGTGAATAACACACTTTATTCTTTCAAGGTCGTTTTCGTTATGATTTAAAATGAAATCATACGGCGAATCGTCCATGAAATCCATCATACGTTTTGCGCTCCTTAGGATCATCGTTCGATTACCCCATGCAATAGTAGCTGCTAAAAAGCCTGAGATCTCAATGTCTTCTTTTCTTTTATATTGGTGCGGAATACTTATGGGATCAAGTGGAATAAAATCAGGGCGATTATATTTATCAACCTTCTCATCCAAAAACTCTTTCAGTACCTCTTTTTTTAACTTCATTCCCATAATTTTGGAATTACAAAATTAAGGAAATATGGTCAATAATTATGCCCCCTTAATTATCCGTAGAAACATGCTAATCCTTTTCCCCTTTGCGCCTCCCGGTATATCGGTAAAATGCTGAATAAATGTACATCAGCCCTTTAATAAAAAAAATGCAGTCGGAGCCGTTGAAGGTCTGGTGAACAAAACAGGATAACCCATTGAATGACTTCTCAGGATTCATTTACTATCAGTCCGTCCTTTATCTGGAGTATCCTGTCCGACATGCCGGCCAGCTGTCTGTCGTGTGTAACGATTACAATTGTCTGGCCAAATGAATCCCTGAGCCTGAAGAAAAGCTTATGAAGCTCATTCTTGTTTTCAGAGTCGAGGTTGCCCGAAGGCTCGTCAGCAAGGATGACCGAAGGATTGTTTATGAGAGCCCGCGCCACAGCTACACGCTGCTGCTCTCCCCCGCTAAGTTCTGAAGGCTTGTGTTCGAGCCTGTCGGACAGATTCAGGAAACCAAGTAACTCAGAGGCTCTTGCTTCAGCTTCGGCTTTGCCTTTTCCGGCTATATATGCAGGTATGCATACATTTTCAATTGCTGTGAATTCGGGAAGGAGCTGGTGAAACTGAAAAACAAATCCGATATTGGAATTTCTGAAAGCCGCAAGTGCTTTTCCTCTTAGTCTTCCGGTATCGGCAGCATTGAATATAACTGTTCCGCTATCGGGTTTATCGAGGGTGCCAATTATCTGAAGAAGTGTTGTTTTTCCGGCTCCGCTGGCACCTACGATCGATACCACTTCCCTATCTTTTATTTCAATATCAATTCCCTTAAGGACTTTTAGTTCCCCATAAGATTTAGTGATACCGATAGTTCTGATCATAACTGTTATTAAGGGGAATTTTGAACTGAAGGATAAATTCTAATTATTTAGTTATTGTTGCTGGGTCCTTGTTACTGGTTACTGGGTCCTTTTTCCTTGTTTCTGGTTTCTCGTTACTTTTATAATAAGTCTCTTGCCACAGAAAAACAAATGTGAACAAAAGCAATCATATCAACCTTATAAAACTGACATCTCCTGCAAGACACCCGGCACTCAGCAACCAGCAACCCGCAACCAGCAACCAACAACCAGCAACTAGCAACTAGAATCAGTCTGTATAATTATAAGAGTTGTCGTCAGGCTCGTTGATGGTCCTCTTATAAGTGCTTTTATTTTCACCTGCATTTGATTCAATGTTGTCTTTGGCCTCGCTTACGTCCTTCCCGATACTATCCTTCACTTCGTTTACCTCACTCTCAAGATTAGTCTTCACTTCACTGACATCCTTGTCGATATCACTTTTAAAATCGTCCACCCCTTTCTGAAGATCATCAGTTATATCATTAACATCTTTTTGGATATCCTGTGAGATATCATTCACCTGGCTGTTTATTGAACTGGTGACTTCGTTAAAATCCTTTCTGATATCGCTTGTGCTCTCCTCGAACTCACGCTTGATATCATCGGTTGCTTTCCTGAAATCGCGCATTCCCTTCCCTATACCTTTTGCTATCTCTGGCAGCTTATCAGCGCCAAATAACAATAAGACTACAATGATGATGACAAATATTTCCTGACCGCTCATTTATACAGTGCTTCAATTAATGCAAAACATAACCATGGCAAAGGTAGAAAAAATAATACTCATTAAGATTTTGATCATACATCTTTCTTTTAACTTTCAGCCGTATGGAAGTCAAAAACAAAGGGGCTGTATCAAAAAAGGATCACGAAGTACGCCACAAAGTCGCACAAAGGTTAAATAAACATTATCTTACTTTTGAGACAGCCTCCTGATATACGAATACTGGTGTTTAGTATTTAATCCCTTTCTTTTTTGTTGCATCATAAGTAACCGGTGCTGCAATGAAAACTGAAGAATAAGTACCGACTATAATACCGATGAGCATCGCAAAAAGGAACCCTCTCATTGTTGCCCCGCCAAAGAAAATCATGGCAATGAGTACAAGCAATGATGTCATACCTGTATTCATTGTACGGCTGAGAGTATCGTTCATGGCCATATTAATAACTTCGTTAACAGGGCGTTTCCTGTGAAGAGGAAGAAATTCCCTCAGCCTGTCAAATACCACAACGGTATCGTTTATCGAATATCCGATTATTGTCAGAATTGCTGCGATGAACGACTGATCAATATCCATCGTAAATGGGAGTCTGCCCCAGGTAAGTGAGTAGAGACCTACAATAATTATCGTGTCGTGTGCAAGTGACGCGAGAGCCCCAAGTCCGTATTGCCAGTTCTTAAAACGCATGAAAATATACAGGAACATTAAGATGAGAGAGATCCCTACAGCCCAGTAAGCCCTGTTTTTCATGTCTGTTGCTATTGTCGGGCCGACAGTTTCAGATTGCCTCCTGTATTTTGAGAGGAACTCTTCCTTTGAAACATTATTTCCAATCATGCCTTTCAGTCCGTCATAAAGAGCCGTTTCAACTTCATCATCAACACTAGGCTCATTTATTTTATATTTTGTAGTTATTCTGACCTGCTTTTCATTTCCGAATGTAATAACCAGGGGTGATTCTCCAAAAGCATCGGTAAGGTTTGCAGCGACATCAGCAGTTTTCACCGGCTGATCAAACTGGACTATATATGTGCGTCCGCCTGAGAAGTCAATACCCTGATTAAGTCCGCGTGTAATTATCGAACCTATGGATATCAATATCAATACTCCTGAGATCCCATAAAATACTTTTCTCATGCCTATAAAATCTACATGGGTGTCTTTGAGAATATTTGCAGTTATTTTAATTGAGAATGAAAGTTTTGCATTTCTCTTGAGCAGCCATTCATAGATCAGTCGTGTTACATAAATTGCACAGAAAAGCGATGTTAATATCCCTATTACCAGTGTGGTGGCAAATCCCTTTATCGGGCCTGTACCAAAAACATAGAGAACGACACCTGTCAGCAGGGTTGTGATGTTTGAGTCGAGAATTGCTGACATCGCTCCCTTATAACCGTCCGATATCGCCAGCTTCATCCCTTTGCCTGCCCTGAGCTCTTCACGGATCCTTTCATAAATAAGTACGTTCGCATCAACCGACATACCCATTGTAAGAATTATACCTGCAATACCCGGTAAAGTAATTATTGCCCCCAGAGAAGCAGAAACACCGATAAGCAGGAAGATATTTCCTACCAGAGCTATATCTGCAACTGTACCAGCACTCCGGCTATAGTAGAAGATCATATAAAGGAGAACTATAAAAAAGGCTATTACGAACGATATCAAGCCCGAATGAATAGCTTCTTTACCCAGACTCGGGCCAACTACTGTCTCGGATGCAATTTTTGCAGGAGCAGGCATTTTCCCCGATTTAAGAATGTTTGCAAGGTCGGTTGCTTCGTCAATTGTAAAATCTCCGGTCACCTCGGTACTTCCTCCTGTTATTTCATTAACAACCCTGGGGTAAGAACGGACATAACCATCGAGAAGCAGCACAATGCAGCGATTAACATTTTCACGGGTAAGCCTGGCCCATGTTTTAGCCCCTTCGGAATTCATTGAGAAATCTACCTTTACCTCTGAACCTGTAACACCGGAGGAGGGCCTTGCTCCTGTAATGACATCACCTGATAGCGGAGCCCTGCCGTCACGTGTTGTGATTTTTATTGCATGAAGTTCATAAAGCGATTTTGTAGGGTCATATTTATATGGATTCTGGCTCCACGCAAATCTAAGATCACGAGGGAAAAGTGACTTGATCCGGGGCATTCCAAGATATTTATTAACCTGCATTGTATCGATACCTGCTGCAAGTCCTATCATGGAAGAAGGCAAAGGTTGTCCCTGCTCATCAACACGCGGATTAAGGAGCCCGAATAAAGGATTTTGAAGATTGAACTCTTCACGGGTTTCTGCTTCAGCCTTAGCCGTATCTTTGCTTATAAGTTCTTCGAGCGACTGACTTGTCTTTGAAGTGTCGGCAGCAGCCGTAACAGCCGGAAGTATTTTTGTAGTATCTTTTTTCGATGTACTGGCAAGAATTTCGCGTAATTCATTATTAGCCTGGATCAGATAGCTGATAACCTCACTATTCTCATATGTCTCCCAGAATTCGAGATTGGCAGTACCCTGAAGAAGTTCTCTTACGCGTTTGGGATCCTCCTGTCCCGGAAGCTCAATAAGAATACGCCCTCTGGTTGAGAGTTGTGTAATGTTCGGCTGAACTACACCAAACCGGTCTATCCTTGTACGGAGAATATTAAATGCATTTGATATGGCACTTTCCACCTCTTTGTCAAGAACTTTAAGAACATCCTGATTTGAAGAATTAAAATTGATCCTGTCGCGGAGCTCAACTGTTCCGAATATTGCAGCCAGCTTTGCGTTGGGGTCGATCTCCTCGAAAGCCCTGCCGAAGAGATTAAGGTAATCACTTCCTGACTGGGTTTGATACTGCGCTTTTGCCGTTGCAAGCGCCTGTGCAAATGTTTTGTCGGTATTATAGTTCGAAAGAGCTTTTAAAATATCTTCAACTGATACCTCAAGAATGACGTTCATCCCGCCTTTAAGGTCAAGGCCGAGATTCATCTCCTTTTTCTGAACTTCCTTGAATGTATAACCAAGGTAACTCCATTTTTCCTTGGGCAATGAAGCGATCGAATCAGTATACTTGTTCTGTTTAACCAGATCGCCCTTTGCATATTTCCGTGCATCTTTCCTGACTTTATAAGTTGCACCTGTGAATGACAGCTGGTAGACACAAACCAGTGCAAGTGCAATCGCCAGAATCGTAATAACCGCTTTGTTTTGCATTTGTTTCTATTTTGAATTGTTGAGGTATTTTTTCAGAATATTCTTTAATGAGGCGCAAAGATATTAAATTTTTGTAAAAAACATTTATAAAATAATAGGGACTTTGTATGCAAAGTCCCTATCTCAAAAAAGAATGATGTCCCTTTTATTCAAGTAGTTTTTCGAACTCAGTTTCAAGAGGTTTCCTGTTAAGAAAATCGTACAGTGCGAGACTGCGGATGTTGTAATAATAGTTCCAGTAGTTCTGCAAAGCCTGAATAAAAGCTCTCCTGTTCGAGTCTTTTTTTGTGTCCGCATTATTCAGCTCGAGAATCGCTATCTTGCCAATGAGAAACCTCTGTTTTGTAACTTCATACATCCTCATGGCTACAGTATCTGATTTGGCTGCAACTGCAACCTGAGCCTTCTGAAGGTTGAACTGCTCGACATCGAGAATAAGGTTTTGTTCAAAGTCAACCAGAGCCTGATCTGCCGTAACCTGGGCAAGGTCGAGGTTATATGTTGCTACTTTATATCTTCCACGGCCAAGGCCCCAGTCAAGGATCGGTACTGTTATTCCCAGCCTAATGTTCTGCTGCTGGCTTGAGTTCGAGTATGCCAGAGGAAAATCCTTGTCCTGATCCCTTGTACCATAAGATGCTATAAGATTCGCATTCAGCCCCTTTTCGGCCTTAGCCTGGGCGACATTGCTCTGGGCTATCATTACAGTAAGCTGCTGGTTAATCAGTTCAGGGTTATTGGCCTTTGCCAGTTCAAGAACTTCCAGTGAATTCACCTGCAATTGAGGAATTTCAGTCGGCAGGATCAGCTCCAGACGTACATTTTCATTGAAGCCAAGAAATGATTTCAGTCTGATCTGCCTGTCTCTCAGGTTCATCTCTGCCTCTTTCCTGTTTGTTTCCGTATTAAGCCATGAAAGCTGGAGTTCGAGCAACTCGTTTTCAGCTATGGTTCCAAGCTCATACCTTCCTTGTGCTATCTTATAGAGTGTATCCGCATTTGCAAAGTTCATCTCCGAGATCTGCCTGTTGCTCTGTGCCAGGGCCAGCGAGAAAAAACTCATAACAGCCTGCGTATGAACACCTTCTATATTAGAAAGATATGTCTGTTTGGCTGCTGAATATTTAAGTGGTTCAGTTTTTTTCTGCCATTTCAGTGAGTTATATCTGAATAAAGGTTGAACCAATCCAATGCTAATGGGAACAGTGATATAATTACGTGCATCTCTTTCAAAATCATTTTCAAGTGTCAGATCTGAATTTAAAGAGATTGTCCCGCCTGTTAAGCCAATATTCTGTGACAAAGCCAGCGATCCCAGGTTACGAAGTACGTTGGTAGACTTATAATCCCATTTACTATCCTGTGAATTCCAGACTCTTTCAAATGCCGTGCTGTAATACGGGGTTGTTCCGGTAAGGGTCAGCGAGGGTCTGTATTCGGCTTTGAATGTCCGGTATTGCCAGTAACTCGCCCGGAATCTGTTTTTAGCCATCAGAGCATTTGGTGATTGCTCCTCTGCCAGTTTTAAAACATCTTCCAGAGTGAGTTTTTTTAATTCCTGTGAATTTGCATTCTGAAATGGAACCAAAAGCAAGCTTATTGTTGCTAATAATAATAACTTCTTCATTTTTAATATTTTATTCGTATCTTAATGATTCAATAGGATCTTTTTCAGATGCTTTCTTTGCCGGCTGATATCCAAAAGCTACTCCGACTGCCGCGGACACTCCGAAAGCAACAAATATGGAAAAGAATGTTACTATGGTCGTAATGCCTGCGATCTGTTCTATCAGCTTAGCCATAACGAATCCCAGGAATATTCCGATAAAACCGCCGGTGACACTGATGAGCACGGCTTCGGAAAGGAACTGGACAACAATATCCATTTTTTTGGCACCAATGGCCATCCTGGTACCTATTTCCTTTATTCTCTCCATCACAGAGGCATACATTATGTTCATGATTCCTATTCCTCCCACAAGCAGGGAAATACTTGCTATTACACCAAGTACAATATTGAAGATATCCTTTGTCCTTTCCTGTTGTTTCAGAAGAAGCTCGGGAACGGTGATCTCAAAATCCTTAACGTTTGTATGACGCCTGATAAGCATGCGGCTTAGAATTTCAGTACTTGCGTTAAGCTGTTCCGTTTCTGCAACCTGAACAACAATCCTGTCGAGCTGATTATAATTTGTCTCAGAATCTGTAGTGGCATTAGAGCTGCTGACCACAACGCGCGACATACCGCCTGGTCCGCCCATAATCATTATATTTGAAGAAGCTTCAGATGCCAGTTTTGTATTGACCAGTGCCCTGTTCTGATATCTGAGGAGCATTGTCTGGATCGGGATATAAATATTATCGTTGTAAACATTTACACCCTTTTCTTCAAATCCGGTCAGACTGACATTTGTTTTTTGCAGAACGCCAATAACTTTGAGCCATATCCCGTTAAACTTTATGTATTGTCCTATAGGTTCAATCTTGCTGAAGAATTTTGCCCGGATATTTGCACCAATTATGCAAACCTGTATTCCGTTCTCTTCCTGGTAGTCGTTAAAAAATGTCCCTGAAACCAGGGGCAGATTATAAAGGTAGAAATAATCGTTTGAAACACCCACAAGTTTGGCGGTATATTTAACTCCGTTCATCATTGCGACAGAGTTGAATGAGATTTCAGGACTAATGCGCTTAACTGACGGCAGCGTTTCACGAATGGCCTCAACATCGAGCATGCTCAAACCTCTCGAGAATTTCTTTGTCTGTTTTTCTGTTTCATCAGAACTTGAGGAACTCTGATCCTGCACTATCGGATTGATGAGAATGTTATTAACTCCTACCATTTTCATCTGTTCCATGATTTCCTGCTTGGCTCCTTTTCCGATTGCAAGCATTGCAATAACTGCAGCAACCCCGAATATTATACCGAGTGCCGTAAGCATCGATTTCATCTTGTTCGAAACTATAGATTCAACGGCAATTTCTATGTCGTGAAAATATCTTAAGAAGAATTTAAACATAACTCAAGTGTTTAAAAATTAGTTTTGATTCATATTTGGTGATCCCGGAGGAGGTGTCTGCCCACCCTGCCCCTGCTGGTTCGAATTCCTGCGCCTGGCAGAGGTATCTCTTTGCATATTCTGCATTCTCTGTCTCAACTCCGGGTTTCTCTGCATCATTTCAGGTGTCATTCCCTCCCTACCCCCAGGAAATCCCTGGCGGTTGTTAGCCTTTGCAGCCCCTTCATTTGCTTTCCTTTCCTCTTCTCTCCTTGCTTTTACACGTTCCTGGTTCACGGCAATCAGATCCTGCCCCACAAGCTTGAATCTGTCAGCATTCCCGGGAGTACTAAGATATATTACGGTTCCGGGTTCCAGTCCCTGCTCAATCACAACATTGTTTTCATTCGCCTCCCCGGTCACAACAACCTGTTTGTTCCCTTTCTTTGTGTAAACAAACGGAATACTGTCGGCGCCTAGCTGAATGCTCTCGAGCGGAACATATATAACATCCTCAATCGTCTTGGTAACAATCTGGTTGCCGGTTGTCATTGAAGGTTTCAGTATAGGATCGGACCCGTTAAGCTTGATCACCACTTCGAACACCTTTGCATCGGTATTCGGCAGCTGTTCACCAATATTTGCAACTGATGCAACCACCCCTGTATAGGATTTATCAGGAAAAGCATCTACTAAAAGTTCAACCTTTTGTCCGACCTTTACCTTACTTACATCAATCTCATTGACATATGTTTTGGAAATCATCGATGACATATCCGGCAGTGTTGCAACAACATTATCCCATGGTGATATAGATGATCCTACCTTTCTTTTTGCATTTGTCCTGTCTCTTTTATAAATAACCATCCCATCCGCTGGTGCATAAATGGTGAATTTTGACAATATTGTCTGAAGATCCGATACTCTCTGCCGTTGTTCCGAAAGGTTGAACTTAATTGTCTTCATATCGGATCTTGCCTGTTCTATTTTCAGAGAATATCCCTTAATTGCCTGTTCGAGTGAACGTTTAGCCTTGTCGAGGGAAATCTCTGCCTGTCTGATTGTTGTCGGAGGCTCAAATTTCGATTGTTCAAGTGTTATATCTGCCTCTTCAACCGAAAACTTAAGGTTCTTGATATTATCGCGAAGATCACTTAGAGTAACTGCAGTGTCAAGCATTTTAACCTCGAGATTGGCTTCCTGGGTGACAAGCCTCTCAAGCTCATCCTTAAGAGTATTGTCAAAAGATGTCCTGTCGAGAGTGGCAATAAAATCTCCTTCCTTAACCTGTGTTCCTTCCGGGACCAAATCAGTTATTTTTATATCTGCTGCCCTGAGCTGCCTGCTCTGCGTAAAATCGGGGCCTTTTATATCCGCTGAGTTTTCAGCCTGAAGCTCACCAGTGGTGGAAACCACTACCTCAAACAGACCCTTTTTTGCTTCTACGTACAGATTGGCTATATCTTTCTTCTTTGCTGCCCTTCCGATAGCGATCAGGATAATTATTGCCACTAAAGCAACAATGCCTGCGATGATAACTGATTTTTTCATAAAAATTATTCTTTATTTTTTTTAAGTTTCCCGAACTGTAATCCCTGTAAAAGTATTTAAATGAACTTTACCCCTAAAAATATTTAACATCTTTTAAGCTTTACGGATCTTCGCCTTACGGTTTAAAGACACTCATCATGTTATTTTTATTCCGGAACTCTGGATAAAAAAGAAATCTATTTGACTTTTTTAACAAAAGCAATAACGGTATCGGCAAGATTTTCAGCTTCGTCCACAGTTCTGCCTTCCGCATAAATTCTAATTACCGGCTCGGTATTGGATTTGCGGATCTGGACCCAGCCATCGCGGTGTTCAATCCTCATGCCATCTCTTTCGTCAATCTCATGATCTCTGAACTGTTTCCGTAAATCATCAAGTAAAGTCTTGAAATCGAAACCGGAAGGAAGCTCAAGCTTCTTCTTTGCTATATAGTAATCAGGATAAGTTTTCCTAAGCTCAGAGCATTTCATCCTGCTTTTCGCCAAATGTGAAAGGAATAGCGCTATGCCGGCAATCGCATCCCTTCCGTAATGGAGTACAGGATAAATAACGCCCCCGTTTCCTTCACCACCGATAACGGCTTGCCGTATTTTCATCTCCTCCACAACATTTATTTCACCCACTGCTGCGGTAAAGTAATGGCCCCCATGTTTTTCAGTCACATCTTTCAGTGCTCTTGTCGAAGAAAGATTGGATACAGTGTTACCCGGATTCTTGCCCAGTATATAATCTGAAACTGCAACCAGAGTGTACTCCTCTCCGAACATCGATCCGTCCTCACAAATAATTGCAAGCCTGTCCACATCGGGATCAACAACAAATCCGACATCAGACTTTGTCCTCACTGTCAGTGAAGAAATCTGGGTGAGATTTTGTGGAAGCGGTTCAGGGTTATGTGCAAAATTACCGTCCGGCGTTGTGTTTATCCCGGCCACTTTCATAACTCCCAGCGATTTAAGGAGAGCAGGGACAATAATTCCTCCGACGGAGTTTACACAGTCAATGGCCACTTTAAAATCAGCCGCACTTATTGCTTCACGGTCCATCATTTCAAGTGCCAGCACCTGATCTATGTGGACCTGTCCCCACGAATCATCATGAACATAAGATCCGATATCGTCAAGCTGGGCAAAGTTGAAATCCTCCGATTCTGCAATATTCAGGAGATCAATACCATCAAGAGAGGACAGGAATTCACCCCTCTCGTTAAGCAGTTTCAGTGCGTTCCACTCAGCCGGATTATGACTTGCTGTTATTATAATTCCGCCATCCGCAGCTGTTCCGGTAACAGCCAGCTCAACCGTCGGGGTTGTCGCCAAACCTATATCAGTTACATCAATTCCAAGGCTTCTCAGGGTGTTAACAACAAGATTGCTGACCAAGTTTCCCGATCTTCTTGCATCACGGCCGATAACAACCATAAGCTTCTTGTTGTTATGCCTTCGGCCAAGCCAGGTTCCATAAGCCGAAGCAAATTTTACAATATCGACAGGTGTGAGGCTTTCACCAGGTTTCCCGCCAATTGTTCCCCTGATTCCCGATATAGATTTTATTAATGACATTGACTTGAATTTTAATGAAGCAAAGGTGCAAAAATAACCCGAAATCATAATATTGTCAAATAATTGTACCTTTGGAGCCTGAATAAAAACTATATGGAACACAGGAAGCCTGTCCGTCAGCCGGGGGCAGGAAAAGAAAAGCCGGGGCTTAAAATCCGGAAAGCAGATGAGGAGAAAATAAGGCTCAACAGATTTATTGCCCATAGCGGTGTCTGTTCTCGAAGAGAGGCAGATGAGCTGATCACCAATGGCTCAATAACGGTGAATGGCAAGGTGGTTACTGATCTTGGGACGAAAGTTACAGTGAGTGATGAAATAAGGTTTAAAAACAAGAGGCTGAGTGCGGAAAAAAAAGTGTACATTCTGATGAACAAACCCAGGGGCTATGTAACTACAGTTGAGGATCCCCATGCCGAACAGACCGTTCTTGACATTATTGGCGGTGCATGTACTGAAAGGGTCTATCCCGTTGGACGCCTCGACAAAGCTACCACAGGTGTCCTGCTTCTGACAAACGATGGAGACCTTACAGGCAAACTTACCCATCCCCGATACAAAAGAAAAAAGATATATCATGTATTCCTCGACAAGGCGGTGACCAGGAATGATCTTACCCTGCTTACCGAAGGTGTCGAGATTGACGGAGAGATAATAGCAACGGATGCAGTATCGTATGCAGATGCTGACGACAAAACGCAAATAGGCATTGAGATCCACTCAGGCCAGAACAGGATCGTCAGAAGGATCTTTGAGAAACTTGGGTACAAGGTTAAAAAACTTGACAGGGTCTATTTTGCAGGATTGACGAAGAAAAACCTGCCCAGAGGTAAATGGAGATTCCTTAACGACAAGGAAATCAGCATGCTTAAAAGGGGAGTATTTTAACCGGGGAAAATGAGTCACAGATCTGGTTTTGTAAATATTCTGGGAAATCCTAATGTTGGAAAATCAACAATAATGAATGCCCTTGTTGGTGAGAAGCTTTCAATAATTACCTCAAAAGCTCAGACCACACGCCACAGGATAATGGGCATTGTCAATGGAGATGATTTTCAGATAGTCTATTCCGACACCCCCGGTATACTGAAACCAAAGTACAAGCTTCAGGAGTCAATGATGACTTTTGTCAACATTGCCCTTAATGATGCTGATATTATACTTTATGTGACCGATGTCACTGAAAAAACTGAAGATGAAACCGGATACACCGCAAGGATAAGGGAATCGGAGATCCCTGTGATAGTTGCAATAAATAAGATAGACCTGAGCAACCAGCAGGATCTTGAACGGATTGCAGGGTTATGGGAAATTAAGTTCCCCGGTTCACCCATAATACCGGTTTCAGCACTGAAAGAGTTTAATCTTGATATTCTGTTGAACGCCATAGTCAGCAAGCTGCCCGAAGGTGCTCCTTATTTTCCAAAGGATCAGCTTACTGACAAATATGAGAGGTTCTTTGCCTCGGAAATAATAAGGGAAAAGATCCTGATGAATTATCAGAAGGAGATACCTTATTCTGCGGAGGTGGAAATAGAAAGCTTCAGGGACGAAGAGAGCATAATAAGGATCAGAGCATTGATCCATGTTACGCGTGACAGTCAAAAAGGCATTGTCATCGGGCACAAGGGAGAAAAATTGAAAAAAACGGGGACAGAAGCCCGCCTCGATATGGAAGATTTTTTTGGGAAGAAAGTATTCCTGGAATTGTACGTAAAAGTCACAAAGGACTGGCGGGATAAGACTCAGGAACTAAAGAGATTCGGATACAGGTAATCAATAAAGTGCAGATTGCACATTTGTGATTGCGGATTTTAATTCCGGAATCGATAATCTGCAATCACAATTAATCTTGAATATGAGTAGAATTGTAGCCATAGTAGGCAGACCCAACGTTGGGAAATCGACCCTTTTCAACAGGTTGACCGAATCGAGGGAAGCGATCGTTGATGAGATAAGCGGTGTCACACGCGACAGGAATTATGGCACCTGTCTCTGGAACGGGATCAATTTTTCTGTAATTGACACAGGAGGTTATGTCAGGAACTCTGATGACATTTTCGAAGAGGAGATAAACAAGCAGGTTTTGTTGGCTATTGACGAATCTGATATTATTCTCTTCATGGTAGATGTAACGACAGGTATTCACGATCTTGATTCCGGAGTGGCTGACCTCCTGAGGAGAACAGGCAAGAAAGTTATCCTGGTGGTCAACAAGATTGATAACAACGAACGGTTGGCTGATGCCACCGAATTCTACAAGCTCGGCCTTGGCGATTATTTTCCTCTTAGCTCAATAAATGGAAGCGGAACCGGGGATCTTCTCGATCAGATAGTGAAAGACCTTCCCGATCAACCCATTGATGAAGTGCCTGAAATCCCGAGAGTTGCTATCGTTGGCAGGCCGAATGTCGGCAAATCATCTCTTGTAAATTCATTGCTGGGAGAGGAACGGAACATTGTCACTCCCCTTGCAGGAACCACACGCGATTCAATATACACCAGGTACAACAAGTTCAATCACGATTTTCTTCTCGTCGATACTGCAGGATTAAGGAAAAAAGCTAAAGTAAGCGAAGATATCGAGTTCTACTCGGTAATGAGAGCAGTGCGGACAATCGAGAGCTCCGATATATGTCTGCTTATGATTGATGCCACGAGGGGTATTGAAGCCCAGGACCTGAACATAATTTCACTTATCCTGAAAAACAACAAGGGGATGATCATACTCGTCAACAAGTGGGATCTTATTGAAAAAGAGAACAATACCGCACTTCAGACTGAAAAGGATATACGCAGCAAAACAGCTCCCTTTAATGACTATCCTGTGCTTTTCATCTCCGCTACAAACAAGCAGCGCATTCACAGGATCCTTGAATCAGTGGACCTGGTAAACAATAACAGGAACAGGAAGATACCCACTTCTGAGCTGAATGATGTCCTTCTTGATATAGTTCATAATAATCCTCCTCCCTCGGTAAGGGGAAAATTTATCAAGATTAAGTACGTAACCCAATTGCCTGTTTATACACCTTCATTTGCATTTTTCTGCAATTTCCCCGAGTACATCAAAGAGCCTTACAGAAGATATGTTGAAAACAGGATGAGGGAGAAATTTGATTTTTCAGGCGTGCCGATACGAATATTTTTCAGAAAAAAATAACTTACTTTGGTGTGGTTTTTGTGCAAAAGAAATGTATAATGTGCTGCCGATGAAAATTAAAGTTATCCCGGTATTAGTGTTTTTTTCAATTGTTGCCCTGGCTTCATGCGGAAAAATAGAGACTTTACCGCCTGAACCGCGGATTGAATATACAAGCTTTACGGTTTTTGATACGACCGATTTACTGGGGAACCGGATCATGGGGGGGAAGCTCAAATTCTACTTTGAGGATGGCGATGGCGATCTTGGCCTTAATGTTCCTGATGAAACCGCGGAAGCCGATACAATCAATCTTTTTGTCAACCTCTACAGGGTGAATAATGGTAAGTTATCTCCTGCTCCTGCTGATGATCCTTTTGCTCCAACAGGGTTCAGGATCCCCTATATGGAAAGAGCCGGACAGAATAAAATATTACAAGGCGACATTTCCGTTATCTTTTTTTACCTTTTCTTTACTCAGGAAGATACGATCAGATATGATTTTTATATAAAGGACAGAGCAGATAATTCAAGCAATACAGCTACAACCTCATTGATACCGGTTTACTTTCCAGGTGTCTACAAAGAGTAACCCTGCCTAAACTTTCACTCCCATAAGCAGGATGTCATCAACCTGCTCATAATTACCTTTCCATTCCATGTAGAACTTTGCAATAGCCTCTTCCTGCTGGTCAACCGGCAAAGTGTGGTTATCTTCGATGAATTTCTTTAAACGTGCAATCTTCATTTTTTTTCCTTCTGATCCTCCAAACTGATCAGGCAGTCCGTCTGTGAACAAATAGATTGAATCGCCTTCATTAAGATAATACTCCTGGTCATCAAAATATTTTTCTGAAACCGTCTGTCCTCCGACTGAAGCCCTGTTGCCCTTAATATAATACGATTCGCCACCCATCACAATAAGAACAGGCCTCATGGCTGAAGCGAACCTCACATGCCTGTTCTTAAGTGTAAACTCACAAACAATTATATCCATCCCGTCATTTGATACTCCTATCTCAAGATTCTGGTTCAGCGTGGAGAATATCTGCTTATCGAGCATTGTAAGGATTTCCGACGGTTTTGTTATTCGCTGCCTTGAAACGATATCCTGCAAGAGTGTCGAGCCGATCATCGACATGAATGCACCAGGCACCCCGTGGCCTGTCGAATCGGCACAAACAAGAACGAACTTATCATCGTCGAGCTTGTCAAACCAGTAAAAATCACCGCTGACAATATCACGCGGATAAAACATCACAAAAGCCTCCCTGAAATGCTCCTTCAACCGTTTAAGATCAGGCAGGATGCTGGATTGGATCCTCCTTGCATAATTAATGCTATCGGTTATTTCAAGATTCTGGATTTCAAGCTCAGATTTCTGCTTCATTACAACCTTGGTCCTTGCCTCCAGCTCGGTCTCAAGATACTCCTGGATCTTCTTCTGTGCTTTCTCACGTTCACGGATAATCACGGTCACAATCCCTGCAGCAATTCCCAGAAGAGACAGGATAAACCACCATGTTCTCCATACCGGTTTCTTAATATTGATCTCAAACGCAAGCGGATTCTCCTGTGTCTGTCCATCCTCATTCACTGACACCAGATTGAATGTGTACTTACCATCGCTCAGATTATATGTGACTTCCCGTGAAACAGATGTTTTGGACCAGTCTGTGTCATAATTCTCAAGGAAGGTGCTGTAATATACTTTTTCAGGATTACTGAAGTTAATACCTGTAAAACTCACCCTGACATTATAGCGTTTTTTGTAAGGGAGGGAATAGGAGGCCTGGTAAGGATATTCAACATCATTTATAATTACCGAGTTAATATTGTTGACAGGAGCGGTATGGGCTTTCTGATCCTTCAGCCTGTCATATATTATAACACCTTCAGTTGTCCCGATGAATATTTTTCCGTCGGGAGATTCGTAAATGCCACCTTCATTACATTTTCCGCCATTAGCGAAATCAGTACTGTATACTTTTGTAATTCCGGTTTGCTTATCGTATCTCGAGATACCCCTCTCATGCCCTATCCAGATATTGTCGTCTTTATCCGCAAATATACTGTATGTATAGTTTGATAGCAATCCGTTTGCAGTGTTGTGTGATTTCACAGAATCGTTATAACACTCAAAAACACCATTGCCTTCCGTTGCCGCCCATAAAGCTCCTTTGCTGTCTTTTGCCAGCGCGAGAACGTTATTCAGAAGTGTACCATACATTGTCGCACCAAAGTAAAATAAACCCGAGTCTATATCAATCCTGCAAAGTCTGTCACTCTCTGTGGCGATATAACCACTTCCATCTTCCATAAGCAGGATCTGGTTTATATAGTTATGAGGAAGGCCGTCATTATTACCGTAACTCTTTTTCAATGCTTTGGTCTGACGCGATACTATACGGACACCGTTAATTGTTGAAAGCCATATGTTATCGCCTGATATTCTGATGCTTGTAATATTGTCAGCTCCGGTGTCACCTGATTTGTAGAACGGGATTATTTCTCCTTTCAATGGTTTCATAAATAGACCGGAACCTTTTGTCCCGATCCAAAGGTTATCATTGTCGTCAATATAATACGCGTTAATCTCATTACGTCCCGCCTGGACAGGTTTAGAGGTGAACGACACTGCTTTACCCTCTCCCGGTTTAAAAATGTAGAACCCTGCAGGAGTTCCCAGAAGATAATCCTCTCCCAGCTTTCCAGAAAAGATTATGCTTTTAGGTTGATCGTTTTTACCGGGGACATAGAACTCAAACGAATCGGAAGTTAAAATTGAAAGCCCGTTGCCATTGAAGCCCATCCAGATGTTCTGCTCAGCATCTTCAAAGACAGTCAGTACAAGATCGCCCGAAAGCCCTGAAGTTTTATCGAGGTATTGGACCGAAACAATTGAATCGGGGTTGCTCATTAACTTCATTTTTACAGCACCTGTCGCTCCTGTCGATATCCATATATTATTTTGTGAATCCTCTGTGATTGATTTCACAGTAATGGTCTCAAGTCCCGGAAAACCACCGAAACGGGATAAGATCCCATTATTTCCGGTAGATTTAAAGCTGAATACTCCATTACCATCAGTTCCAATTATAAATCCTGATCCGGATTTCATCCGGTGTATTGACATTACTCTCGAATAATCAAACCCCTCTACAATTCCTTTTGTGACAAGCGAGTCTCCCTCAATTTTGCAGATCATAATGTTTTCCTGGGTTCCGAAAAGCAATTCGCCGGTATATGTAAAGGCCGCTGAAAAAATTACAGGGTCAGGGCTGAAAGAGATCATTTCTGCTTCTGCAGGCTTTGCCGGATCGATCCTGAAAACAGGTTTTCTCTGGGCAATCACATAAAGTTTTCCATCAGAGCCTTCCAGTATTGAACTTATTCCTGTTCCCGATGCACCGGGCAGTGAGGTTTTTTCAAGAATCCGTCCCGAAGAATGAAAAAGCGTTCCGTCATTGCATCCGAACCAGAGATTTCCCTTCTTGTCTTTAATTGATACAGTCGGATAACGTCCGGCCAGGGAATCAGGAAATTGTACATTGTAGAAACCGAATCCGTCAAACCGTGAAAGCCCCTCAGTGGTCCCGACCCAGAGATAACCGCTGTTATCCTGGATGAGAGTATAAATAACTTCACTCGGAAGGTTGTTCCCGGCACCATAATTCCTGAACCGGTAAGACTGACCAAACGATACCTGTGTCAGTATAAAGAAGCACACCAGGGTGCTGATCCTGATTTTCTGAAAGAAATACATCATTTATGGTTTCCCTATCTTTTAGTTTTCTTAATGTTTATCGCAGGCTGATAAACCGGCACACCTCCGATTGGTGAACTGAAGAACTGAAGGGCATCGCCGCGCTGGTTTTCAAGTGAAACTACTACGTTATTATTCTTTACTAAATATTCTTGTTTCTTATGAAACTGGAAATCAAGCGATTTTCCAATCTCGGCTTCTTCAACGGGTATTATCTGAATTTTTTCATCATTCTCATTTGACACTCCAACCGGTACCCCCTGCTTGTAGGTTGAAACGACCAGGATCACTCCATCATCGTCCCAGTCAAAGTTCCTCTCCTTTATCGAAACTATCCCGGTATCGACATAAGGATAAATGTGTGAAACACTTTTATTATCGTTCCACATCCTGAACGTATATTCATAAGTGAACGCATTTGCTCCTTCAATGGCAAGTTCACTGTTTGCATCACGACTAAGAAAATACCTGTATAAATTCCCGTCATCACCCGATATGCCTTCACATACGATTTTGAAAATATAACTTTTCCATTTTTCATTATAATCACCTTCAGTGGGGTTGAATGGTCCGAAGGAGTAATACTTGTTATCATACGTGCTTTCACTTCCGAATACCCTTGATGCCAGAAGGTTTCCCTGCTTGTAATTATCGGAGTTCTTCAGACCTCTTGATGAAATGTTCTTATCAGGATCGACACCTTTTCCTCCATAAACCGAGAACATTGTTTTGGTATCAAACAAACCCTGAATCTCATCATACTCACCTCCGCAATCCGGATCAAACACCTTGATATAAAACTGCCTGTTAAAATCCTTTGGAATAGTGAAGAAGAATATCGAATTGAAATCATCGTCTCCCCATGAAGTCTCCCCATTTTTGCCAAAAGTGACAAGGAAAGGGATATTTTCATCTTTCCCCGGAACTGCCTGTCCAAAGATCTCACCACCTTTAAACAGTGCCAGGGAAAACATCAGGAACATTATAGTTTTCAATATTGCAGTATTAACTTTCATGAATTGGTATAATGGTATTTAATATTTTTCAGGGTTTCCGTTTTATTGTGATATTCTTTGAAACACATGCTTCCCTTATAATTCCATCCTGCCCTGGTTTTGTTGATACTATAAGCTGGACATTATATGTTCCGGGACGATTGTATGACTTTTCCACATTCTTTCCCATTGAAATTGTTTCATCACCAAAATTCCAGTAATACTGCGAAATATCCCAGACCGGGAGGTTGGTACTGTCAGCGCTGAATTTTATCGCACCTCCTGCATCAGCATCATTGGCGCAAGAAATATAAGGCTGTTGGATATCCTCAATTAAAAGCATCTGGGATTTTTCATTCAGCTTCACTTCCTTAGTGACAAGATTTGTGACATCAAGCTGAACAAGGTATTTGCCAGGTCCTTCGTAACAATGTTCCACAATTCGTCCTGTTGACATCTTGCCATCACCGAATCTCCATTCAAATTTAAAAGGCATTGTATCATATTTCACTGCATTCTCCTCAATGAATTCATAGCAGTAATTATTAATCTCGAGGGTATCGCATGAAGCCTTCCTGATTATTGTTGTTGTAAATTCGTAAATATCATCATTCCTTCGCCTGTTTGATGCGAAATAGCCTTTCTGGAGATCGGGCAGGGCAACAAAAGCAAAATCATCTGAACGTGAGTTTATGGGTTCAGGAAGCCTGACCGGTGGCTCCCATGAACCGTCAACATTATCGGAATAATACACATCAAGGCCTCCCATTCCTCCCGGACGATTGGAAGTGAAATAGAGTTTCCCTGAAGGGTGTAAACACGGATAATTATCTGTTCCCGATGAGTTCACTTTTGCTCCCAGATTAACGGGCGCACTCCATTCCCCGTTTACTGATTCGCTGAACCATATGTCGGATCCTCCCTGTCCCCCCGGCATATCGGAGGCAAAGTAGAGGAATCTTCTGTCGGCGCTTATTGAAGGCTGGCCTATGTTGTATTGAAGGCTGTTATATTTAAAAGGTTCGATTGAAATCAGCTGCAAACCGTTAAGCTCAGCTGTAAAGATGCCGCTATGATTCCTGAACTTCCTGCTTTTTGAAGGGACCCCGGTTTTAATTTCGCTTGTGAAATAAACGGTTTTCCCGTCAGGGCCAATACATAGCGGACCGATATTGAACTGGGCGGACCTTTCGCTTTTTACAGCTATTGGCCTGCGCCAGTCGGCAGTATCCTTCTTTTCCGCGATAAATATGCTGTAAAGTCTGCGGTCGTCAAAAGAGGTGCGGTCAATAACTCCGCTCAGTCTCCTGTCGGAACAAAACATAATGCCATCCTTAACAATCACTGGTGATATCTCACTGAATCCCTGAAG